>CAMLNA010000041.1 GCA_946481025.1 uncultured Rivibacter sp.
GCTCGGCCGGCGCGGAGCCGCAGGACGACAGCATGCCGCCCTGGCTCGATGAGCCCCTGCCCGACACGCCGGCGCCGGCGGGGGTGAAGCGGCGCAGCATGTGGCGGGCGCTGGTCCCGGTGCCAGCGAAGGTTCCCGCACCGGTCTTCGAATGGGGTTTCCGGGACAAGAAGACGGACACCTACGTGCGCTTGCAGGCGGTGCGCACGTGGGAGTACGTGTTCGAGGGCACGCGCTACGGCTACGTGGCGCGCTTCGAGCGCTTCAACTCCGCGGGGGAGGTGACGAAGGACACCCTGCCGCTCACCTGGTGCGTGGACGAGTCCGATGGCCGGGGCACCATGAAATGGCATTGGAAGCAGTGGGAGGCGCCGCGCCCGCTGTACGTGCCCGCCACGCTGCTTTCCGCGGACCTGTCCCTGCCCGTCGTGATCGTGGAGGGCGAGAAGTGCGCCGAGGCCGGGCACAAGCTGCTCGGGCACGAGTTCGATTTCGTGAGCTGGCCAGGCGGCGCCAAGGCCTGGGCCATGGCCAGTTGGGCATGGCTCATGAACCGCACGGTCTACCTGTGGCCGGACTGCGACGCGAAGCGCAAACGCCTATCACGCGAAGAGCGTGAGCGCGGGATCGACCCGGAATCGAAGCCGCTGCTTCCCGAGCCGCTGCAGCCGGGCAATGCGGCCATGGCTGGCATCGGCACGCAGCTGGTCAAGGACCAGGCGTGTACGGTGTTCCGCGTCAACATCCCGAAGCCGGGCGACGTGCGCGACGGCTGGGATATTGCCGACGCGATCGACGATGGCTGGACGGCTGACCAGGTGCGCGACTACATCCGCGCAGCTGCGCCTTTCGTCCCGCCGGATGACTCGGTGCGCGCGGCGGCGGGCCTGAACGGTGCTGGCGAAAAAATCGCGCGTTCCAGGGCTCCCGCAGCTGGTGGGGATGAGGCGCCGGCCGAGGATGCTGGCGAGGCGCCATGGCGGAAGCACCTCATCCTGTCGAGCACGGGCAGCATCAAGCCGGTGCGCGAGAACGTGGTCCTGGCGCTGGACGGCTGGCCGGACCGCAACATCGCCGGCGTGCCTGAGGCGGTGGGCATCATTGCCTTCAACCAGTTCACGAACAACGTGGACAAGCTGAAGGCAACCCCCTGGGGCACGGATGCCGGGCCCTGGGAAGAGTGCGACGAGCTGCTGATGGGCCAGTGGCTGGTGCGTGAGCATGGCCTGCCCAGCATGCCGCGCGAGCAGCTGGAACAGGCCGTGCTGATGGTCGCTCACCTGCACGCCTATCACCCGGTGCGCGAGCAGCTGGAGGCCTGCCGCAACACCTGGGACGGCACCAAGCGGCTGGAGACGTGGCTTCGGCGGTGCTGCCTGGAAGAGGATGAGTGGGACGACGACGATTCGCGGCCCGATGTGCGCGACCTGTACCGCTATCTGGCGCTGGCCGGCAAGTGGTTCATCATGGCCATGTGCTGCCGGGTTCTACCGCCCGAAAAGCGCGGCGCCGACATCGTGCGCGGGCCCGGCACCAAGTTCGATTACATGCTCATCCTGGAGGGGCCGCAGGGCTACGGAAAGTCCACCGTGGCCAAGGTGCTGGGCGGCGAGTACTTCGCCGACACGGGTCTGACGCTGGGCGAAAAAGACTCGTACCAGAACATCCAGGGTATTCGGGTGTACGAGTGGGGCGAGCTGGACAGCATGTCCCGCCAAGAGGTGACGAAGGTCAAGTCCTTCATCAGCTCGTCGAAGGACCGGTTCCGGGCCAGCTTCGACAGGCGGCCGCGCGACTACCCGCGCCAGGTGGTGTTCGTCGGCACGACGAACGAATCGCACTACCTGAGCGACACCACGGGCAACCGGCGCTTCTGGCCGGTGCGCATCACGCGCCGGCTCGACGTGGACTGGCTGCGGGAGAACGTCGACCAGCTGTTCGCCGAGGCCATCGACTGCCTGGACCGCAACGAACCGTTCTGGCCGAGCGCGAAGGAACAGCGCGAGCTGTTCGACCCGCAGCAAAAGGCCCGCTCGATGGAAAGCGGCATCGAGGCCGCGATCAGGCACTACCTGTACGACGAAGACCAGAAGGTCCCGCACCAGGGAGTGAATGGCTCGCTGGTGTCGGAGATCGGCATGAGCGAGCTGCTGTCCCGCATCGGCTTCACCATCGACAAGCAGACCGACGCCGTCATCAAGAAGGCCGGCGCCGTCATGCACATGCTGGGCTGGGAGGTGCGCCGCACCAGCCTTCCCGGCAGGCCGCGCGTGTACGTGCGGCCGAAGGCCTCGGACCGCCCGCCCCCAGCGAGCGGCAGCCCTGGATCACCAGTCGCACCCGGCCCGACGCAGGGCCAAACCGTAGAGGACCCTGATGCGATCCCGTTCTGACCCCCGATCGGCAGGCGTGCCGGACAAGGTCAGCGGTCGCTGGGTGGCGGCCATGTAGCTGGCCGCGACCGGGCGCACCCGGACCTGTCCACGTGTCCACGTTCGTTGCACTGATCTGCCGCCAGGCTCAAGCCCTGTCAGCAGGCCAGCCGGGCGGAGCCACGCCGACAGGTCCGTGTGCCGGGGCTCAGCATGGCGGGCGCAGGTGCACGCGCGCGCGGACGCGCCCGCCCGAGCCCGAATCCCATGTGGCAGATCGAAGAAAGGAACATGGACAGGATGGACACGAGCAAGAACCGATGGGCCTGGCTGCCGGCCCAAATGCCTGGTGTGGCGAAGCTGATGGCCGAGAAGCGGGCCAAGCTGGGGGCCGCGCACGTGGGCGAGTGCTGGAGGCGCGGCGTCATCGAGCGGCAGCCCGGGTGGTTCTTTGCGCGTGAGGGTGCGCTGGCGGTGGGCACGCCTTGGGATGACCCGCTGCTGGCCAACTTCGCAGCGGCCAGCGTCACCAGCACGCAGGCGCTGCTCATCCTGAGGGAGCCGGCTGGTGCGTGATGAAGTCATCGAGGCCGGGGTGGAGCGTCGGCTGCAGGAGTGGGCCGCCTGGGTGACGGTGAAGGGCGGCAACGGCTACCCGGTGACCAACGTGCTGCACCAGTCGTGGATGCCACCAGCGCCGGGCACCACGCCCACGCTCAAGACCGTAGACGGGAAGCACGGGCGAGTTCGGGAGACGCACCGCGCGATCGGCATGCTGTCGGTCCGCCTGGCGAACACCATCGTCGTGCACTACTGCATTGGCCTGCGCGGCCAGCCCGCTGCCCGGCGCCTGCAGTGCGCCGAGAGCACGGTGCGGTATCGCATTCGCGAGGCGCATCGTCAGATCGGCCTGTACCTCAGCGAGTGAACCTGAGGGGGTTTTACGCGTTATCGCTTCTCCCTACATTTCGGGCACGCTGGTGCGCGGGGTCCCCAACCTCCCATGCATCGGTGAGTCTCCTCAAGTGCGTCCATGCGGCCCGCTGCTCAGCGATGAGCGCGGGCCGCTTCTTTTCCCACCCGCCATGCCGACCGCTGCCCTGAAGCCATGCACGAAGTGTGGTGTGACCGTGCGCGACGGCACGAGCCGATGTGCCAAGCACCGGATCAGCCCCGGAGACTTCGCTGACCCGAACCGCGGTAGCCGCCATGCGCGCGGCTACGGTAGCGCGTGGGACCGCCGGCGTGAACTCATCCTGCGCCGTGACGAGGGCACCTGCCAGCCGCACCTTGCTGAAGGCCTCGTGCACCGGGGAACGCACGTGGACCACAAGACGAACAAGGCCGAATGGCAACGTCTGCACGGCTCACTCGTCGGTTGTGACGATGAGACGAACCTCTGGTGCGTCTGCGCTGACTGGCACCGATCGAAGTCCGGTCGCGAGGGTGCGCAAGGCGCCGGCCGCTTCTCCCGTCTCATCGCTCAGCAGGGGGGGGTGGAAAACTCTGGGGCCGCCCAAGACGGGACCGGTTGCCTAGCACTCTGCGATGCGCCGGGAAATGGGGAGGGGGGGGTATCCCCCGGAGGGGTCTGACATGGCAGGTCGCAAGGCGCTCCCTTCGAACGTTCACCTCATCAGAGGGAACCCGAGTAAGAAGAGCGATGAGGAACTGGCGGGCGGCACAGCAGTGCGCGTGCCGATCGTCGTGCCGGCCTGCCCCCAGCACCTGGGACCGGAAGCCCGTGCTGAGTGGCGCCGCATCTCGCCTCACCTGGTCACCGCCGGCCTGGTCACTGAGCTGGACCGCGCTGCGCTGGCCGGCTACTGCCAAGCCTGGGGCGAGTGGGCCGTGCTGGAGCGCAAGGTGAAGGACCTGATCGGCACGAACGGCGCTGACGCGTTGGTGGATGTGACGCCCAGCGGGTACAAGCAGGTGTCTGCGTTGGCCCAGGCCAGGGATCGCGCACTCGACCGGATGCTTCGCTTCGCGAAGGAGTTCGGGTTGACGCCCGCGTCTCGCATTGCGTCGACGGCTGGTCAGCAGATGGCGCTGCCGGGGATGCCCGACGATCCGATGGAAGGCTTCCTTCAGGCCGGTGGCGCGCTGCCGCGCGGGAGCGCCACCTGATGGCTGAGCATCAGTCGGTTGCTGATCGCGCGACCGACTATGCGCTGCGCGTTGCCTCGGGCGAGGAGATTGCAGGCCCGTGGGTGCGCCTGGCTGCCGCGCGGCATCTGCGCGACCTGGAGACGGGGCCAGCCCGTGGCTTGACCTGGCGGCCGGAAGCCGCTGCGCACGCCATCGGCTTCATCGAGTGTCTGCGGCATTACCAGGGTGAACACGCTGGTAAGCGGTTTGTTCTGTCGCCGTTCCAGTGCTTCATTGTCGGCAGCGTCTTCGGCTGGTATGCCGCCGACGGCGGGCGGCGCTTTCGCGTCGCCTACGTTGAGATTGCCAAGGGCAACGGAAAGACACCGCTGGCCGCTGGGATCGCGCTCTATGCGTTGGTGGCAGATGGTGAAGCGGGCGCCGAGGTGTACAGCGCGGCGACCTCGCGCGACCAGGCTGGCATTTGCTTCACGGACGCGAAGGAGTTCGTGAATGCATCGCTACCGCTGCTGCGGCGCCTGCAGGTCGGGCACTCAAACTTGGCCTACTTGGCCACGTCCAGCTACTTCCGGCCGGTGTCCGCTGAGGGGCGGGGCCTGGATGGGAAGCGGCCGCATGTCGTCATCGTTGATGAGCTGCACGAGCACCCGTCGCCGGTAGTGGTGGAGAAGATGCGAGCTGGCACGAAAGGCCGCACGCGCTCGCTCATCTTTGAGATCACGAACAGCGGCTATGACGAAACCACGGTGTGTTTCGAACACCATGAGTACAGCATTCAGGTGCTGCAGGGTGTGCTGGAGAACGACGCCTGGTTCGCTTTCATCGCGGCCCTGGACAAGAAGGATGATCCGTTCGCGGATGAGGCCTGCTGGCCGAAGGCAAATCCGAACCTGGGCCAGTCGGTCACAAGGACGTACCTGCGCGAGCAGGTACTGGAGGCGAAGAGTCTGCCCAGCAAGCGCAGCCTTGTGCTGCGGTTGAACTTCTGTCGCTGGACAGAAGCGAGCGAAAACTGGGTGGACATGGAGCACTGGAAGCTGTGTTCCACGCCAGTGGACGAGGTGCTGCTCCGCGGCCGCCGATGCTTTGGCGGGCTGGATCTGGCTTCGGTCAGCGACTTCACGGCTTGCGTCTACGTGTTCCCGCCTTTGGTTGAGACCGGCCTGTGGGAGGTGGTGGTGCGCCTCTGGTTGCCGCAGGCGGCCGTCGACAAGCTGCGCGCGAAGGGCTTGCTCAAGGACCTGGATTCCTGGATCGAGGCGGGGCTGATCAAGGTGACGCCCGGCAACGTTGCCGACTACTCGTTCATTCGCAAGACCATCAATGAGGACCGAGAGAACTTCAACCTGGTGCAGCTGGGCGCCGACCGGTGGAACAGCTCGCAGCTGGTGACCGACCTGCAGGATGACGGGGTGGAGGTGGTCAATGTCGGGCAAGGCTTCGCCAGCATGAGCGGGCCTTGCAAGGAATTGGAGCGGCTGTACATGAGTCACCGACTTGCCCACGGGGGGCACAAGGTGTTGCGCTGGATGGCCAGCAACGTGGTCGCCACGAAAGACGCAGCCGACAACATCAAGTTCGACCGTGCGAAGGTTCGCAACAAGATCGACGGCATGGTCGCGCTGGTGATGGCCCTGGGCCGGGCAATCGCGCCGCAGGAAGAGGAAGAGGGCGCACCGGGCGCCATCGTGCTGGACCTGACGACAGCATGAGCAACGTCTTCAATCTCGAAGCGCGCTACCGGCCGTCTGAGATCCTGACCGGCTGGATGGCCGGCCGCCGCAGCGGTGGCAGCGTCCAGGCCGCCGGCGGTGAGAACTCGGTCACGACCGGCCTGACGCTGGAGCAGCTGATGGAGCAGCTTGGCGTCGTCGGCATGTCCAGCTCGGGCGAGAACGTGACGGCCGAAACCGCGATGCGCGTTTCCGCGGTGTATGCCTGCGTCTCGCTGCTGGCCGGGACGCTCAGCACGTTGCCCCTCGGCCTCTTCGAGCGCGTGGGCCAGGACCGGCAGCCGACCGAGCACGACTACTGGTGGTTCCTGAACGAGTCGGCCAACGACGATATGACCAGCGCCACGGCGTGGGAGATGGTCTATCTGTCGAAGCTGCTGCACGGTGATGGCTTCGCCGAGCTGCTGCGCCCCAGCATCTACAGCTCGCGCGTGATCGGATTCCGCCCGATGCCGCGCTGGAGGACGCAGCCGTTCAAGGACCCGGGCACGGGGCAACTGCTGTATCGCTTCCAGCCCGAGATCGGGCCTCAGCGCGTGCTGCATGCCGACGACGTGTTGCACCTGTCGAGCATCGGCTTCGACGGCGTGACAAGCCCGAGCCCAATCACCTATGCGGCGCGGGAAGCCGTGGGCGTGGCACTGGCCGGCCAGCGCTACACCGGGAAGTTCTTCAGCGAGGGTGCAACCTTCGACTACGCGCTGAAGACTGCGAAGAGCATGGACCCGACGCAGCTGGAGGACCTGAGGGCAACGCTGAAGGCGCGCATGGCCGGCTCCCGCGCACCGCTGATCCTTTACAACGGGCTCGAGCCCGCACAGCTCAGCGTCAACAGCAAGGACGCCGAGATCCTCGGCACGCGTCTGTTCACGGTCGAAGAGATCTGCCGCATCTTCGGCGTCCCGCCATTCCTGATCGGCCACACCGAGAAGTCCACCAGCTGGGGCACTGGCCTTGAGCAGCAGGGTTCGGCCTTCGTGCGGTACGCGCTGCGCCGACACACGGTGCCGACGGGTCAGGAACTGAACCGGAAGCTGTGGCCGACGCGGGCGCGCTACTTCGTCGAACACGACCCGTCCGCATTGCAGGCCGGCGATATGAAGGCTCGATTCGAGTCCTATCGCATCGGCCTCGGCCGTGCCGGCGAGCAGCCGTTCCTGGACGTGGACGAAATCCGCCGGCGCGAGAACCTGCCACCGAATGCCAACCTGCGGGCCGCTCCCGCGGTTCAACAGCCCAACCCGAAAGAGGACGACGACGATGCGCCGCAATCGCCTGATGCAACTGCTGGCTGACAACCGCCGGGCCTTCACTCCCATCGAGTCGCGCATCGTGCGCGCCGAGGCCTCCAGCGAGGTGGCGGTGTACCTGTACGACCCGATCGTCGCTGACCGGATGACCGCGGAGTGGTGGGGCGGCGTGTGCCCGCAGGACTTCGTGCCCGCGTTCCGCGCGATCGAGGCCGAGAAGATCCGCCTGTACGTCAACTGTCCCGGCGGCGACGTGTTCGCTGCCGAGGCCTTCTGCCAGGCCATCCGTGAGCAAAGCGCGCACGTGGTCGCCCAGATCGAGGGCCTTGCGGCCAGCGCGGCGACCGTGATCACCTCGAACGCCGACGAGGTGCTGATCACCTCCAACTCGAAGTTCATGGTCCATCAGTCGTGGACGATGGGCTGGGGGAACGCCCAGGACTTCGCCGCGCTGATCGAGCTGCTGAACAAGTGCGACTCGTCCATGTACGCCGAGTACGTCCGGAAGACCGGCGCTGACCTGGACCAGGTGCGGCAGTGGTGCGAGGCAGAGACCTGGTTCACGGCCGAAGAGGCGGTGGATGCCGGCTTCGCCGACAGCATCGCCATCACCGGCGCCGCGCCGTCCGCCCAGGCCCCTGACTGGAAGCTGAACGCATACCTGATGGACCGCAAGCCCGTGCAGACGCCTGCACAGCCGCCCGCGGCCAGCCAGGCCGACCAAGACCACCGCGCCCGCCAGCTGCAGCGCCTGCAGCTGATCGAGCGCTTGCAGATCGCGTAGCGCCCTCGCGCGACCGAGCCAGGCCCGCTTCGGCGGGCCTTTTCTTTGACACCACCGAAAGGACCACACCATGAGCAAACTCGCTCAACTGCGCGAGCGTCGCAACGCCAAGGCGAAGGACGCCAACGAACTGAACGCGAAGTACCCGGCGGACAAGCGCATGCCGAAGGAAGACGTCGATCGCCTGGACGCCATGCTGGCCGAGATCGAAGCGATCGACGACGAGATCAAGCGCGAAACGCGCCTGGCGCAGCTGGCCAGCGAGCAGACCGACAACCTGCTGAACCGGGTCCGCGACGAGTCCACCCGTGATCCGGCGCGCCAGAGCGAGCACAGCAAGGCGCTGCGCGCGTACCTGATCGGCGGCGTTGCGGCGCTGACCGAGCAGCAGCGGACCGAGATGTTCGGGCGGCAGACCGAGGATATCCGCCAGGCGATGGGCGTCCGTCCGCAGGGCGCGATGAGCACCACGACGCCCGCCGAAGGCGGCTACACCACTGCCACCGAATACATGCGGTCGCTGGAGGAGGCCATGAAGGCCTACGGCGGCATGCTGGGCGTGGCGAGCGTGATCAACACCGCCAGCGGCGCCTCCATGAACTTCCCCACCGCGGACGCCACCGCGGAAGAGGGCGAGATCGTCGGGCAGAACACCGGCGCCACCGGTGCTGACACTGGTTTCGGGAACACGGTGCTGGACACCTACAAGTACAGCAGCAAGAAGATCGCCCTGCCCTGGGAGCTGATCCAGGACTCTTTCCTGGACATTGAGGCCTACGTGATGGGGGTGCTGGCCGTGCGCCTGGGCCGCATCACGAACAAGCACTGGACGATCGGGACCGGCACCGGTCAGCCGCGCGGCATCGTCACGGGCTCGGCGGTCGGTAAGACTGGCACCACGGGCCAAACGTTGACCGTCATCTATGACGACTTGGTGGACCTGGAGCACTCCGTGAACCGCGCCTATCGTGCGGCTGCGCGCTGGATGTTCGCGGACTCGTCGCTCAAGGTCCTGCGCAAGATCAAGGACAGTGAGGGCCGCCCCATCTTCGTGCCGGGCTACGAGCAAGGCAACCCGGGTGGCGCACCGGATCGCCTGATGGGCAAGGAAATCGCCATCAATGACGACGTGCCGGCGATGGCCGCCAATGCCAAGTCGATCCTGTTCGGCGACTTCAAGAAGTACATCATTCGGAAGGTGATGGATCTGACGATGTTCCGCATGACGGACAGCGCGTTCACCACGCTCGGCCAGGTCGGTTTCGTCGCCTTCGAACGCATGGGCGGCAACCTGGTCGACGCCGGCGGCGCGGTCAAGCACTACGCCAACTCGGCCACCTGATCCAGGCCTGCGGTGGGGGAGGGTGCAGACGCCTGCACCTTCCTCCGTCTCTCTCCCCATCCTCCCACCGACAAGGACCAATCCCCATGTCCAAGCTCGCATTTGCTCGCGTCCTGTGTGACGTGGGCGCCCATGGCCTGAAGGCAGGCCAAGTCCTGGAAGCCGACGCGGAGCTGATCAAGCAGCTTGCCAAGGACGGCTCCGTCGATCCGCACAAGGAAGCCGTGGCCTACGCCAGGCAGCAGGGCGCGCAGGTCGTTCGCAGCGCCATTACGGTGGCGGCCGAACAGCGCCAGGCCGAAATGGACGCGCTGCGCATCGAGGCCGCCCAGCTCGATGACCTGAAGGCCAAGGCCACGGACGAGGCCACCGCGGCCGCGCTGGACGCGAAGCTGGCCGCGTTGAAGGCTCGCTTCGACGAGCTGGCCGCGCTGGGCTGACGCGCCGCCTGCATCACCACCCACGAGGGGCGCCAATCGGCGCCCCTCGGTCTTTCAGGAGCCACCCCACATGAAGACCTTCGATCACCTGCGCAAGCAGCTCGGCGCGCTGTTCGTCGCCGGCTTGCTGGCGCTGCTGTCCGTCCTGCCAACCACCGCGCTGCGCCTCGGCGCGCCTGCGGCCGCGGTCGCGATCGGCATCACCGCCATTGCGCCGTCAACGGCCGATGCCGCGCTGGAGTTCAGCACCGCGGCGCGCAATGCGCGCCTCGAAGCGATCAATTCGCTGCTGAGCAATGGCACGATCAAGATCTACAGCGGCACCCGCCCCGCTGACCTGGGCACACCGACCGGCACGCTGCTGGCCACGCTGCAGCTGGGCGCCACTGCGGGCACCGTCTCCAACGGCGTGTTGACCATCGGCAGCGTGACGCAGAACAACTCATTGCACGTCAGCGGCACGCCGACATTCATCCGCTACTCCACGTCCGGCGGCACGGCGGTGGCGGACAACGACATCGGCGCCGGCGCGGGGAACGTGACGTTCAACGGCACGGTGGTCACGGGGCAAAACGTCACCGTCACCGGCCTGACGATGACCGACGGCAACCAGTAACGCGGGAGATACGCGTGGCAATGCCGGTGCACCTGCGATACAACGTGGGCACGGGGCAGCCCATTCACGGCGGCCGTTTCCCAGGCGGCCGCCTGAGTGGCGCCGTGACCTTGGCCGCCGCCATCGCGGCCGGCACGTTGGGCGTGCAGGAATCCGCCCTGGCCGGCAATGTGCTACTGGATCCGGCCGTCGCGGCGGGCACGCTGGAAGGTCACGTCTGGCCGACCTGGCGCGCTGCGATTGCGCCGTTCACGTGGGGGATTGCGACCAGCAGCAAGCTGGAAGACCTGCAGGCCGGGCTCAACCTCATCACGCCGGCAGGCGCGGACTGGCGCACCCGCGGCATGACCGCGGGCATCATGAGCGCGTGGGTGGGGACCGTCTGGGATGAGTCCCTGCTCGAAGCCCGCTTGATCAATGGCGGTGGGCACACGGACTACGGCGGCAATGAGGGCTACGGCTGCGCGTTCGGCGCAAACAGCCCCAGCATGCGCATGCTGTGGGCGCCCTCGGGCGCATTGCCGGGCCCCGCCATCACCACGGTCGGTGATGGCCTCGACTTCACCGCGTGCTACAGCGACGGGCGCCTGCGCGCGAGCCACACCTACGCGCATGTAATCCACATTCCCGGTCGCGCTGATGGGCTGGGCAAGGGGGACTACCTAACGCGGATGTCGAGCGTCCACTACAGTGGCAACGGCAACATCCGCCAGATTCGCCGCGCCAACCCGGACGGCACCAATGACCTGGTGCTCGACTACACCGCGTTCACGGGCGCGGGCGCGGTGTCCGGTTCCGGCGCGGGGATGAACTGCTGGGACCCGGACACGGACGGCGGCGTCCTGTGGATCACGAACAAGTCCACGGACGCGGGGCTTTTCAAAGTCACGCCGACTGCCTCCGGTCCGTGGGACTGCCAGCTGATCGACCAGCACACGATCACGCCGTACTTCGGCGACCAGATCGTCTATGCCGGCGGCCCGCTGCGGTCGGTGGTCGCGGTCTCGCGTGGCGACGTGGCTGGCGTATGGCGCGTCGGCGCGGGTGCCACGAATCAGCAGGTGCCCACGGTCACCGGCGCCCGCAGCGCGGGCTTTGCAATCCGTTCATCCGTCGACGGCTTCGGTGCCTGCTGGTGCCCGGACTACGGCCCGCGTGGTGCCGTCGCGGTGTATCAGCAGACGAGCCTCACGACCGAGATCACGGTCATCGAGCCGACGAGCGATAACACCTCGCTCCCTTGGGCGCGCACCGTCATTCCCGTCGACCCGGGCAACACCGTCGTCCCGCCGGTGTCGCCGGCTGATGGCCTGATGACCCGCTTCTGGTACAGCAGCCGGCTCAAGGGCTTTTTCGCGTGGTTCTCAACCACGCAACCGGTTTACTTCTTCGCTATCGCCTAAAGGAGGCGACCAATGGCAACAGGTGATCGAATCGTTTCGGTGGGCACGCCAAAGGCCTTGATGACCGGTGGCGGCGCCATTGCCGCCGGGGCCCAGCTGGTGGCATCGACCGCAAACTATTCCGTGGTCACGGACGGGCTGGGCTACCCCGACGTGCAGTTCGTTCTGACCGTCACGTTCGGCGCCGCAGCGCCGGTGCAGGGCTCCCTGCTGGTACTGGTTGCCCGCCCCCTGGACATCTCGGGCACCAATGACGCCCCGGTGCCCGAGGTTGCCCGGCCCACCCGCGTCATCGGTGTTTTCGAGGTCGACGATGTGACGTCGGCGCAGTACCTGCTGCTGCGGGGTGACTTCGCTGAGGATGTGCCGCTGCTCGCTGAGTACTACCTGCGAAACGACACCGGCCAGGCGATCTCTTCGTGGGACCTCGTGGCTCTGCCGCGCACCTACAAGATTGCTGCGTAACACGCAATGAGCACGGCAGCGCGCAGGCGCACCCCGGACCGCTTCGGCACGCGACTACCGCGCCTGGATGAGCGGTCGCCCCTGATGGCGGGGCTGCTGTTCGCTGGCGCCAACGTCGGCACGACGAAGTTCGACCTGGTGAGCCAGAAGTTCGGCGTGCGTACAGGTACGGGGCGCGCGGCCAGCCCGCTGGGCGGCGAAGGGCCGATGTACGGCACGGGCAGCTATGTCGACTTCGCGGCGCCTGCGACGCTGGACGCGACGAAACCCACCACGGTGGCGTGGGAGCAGCAGCCGCGCGCCAGCACCGCGTACAACACCATCTTGTTCATCAGGCCGCCGGTCAACAGCACGCACGGCTTCCTGATCCTGGAGGCCTTCAGCGACAGCAGCTCCTACTTCATCGCTGGTCCGCGGTCGGGCTCCAACGGGCCGAACTTCAGCGCGTCAATCGGTTCAGCGACATCCCTGCGTTGCGATCGGTTCGTCCTGACCTTGGCGGCCGGGATGGGCAACGGCGCGGTGGGCAATTACGTGCTGTGGCGCAACGGCGTGCGCTACACCACGGCCGCCACGGGCGCGCTCAGCGCCAACACCACTGCGGGCTTCCGCTTCGGCGCCAACGACGCCGGCAACAACCCGCACGAGGGCTACATCGGCCGCCCGCGCATCTGGCAGCGAGTGCTGACGGATGAGGAGTGCGCCGCCTGGTCGCTGGGCGAGATTGATGTGGTGCGGCGCCGCCGCGTCGACCTGGCGCCGGCGCCGGTGGTCTCCGCGCTGACCGGCAATGTCACGCTGGACGACGTGCTGCCCGCGGGCACGCTCAGTTCGTCCGGCAGCGACCTGTCCGGCAACGTGCAGCTGGACGATGTGATGCCCTCCGGCATCCTTGGCCTCGCTCCGGGGACCATGACCATCAGGGTGGTCAACGAGAACAACGGCCCGCAGCTCGGGATCACCATCCCCTTCGTGACGGTCCAGCGCTTGACGGACGCCGCCCAGGTCCTGGTGCTGGCCAACCAGGTGACCACCGGTGCGGGTGACCTGGTGGTCACCAGTGCCGCTCTGGTGCCTGGCGTGTGGTACGTCATCGCGGCCTGGCACACCGACCGCACCAAGGCCGGCGTGTGGATCCGGCAGGCGGGGGCGGCCTGATGGAGGTGTACGGCGCGCCCCCGCTGGGCCTGGACGGTGGCTACTACGGCGGGCACGCGCTGGGCGTGCTGGCCGAGCAGCTTGCGACCGAGGGCGTGGATGGCCCTGGCTACCTGGCCCCCTGCGTCACGCTGCCGGCCGATGCTGGCAAGCGCGTGCGCGGGCCGATCACCCGCTGGCCGGCGGCCGGCCTCACCGTGTACGCGGATGGGGCATTCGACTACCCGGCCGAGTCGCCGTCCGACTACGCCCTTTTCTGGCTCATCGTGGACGGTGAGCCCAGCGCGCTGGACATTGGCTTCGGCGCGGGGATCGGCCGGATTGAGCTGAACGTGGGCAGCGGCCTGTCCGGCAATGTGCAGCTCGATGACGTGCAGCCGGGCGGCACGCTGATGGGCGCCGTCACCCTTGGCGGTGATGTCACGCTCGATGACGCGCAGGGCGGCGGCGGCATCGTCGGCGTGTTGCGCCAGGTGCGCGCGTCCCTGCGCAGCGGCGGCGCCCGACCGCTGCAGCGAGCCGGTGCCCGCAGGCCCAAGCAATAGCAGGCAAAAGACATGGCAATTCGGAAGACCGTTGAACCGGCACAGGAGCCGATCAGCCTGGACCTGGTGCGTGCCCAGTCGAAGATCCCCGGCAAGGACGAGGATGAGCTGCTGTCGCTGTACATCGCGGCCGCGCGCGAGGAAGCGGAGACGCGCACGCGCCTGGCGCTGATCACGCAGACCTGGGAGCAGACGCTGGACGCGTTCCCGTGCGGCGCGATCAAGCTGCTGAAGCCGCCAGTCCTGGAGATCGTCAGCGTGCAGTACGTCGACCAGGCCGGCGACCTGCAGACGCTGGATGCCGAGTCCTATGTGCTGGACCGCCGCGTGTCGCCCGGCTGGCTCCTGCCGGCCGACGGCACCGAGTGGCCGGCGACGGATGACGTGGTGGACGCCGTCACCATCACGCTCCGCGCCGGATTCGGTCCGCAGCCCACCGACGTGCCCGCTGCGATCCGGCACTGGATGCTGATGACCGTGGCGGCGTCCTACGCCCAGCGCGAGGCGCTGGACGCCACCGGCCGGGTCACCCTGCTGCCGGACTGCTACGCGGACCGCAAGCTGGATCCCTGGATCAATTACGCGGGCGTGTGACCATGATCGCTGCCGGCAAGTACGACCGCCTCATTCAGTTCGAGGTCCAGGTCAAGACCAAGGACCAGCGCTTCAACGCGCCCACCGTCAGCTGGGTCCCCCACGGCGAGAAAGCCTGGGCCCAGGTCATCGAGTCATCGACCGAGCCCGGTTCGAATCCGGGCGCGGCCGAGGGCGTGGCCGCCTACGTGCGGCCCACGAAGGTCAGGATGCGCTGGCGCGGCGACATCGACCGCACCACCATGCGCATCAACTTCGGCGGCCGCATCCTGCGCATCACCGGCACCGCCGAACTGGGTCGGCGGCAAGAGCTGGAGCTGGCGTGCGAAGAGTGGGGGCACCAGCAGCATGGCTGACGCCAAGAGCGTGAAGGGCCTGGCCGCGCTGCAGCAGGCGCTGGACACGCTGCCGGCCCGCCTGGAGGCGAACGTGATGCGCGGCGCCCTGCGCGCCGGCGTGCGCGTCTATGCCGACCTGGCGCGGACGATGGCGCCCGAGGCCGAGCCCAGCGAAAAGAACAGACGTCTGTACGGCGGGCGCCGCGGCCTGCTTCGGGATTCCATCCGGGTTCGCGTGTCGTTGAAAAACGGGCGCGTCACGGCGCGCGTGGTGGCCGGCGGCAGGGTAGGGTCGGCGGACGCCTATTACGCGAATTGGGTGGAGAAGGGCACGAAGCCCCACACCATCCGCATCGTCTCCGCGCGCGCGCTGGACATCGGCGGCAACAGCAGCGGCGGCTGGGTGGTGACGCAGGTCCAGCACCCAGGCGCCCAGCCGCACCCGTACATGGAGCCAGCGTTCGACCAGGGCACGGACCAGGCGGTGCGCGCCGTGGCCGCCTACGTGCGCAAGCGCCTGGCCAGCAAGCACGGCATCAATGTGCCCGACACAGGGAGCGCTGATTGATCCCCGAGCAAATCCTCATCCACCTGCTGCGCGAGCATGCAGGCGTTACCGAGCTGGTGGGCGCAGACGGCGTGCATCCCGGCATGGCGCCGGATGGCGCGCCGGTGCCGTGCGTCGTCGTCAAGCGCATCGACGCGCAGCAGCTGCACCGCCCGCTGAAGCCAAAGCCTGGCGGCTTTGCCCTGTGCCGGGCCCGCATGCGCGTCGCAGGCCTCTATCCCAGCCCGGCCGCCGGCGGCTACGTGGTGGGCAAGACGCTGCTGCAACACATCCGCCAGGCCTGTGGCAACAAGCAGGGCACGCTGGCTGGCTTCGAAGGCTCCAGCGTCAGCGCCGCGATGAGCAGCCCGGAGGCACCGAACACCGCCAACGACCTGACCATCGAGCCCACCGACTTCATGGTCACCTACCGCGAACCGCTGTAGCACAAGAGCACCCGCCGGCAACGGCAGTCCCGCCGCCCGCTAGCACGCAAGTGCAGCGGGCGGTTTTCATTCAAAGGAGCATTCCATGAGCATTCAAACCAATGCCGGCGCCAGCTTTGCGGTCTGCGCAACCTTGCCGGCCACCCACAACGCCGCAGGCTTCAACGCGCTGCCGTTCGCTGAAGTTGGCGAGCTGACCAACCTGCCCGAATTCGGCCGCAAGTACGCGCTGATCACGCACAAGCCGATCAAGACCCGCGCCACCCAGAAGCGCAAGGGCAGCTACGACGAGGGCCAGCTGCCGCTCGAACTCGCGCTGGACGAAGACGACGCCGGCCAGCAGATCATGATGGCCGCGTCCGAGTCCGACGAAGTGCACGCCTTCCGCGTCACGATGCAGAACGGTGACAAGTACTTCATGCTCGGCATGGTGATGGACTGGACCATCGGCGGCGGTGACGTCGACCAGGTGACCTCGGCCAAGTCCACGGTCGAGCTGACCAGCAACAGCGCCGGCCAAGGCATCGTGAAGGATCTGGCCGCCTGATCGGGCTGGCCGCTCACTTTCACGCCCCATCACCACCTGAAGGAAGAACGTCATGCCCACAACCCTCAAGGCATCCATCAAGTGCAGCGTCGCCGCGCTGTTCACCAGTACGCAGAGCTTCGGTGAAGCCGCTGACAACATCCAGAAGAATGCGTCCGTGGCGTTCGCCAACGGCGCCGGCGCGAACCAGGCCGACAAGATCTGGCGTGCGACGCGCACGCTCGCCGGCGGCGCGAACGAAGAGCTGGACCTGGCCGGCGTGCTGGAAGACGCGTTCGGCAACCTGCTGGCCTTCGCCAGTGTGAAGGCCATTCTTGTCACCGCCGCGGCCGGCAACACCAACAACGTGGTGGTGGGCGGTGCCGCGGCCAATGCCGTGCCGCTCTTTGGTGATGCCACCGATACCGTGGCCATCCCGCCCGGCGGCTTCTTTGCGTTGGCTAGCCCGGCCGCCAACGGCTGGGTGGTCACCGCCGGCACTGGCGACAAGCTCAAGATCGCCAACAGCGCCGGCGGCACCGGCGTCACGTACGACATCGTCATCATCGGCGACTGATCCCAGCGGCCCCAGGGGCCGCGCAACCGAGCGCACCGACCCGGCTGCGTTCGCTTCCTTTCGCGGGGGAGCGGCGCAGCTGGGCACGGGCGCATTCCATGCGGCCACCTCCGGGTGGCCGCTGTCGTTTCCTACCCCGCGAAAGGTACGTCCAACATGAAGACCAGCACCATTGCAGTCAAGGATCTGCACACCATCCACGTCAAGGACGCCAGTGGCGCGCCCATGTACGACCTCGGCGCCGACGGCAAGCCCGATGAAACCAAGCCGGTCGAAATCGATGTGTACGGGCCCGGCACCAAGCAGTACCGGCGCGCCAAGGCGGAGCAGCAGAACCGCCTGGTGAACGTGCTGCAGAAGCGCGGCGGCCGCGCCGCGAAGGCCACGCCGGAATCCCAGGCAAAGGAGGCCGCCGAGTTCCTGGCGGACGTGACGCACGCCATTCGGCGCCTGGAGGAAGACGACGAGAACGGGCGCCCGTTGACGGGCCGTGACCTGGCGCTGGCGATCTATTCAAACCCGCGGCTTGGCTTCATCGCCGACCAGGTCCATGAAGACGTGCACCGCTGGGAAAATTTTTCGCCGGCCTCGCCGACGACCTGAGCGTCTACGTCCGGCACATGGCCTATTTGCAGACGCCTGTACAGCGTGGCCGCGGGCAGCGCGGCAAGTCGCGCCTGGCCAGCCGGTCGAAGAAGGCTGGCCCGCCGCCCATGCCGCCGCTGCCTGATGGTGGCCGCTACCTGCTGGACTACCTGCTGGAGGTGGGTCCTGCGACGGGTACAGGCATGGGCGCCGTGCCGGTGAGCTATCAGGAGCTGCAGGCGTGGCAGGAGCAGACCGGCCTGGCGCTGTGGCCCTGGGAAGTGCAGACCCTGCGCCGCCTGTCGCGCGAGTACGTCAGCGAGACGCACGCCGCGGCCAGCCCCGCGGCAAAGGCGCCCTGGGTGCCCGACGAGGAAACGAACCGGCAAGCCGTTGACGCCGGATTCCGCGCGCTGCTGGACGGACTCATCGCCAAGCAGGAAGCCAAGGCCGCGGCCTTGGCCAACCGCAAAGCCAGGCGTCGGCGCCTGCGCGAGGGACAAGAGCAATGATCGCTGGACAAATCGAAATCCAGATGCTGGCGGAGATCGTCCGCCTGAGGAAGCAGCTTGACGAGGCGCAGGACCTGGTGGAGCGTGCCAGCGCCCGCATGGGCGCGGCGGCCGAGTTCGCGAGGGGCGCGCTTGCCGGCATTGCCTCGGGCCTCACGGTGGGCGCCTTCGTCGGCATGATCAAGGGGTCCATCGATGCCGCCGAGGCGCTGAACGACCTGTCCATCAAGACCGGCATGACGGTGGAGCGGCTGTCTGCGCTGGTCGAGATCGGCCGCACAACCGACACCAGCGCCGACACCATTGCAGCGGCGACCAACCGCCTGGCCAAGTCCCTGGCCGGGGTCGACGATGAGTCGAAGGGGGCAGGCGCGGCCCTGGCGGCCCTTGGCCTGGACATCGAGAGCTTCAAGCAGCTGAAGGCCGACGATCAGCTGGTGGAGCTGGCCAAGGCCATGGGCAAGTTCGAGGACGGAACCGGAAAGTCCGCCGTCGCGATGACGCTGCTGGGCAAGAGCGGGGCCGATCTGCTGCCGTTCCTGAAGGACCTGGCCAGCGCGAACGAGCTGGTGGCCACCACCACCACAGAGCAGGCCCAGGCGGCGGACCAGTTCAATGACGGCGTCACGCTGCTCATGGGCCAGCTGGTGGCCCTGCAGCGTGTCGCTGCGAACAGCCTGCTTCCCACCCTCCTGCAGATGCTGCAGGTGGTCACCGAGCTGACGGCCTTGCTTGGCGCGGTCGACGGCGCCGCCGAGGCCACAGGCGGGCAGCTGGCGGGCATGAGCACGTCCGCGCAGGTGCTTGGCACGGTGCTGGAAACCATCATGTCCCTCGGCGCTGACGTGATGTTCGTGATCAAGGGCATTGGCCGTGACGTGGGTGGCATGGCGGCGCAGATCGCCGCGCTGCTCAGCCTGGATTTCAGGGGCTTCATGGCCATCCGTGAGGCGTTGGTGGATGACGCGGAGGCCGCCCGCAAAGCGCTGGACGAGTACCAGGCCAAGGTGCTCGGCGCGACGGCGCGCATGGCCGAGGCCTCGCGCATCGTCGCGCAGTACGGCATCAGCACGAAGGAGGCAGCAGCCGAGACGGCCCGCCTCGATGCTCGGCTGGGGGCCGCGACGCAGTCGCAGCTCAAGTTCAGCGGCGCCACCAAGGACACCACCAAGGCACAGACGGATGCCGGGCGCAAGCTGCTGAGCGACGCCACGGCCCGCCTGCAGGTGCTGCGCCAGGAGCGCGAACTGGGCGAACAGCTGACCGCCGGGCAGAAGTTCGCGCTCGACGCCATGGAGGCCCTGCGGGACGGGCGCGTGCGCCTGACCGACGCGGAGAAGCAGGCGCTGGTCAACCTCATCGAGCAGATCAAGGCCGAGGAAGACCTGGCCACCGCGATGAAGAAAGCCACCGCAGAGGCCGAAGCGCGTGCCGACGTGCGCCGTCGCGACAGCGAAGCGGCGGACGCTCACATTGCGAGCGAGCAGGAGCGGGCGCTGCAGGCCGCGCGCGGCGCCGAGGAAGCCGTGCGCGCGGCCCGCCTGGAGTACCAAACCCACGGCATGCTGCGCTCACAAATCGCCGAGGTGACGCTGCAGCGCCTGTTGGACGAGCAGGCCGGCCTGCGCGCCGGCGCCACGCTGTACGAGGCGAAGCAGCGCGAGATCAACGCCCAGCGCGAGCTGATCGGCCTGATGCGCCGCCAAGAGGTGCGCGACGCGAACGAGGCGGCCGCCAAGGCCGCGGCCGACGACTGGCAGCGCCTGGCCGACCAAACCGGCCAGGCGCTGGCGGACGCGCTCATGGAAGGCGGGCGCAGCGCTGGCGAGTACCTGAAGGGCCTGTTCCGCAGCATGGTTCTGCGTCCGATCATCCAGGCCGTGGTGTCACCGATCTCCGGGGCAATCGCGGCATTCCTTACCGGCGGCGCAGGCGGTGGTGGTGGGGGAGCCGGCGCCGGCGTGGCCGCGGGGCTCAACAACCTGAGCACCCTCAACAGCATGTACAGCGCGGCCACCGGCTACTCCAGCGGCGTCAACGCGCTGGCGGGCTTCATGGGCGCTGGCACCACGGCGGGCGCGTCCAGCGTCTCGCTGGCGTACGCCAACGCCGTCGGCGCCGCCGGCGGCGACGGCCTCGGCGCGCTGATCGCGGCCAACAACTCCTGGGGTGGTGTGGCTGCTGGCAACTCGCTGGGCGCCGCGGCCGCGGGCGAGGGCGTGGCCGCCGGCAGCGGTGCTGCAGGCGCCAGCGGCGGCGGCAGCTCCACCATGGGCGCCTGGGGTGCCTATGCGGCCTATGCCGCGATGATCTACGCGGCCGCTCAGTATGCGAGCAAGCTGTACGGCGAGGGCTTTACGGGCTCAAAGCAGCTGGAGGGGAAGAGCTGGTATGACTACTCAGACAAGGCCGTCAACCTGAAGCTCTTCGAATCGCTCGGCATGAGCGAAAAGTGGAGCGAGATCCTCTCGGGCTCCGTCCGCTGGAACCATATGTTCGGGCGCGCGGAGCCGCGTGTTCAGGGTCGCGGCGTGCTCGGAACCTTCAGCGGCGGCGCCTTCAGCGGCGAGGCGTACGCTGACGTGCTGGAAAAGGGCGGCCTCTTCCGGTCGGACAAGCGCTACACCGTGGCCGACACGCTCGACAGCACCATCGACGCGTTCTTCGACGACGCCGCCCGGTCCGTGCACGATCAGGCCAAGAAGTACGGCGAAGCGCTGGGCCTGCCGGCGTCGCTCATGGCCGGCATCACCAAGGACGTCAAGGTCCAGTTGACGGGCGACCTGGAGAAGGACAAGGCCTCGATCATGAAGGCCTTGGGCGAGTATGGGGACGCTCTAATCGCGGGTTACGCCGACCAGGTGAAGCCGCTGGCGATCTACGGTGAGACGACAGCTCAGACCATTGCGCGTGTCGGCGGCGCCATCGTGCAGGTCAACAGCGTGCTGGAAAGCCTGGGCATGCGCGCCCTGGCCGCCAGCATCGACGGTGGCAAGGCCGCGGTGCAGCTCGGCGAGATGTTCGGTGGGCTCGACAAGTTCGCAGGCGCGGCGGGCAACTTCCTGGGCAAGTACTACACCGAGGCCGAGCGTGCGGCGCTGCAGACGCAGGCGGTGCGCGACGCCTTCGCTCAGTACGGCGCCACGATGCCCGCCACGCGTGAGGCCTTCCGCGACCTGGTCGAAGCGCAGGACCTGTCAACAGAGGCCGGCCGGCGCAACTATGCCGCGTTGATGAGCGTGGCCGACGCCTTCGATGTGGTCGCGGCCCGCAGCGAGGCCATCGCGGACAAGCGCGGCGACCTCGAGGTGCAGCTGCTGCGCGCCCAGGGCGACGAGATTGGCGCCGTTGCGCTGGAACGCCAGCGCGAGTTGGAGGCCCTGCGCAAGCTGGACCCGGCGCTGGTGTCGCTGCAGCAGAGCATCTATGCCGCATCGGATGCCGCAGAGCAGGCGGCGCGTATGCAGGAGCTGCAGGCCGCCATAGACAGCGAGCTGCCGAAGTTCCTGAAGCCCGAAGAGCAGTTCACCCATCGGTACGGAATGATCATCCGGGACCTGAAGGAGCTGGCGGGCATCACGGTCGACGTCGGCACCCTGCAGGCCGCGACCAAGGACCAAATTCTGGCCTTCGCGTCGTCGTTCGTGAACCTGTCTGATGGTGCCAGCGAGGCAGAGCTGGCCGTGGTGCGGGCGGCCGGCAGCCTGGCCGACCTGAAGGACGAGGCGGCCGCCGCGGCGCGGGAGTTCGGCGGCATTCGCTTGCGCGGCCAAGCGCAGACGTCTGCAGCGGACAAGGCTTATCGCGACTGGCTAGGTTTCGAAGCGCACGTGGGCGCGTTCGAATCGGACTGGAACAACGGCACTTTGCCCAAGAACCTCCAGGACTATGTGGACGGTCATTGGGGCGGCAAGGAGAACGTCCCAGTTCCGACACAAGGCGGCATCTTCAACATGTACATGATGCAGACGGACGTGTTTGAGAACGCCCGTGTGCAGAACGAAGCTGAGGCGCGCGAAAGCGCGCGCATGGGTGCCGGTGGGGGCGACAGCGAATCGCGCGGCCCGAGTGAAGCGGACCTTGCCGCCGCCGAGCAGCTGCGTGCTGAGCAAGACCAGCTCAAGCAGATGATGGACATGGTGGAACTGCTTGACCGCATCGAGCAGTCGATGACCGACTGGGCCAACAACTGGCAGCTGGGTGATCTTTCTAACCTCGATCCGACGCAGCAATACGAGCTGGCATCCGACAACCTGTCGGCCCTGTATGCCGATGCCATGGCCGGCAATTGGGAGGCGTTCGACGCGTGGCAGTCCGCTGCAGACTCCTTCCTGCGGGAGTCGGACAGCTACTTCGGCGGCGGCACCGGGGCCGCGGCCGACAAGGAAGCGGTTTACGGCATGTGGGAGGAGTTGATGGCGCTGCGCGAGTCCATGGAGGGCCTGATGCAGCGGAACATCGAGGCAGTCAAGGCCGGCACCACAGCCACCAGCGCAGCCCTGCAGGCCGGCAACCAGCTGGCCCGTGAGGCCTCCACGCAAAGCAAGCTCGACGCGAGCAGCCGTATCGGCTTCCGGGCCTGACGACTCGCCATGATCGCCCCTTGGGTGTACCTCCTGGAGCTGCCGGGATACACGGACACGACCACATACACCGTGTACCGGTTCGGCTCGCTCGGCTACAACACCGAGCCCACCGATACCCCGCCGGACACGCACTACGAAGACCGGTTGATCCACGCCGGCAACATCGTGCGCCGCATGTCTCAGGGCAACGGCAGCCCGCTGCTCGGCCAGCGTGTGCAGGTTTCCTACGGAATCATCCGGCTGCGGAACAACGATGGTGCCCTGGACACCATCTTCTCCCGCGCTTCTATCAGCTTCCATGAGCGGCCAGCCACTGTGCTGCGAGTGCGCGACGGCATGCCGTACAGCACCGCGCAGGTGGTGATGGCCGTCACGGTCAGCGATGTGGTGCGCACGCGCGACGAGATCGAGATCCACATCAAGGATCGGCTGTACGAGCTGGCAAGCACGCACCTCACTACCGTCTATGGCGGCACCAATGTGCTGCCGAACGGCGTAGACGGCGGCGCCGATCTGGCTGGCAAGCGCATCCCGCTGTGCCTGGGCAAGTGCCTGCAGGTGCAGCCGGACTGCGTCAATCCGTCGAAGCAGATTTACCGGGTCAGCGTCGCGGCCATCCAGTCGATGACCGTGTACTCCGGTGGCCTGCCCGTCGCGGCCGAGGCGAACTACACGAGCCAGGCCGACATGGAGGCGAACGCGCCGACAGCTGGCAAGGTGCGCGTGTGGCCCGCCGGCGGTATGTTCCGGTGGGGCGGTGCCGCGCCCACCTACGTGCTCACGGCCGATGTGATCGCCGACACCACGGCGAACAGCAAGGCTGGCACGCTCATCAAGCGGCTGGTCGAGGCACGAGGCCTCACGGTTGAGGCCGCCGACGTGGCAGCCCTGGACGCAGCGAACGGCGCCGTCCTGGGCGTGTTCATCAACGATGACCGCGACACGCTGGCCATCATGGAAGAGGTGGCGCGCACCGTGGGCGCCGCGTTCTGGGCGAACCGCCTGGGCGTCATCCGCATGGCCCGCATTGCGCTGCCCACTGGCACGCAACCAAAGGCCACGCTGGCGGATTGGAGCGCCCTGCGCGTCACCAGCGTGCCCACCACCGAGAACGTGCCCACCACCAGCTGGGAACTGCGGTACGCACGCTACCACCGCCCGCTGCAGGGCACCGAGGTGGCCACGTCCGTCAGCGACGCCGACCGGGCCGACCTCGGCCAGGCCTGGCGCGTGGCGACCGATGACGTGACGCTCATCCCGAACCCGCACAAGCGGACCGAGGTTGGCAAGCGAGACACCGCGTTCGTTGCGAAGGCGGATGCCGACGCCGAGGCCACGCGTCTGGTCGGCATCACCAGCGAGCCGCTGTTCGCGCACCTGATCGAGGGCTCACAGCTCGATGACGACGTGCTTTTCGATCTCGATCTGGACGACGAGATCAGCCTGCTGTGGGACCGGTACGGATTTGACGAAGAAACGGAAATCGCGCGGCGCGTCACTGGCCTGGTGGTTGATTACCAGTTCGGCAAGTGCGACCTGACCGTGTGGGGGACTGAACCTTGGAACACGTGATGATTTCGGCGCCGAACCGCGCCGCACCCGCAACGTTCTCCGGCCTGCCGGACGCCTGGTCAACGGGGCTGCCGCTGGACTTCCTGCAGTACTTGCAGCTGCGCAAGGTGGCGCGCACCCGCACCGCGGACCCGCGCTACACCTATCTGTACATTGACCTCGGGGACAACTCCGTCGCGGTGCAGTGGCTAGCCGTCTGCGGTCACAACCTCACGCCCGGGGTTGGCAAGGTCCGTTGGCGCAAGTGGTCGACCATCAACCCCGCCGGCCTGGTGGCCGCTGACTTCACGCGCAATGCCGCGCTGCCCGCCGGCTGGGCCGTGACCCGCGCCGACAATGCCAACTACTTCGGCGCCGACGGGTTGTTGCACACCGCCGGCGTGAACGTTACCCGCCCGCACTATGAAGGCGGCGTGCTGCAGGGTCACCTGATCGAAGAAGCATCCACGAACAGCATCAAGTGGAGCCGCGATCTCACCTCCAGCTCCGGCCAGTGGACCATCTTCAATTGCACGGTGCAGAAGTTGGCGCCTGGGATTGATGGCGTGGCCAATGCGGCCACGCAGGTCACCTCGGTCGGGTCGGACGCAACCATCACCCAGGCCGTCACTGCCGGGCAGAGCGCGGTGCTGTCGGCTTACATCATGCACACCGGCGCCGGTGGGTCGGTGCAGCTGTCGCTGGATGGCTTCGCGACATGGCAGACGTTTGTACTGACGGCTGGATATCAGCGCTTCAAGGTCGCGGGCGTAACGGGCACGCAGGTGGGTATCCGCTTTCCGAATGGTGGAGGCCTGCCGAACGTGAACATCGATGCGGTGCAGCTGGAGGTGGGCCGCACCGATCCCACGTCGCCCATCCACACCACTGCAGCGGCCGCAACCCGGGCGGCGGACACGCTGACGTTCGCGGGTGTGGGTGCCCTGGGCGCCACGTTCAACAACGGGGCTTTGCTGCTGGAGGGCAAGCTGCTTGGCCGACCGGCAGCAGCAGCCACCTTGATGACCGTGGGCACCACGCTGGCGGCCGCCGATCGTGTCAGCGTAGAGATGACCACAGGCGGAGTGGTCGAGGCGGCCTATCGCAACAGCAGCACGGGCACCAACACCGTCGCCGGCGTCAGCGGAGCCGCGCGGTCCGCTGGCGACATCTTCACGGCCGCCATCAGCTGGCAGGGCAGCACAGTCGTGCGTGGCAGCTTCGACGGCGGTGCGGCATCCAGTGACGTGGCGGTGCAAAAGCCCAACGGCGCCGCGTCGAACATCGTGCTGGGGGGCGGCTGCTACTGCGTGCGCACCGTGCGCCTGTACGCGCCCACGATGACCGCGACACAGCTGCAGTCCCTGAGCGACCCCACGGAGCTGGAGCTGGCGGCCGATTTCGACACCGGGGACTTGGACGCCTTCCCGGCGGCATGGATGTCGGCCACCACCGCCGAACAGCGCGCCACGTTGCGCAACAAGCATGCCGGGTTCATGTGCCCCACTGAGCAGACAGGCGGGCACTGGCGGCTGGATCTCATCGAGCCCACGCACCCCAAGGGTTATCTGCAGCTCGGCCGCGTCTTCATGGGCCCCGTCTGGCAGCCACCGGTGAACGTCGCGTATGGCGACATCAGCATGAAGTTCGTGGACCGCGACCTGGTCAGCGAGACCGCCAGCGGCGCCGAGTACGGCGTGAAGCAGCAGAGCCCGCGGGAGGCGCGCGTGACGTGGCGGCTGCTCGACGACGAAGACCTCGATGCACTGCTGTACATCGATGCCCTGGTGGGCACCAGCGAAGAGGTGTACTGGGCGCGCGACCCGGACGACGAGGCGCGCCTGCCGCTGTGGAGCTTCATCGGCCGGTTCCTTGAACTGACCGACACCGAGGAACCCGACTACGGCGCGACCGCAAAGACCGCCGTCATCCGGGAACGCCTGTGACCGCCTACGCCTTTGACGGCGCCGGCTGGTACGCCGGCGAGGTGCCCGACGACACGCCCGGCAGCACGACCATCGCGCCGCCCGAGCACCTCGAAGAGCGCACGCCAGGTGAGCCCTGGCCACAGTGGCGCCGCTTCATGTGGGTGATGGAGGTGTTCGAGCCGCCGGCGCCCGTCGTGGTGCCGGCCTCGGTCACCAGGCGGCAGGCGCGGCGCGCGCTTCACGCCGCCAGCTTGCTGGACGCCGTGGAAGAGGCCATCAACGACCTGCCCGAGCCCGAGCGCACCGCGGTGCGGATCGACTGGGACGACGCAGCGACCTACGAGCGCGCAGACCCCACGCTGCAGCGGCTGGCCAGCCTGCTCGACCTCACCGGCGAGCAGCTGGACCAACTATTCATCACCGCGGGAGGACTATGACCAGTGCAGACATCTGTGCGGGGGCGCGATGAGCGCGCCGCCGCCCCCGGCCGTGGACGCCGTTTCCGCGGCCATCACGCTGGCGAGCGCATTCGTCGGCCCAGCGCTGGCGCAGGTGCTGGGGACCTATGCCGTCATCGTCGCGGCAGGCCTGTGCGGTGCGCTGCTCAGCCTGCGCCGGCGTGACGCGGGGTCACGCGCCGGCGCAGCGCTGCACGTGTGCGTGTGGACGCTGATCTCCGCGCTTATCACCGTGCCGCTGGCCGAGATTGCCAGCACCCGTGCCCACGTGCCGGCGCTGTGGCTGTTCGCGCCGATTGCCGTCGTCATCAGCGGCATCGGCGATGAGTGGCCCGGCGCCGTGAACTGGGCGCTGGCCGCGCTGGCGCGCCTGCGCGGCAAGGAGAACCCCGATGCTCGATGAAGTCGTGAGCTGGGTGCGCTTGGGCGCCACGCTGGTGGCCATCTTCAGCCTGTTTTGCCGGCTCAACGCGATGTCCCGCACCACCCCGCGCCTCATCGCCTGGCAGCACGAGCAGCTGGCCTGCGCACTCGTCATGTCCCTCGTGTTGCCGCCAGCCGTCGGCAACGCGGTCGCCTCGCTCGGCGTCGCCGCCTACCTGCTGATGGGCGCGGCCCGCTGGCGCCATGGCCCTCCCTACGAGAAAGGCCCCACGTGATCACCCTTGCCGAATACCTGATGGGCCGGGACGTGTCCCATCGCCTGGAGTACTCCCCGGCCATCCGCCGCGCTGCGCTGGTGACGGTTGAGCGCGCGAACAAGCTGCTGGCCTTGGCCAAGGGCGCCGGCGTGCAGATCAAGGCGCGCAGCGACGGCACGCTGACCAACAGCGGCTGGCGGCCGCCGTCCATCAACCGGCAGACACCGGGGGCCGCCGCCACCAGCCTGCACATGACGGGCGAAGCAATCGACCTGCATGACCCCACCGGCCAGCTCGCGCGCTGGTGCCAGCGCGCCACCGGCGTACTGGTCGACGTGGAGCTGTGGCTGGAGCACCCCGACTTCACCCCCGGGTGGTGCCACCTGCAGACCCGCGCGCCTGGCTCGGGCAACCGCGTGTTCCGCCCGAGGGCGAACCCATGAGCAAGGCCGTCGTGGTGCACAGCGGCCGCGCCCGCATCGCCCGGGGCGAGCAGGTGCAGGAGCTGCAAAACACCCTGCTTATCAGCTACGAGGGCAATCCAGCCGGCCTGGAGCACGCCCTCAACAGCGGGTCCGCCGAGTTCGACGCCGCGCCTGGCGACGACACCGTGGCCGAGCGCCTGGTGCCGCAGAAAGAGGAAGCGCCGTGATCTCCCTTGCCGCCGTGAAGTTGGTGCCGCTGCGCACCTGGTGCGCCGCCGCCGGCGTCGTTGCCGCCTGCCTCGCTGCCTGGTGGGCAGTGTCCCGCTACGGCGACGGGCGCGAAGCCGAGGGCAGGGCGGCCGTGCAGGCCATGTGGGATGCCGACCGGGCCCGCCGCCTGGAGGCCTGGGTGCGGGCCGAGCGGCAGGAACGCCAGGTCGAGCAGGCCGGCCAATCCATCGTCCAACAGGAGGTGCGCCATGCGCAAACCGATGCTCCGGCTGCAGCTCGCGCTGCAGCTGACCTGCGCGCTGCTCGCCAGCGCGTGCAGCAGCTCGCCGACGAACTCGCCGCCGCCACCAGTGCAGCGTGCGCAGCTCCCGGCACTCCCGCAGGAAGCGCGTCAGCAGCCGGCCCCGGCCTGGTGCTCGCCGACCTGTACCGAAGCGCTGACGGCGAGGCGGAAGAACTCGCTGCAGCGTTTGACGAAGCCCGCCGCCGAGGCCTCCGCTGCGAGCGCATCAGCGACGAACTGAGGCGCCTGCACGGCGCCGACAACCCCCCGAAGGAGTGAGAGACCTATGAAGTACACCGTTTCCGTGCATGCGGCCGCCCTGGCCGCGCTGCTGCTCAGCGCCAGCGACCTGCAGGCCAAGGTGGACCAGATGGCCGAGTCCATGCGGGCCGAGGGCGCGCGCCTGCTGCGCGCGCAGGACCGCGCCTACCGCCTCATGCTCGGCGTCGACGAGTTCGCCGATGCCTGGGGCCAGGCCGGCGGCCCGTACGACCCCCGCCAGGCGGACGTGCTGGCGGACGAATTGGTCGCCGCCTGCAAGGGCCTGACCAGCCTGGCGCCGTTCCCGGCGCAGGACCTGCACGACCGCATCATGGTGATTGCGTCGGTTGACGTGGATCACCCGTTCGTCGCGTGCTGGGAAGTGCTGCGGGACGCCTGCCAGGGCATGGACCAGGACCTGCCGGACTGGTCGGACATCGGCGCTTTCGTCGCAGCTCAGAAGCTGTTCGCCGCCGGGCCGGCGCTGGGCCAGCCGTGCGCGTTCTTCGCCGCGGACGAGAGTCCGGCACGGGATGCCGTCATCACCCACGTGTGGGGCCCGACGTGCGTCAACCTGAGCTGGCAGGAAAACGGCGCCACCAACGGCGCGTCGTCGGTGCAGGTGGCGCGCCGGGAGGTTCCCGGCGCCCGCTATTACTGCGTGCTGCGGCCGATCCCGGCTTGACCGACTTCGGCGGGGTGGGCCGGCGCCATCGAGTCGCCCCGACCGGCTAACCGTGCACAGCTCGCCACCGCGGCCGGCCCGGGGTGCACTGTGCCCGCGGCAGCCGGCCGTGGCCATCCCTCTTAAGGGGGTGTGCGCCCCAGGCACCGGTGTACAGACGCCTGTGCGTCGTCCAACTATTCACGTTCCCCGGCAGCCGCCAGCGTCAATACACTTCGTCACGCACAACAGCCACCGGAGGCGGGGATGAAGGTACTTGCGGGGATCCTAGGCGGCTTGATCATGGCCATCATCGGCGCCGTCGTCGTCGGCGTTGCAACCGCCGGCGGCAAGAGCCCGGGTGTCGGCGCCGGCGCGTTCTTCATCTTCTGGATCGCCGGCCTGGTCATCGCCGTGATGGCGCCCAGCACCGCCAAGGCTTGGCGGCGGATCCTGATCACCCTGGCGGTGCTGTCCTTCCTGCTGCCGCTCTCTGGAATCGTGTTCACCGGGGCCCACATGACCGAGGCAGCCACCGCCGGCGGCAAGTACTCCGGTGCCGCGGCTACCGGCGCCATGATCGGCGGCGGCCTGGTGTCCGGCATCATGGGCATCGTGGGCTTTTTCCTTGGCGCCGTGTTCCTGGTGATCGGCCTGCTGGTGGGCCGGGACAAGCAAATCGTCTACGTCCAGGCGCCGCCGGCGGCCGGCGCGCCGCCTCAGGCCTAAGCTGGAACCAGCCCCTCCGCGGCCACCCAGCCGCCCTTGGCATCGATGCGCAGCATGCGCGCAGTGCCGCCCTTGGCCAGCAGCATCACTTCCATGATGCCCTCCGGCGTCTCGTGCGGTCGGATGCCTCGGCGGTAGACCACGATGCGCTCGAACGTGTCCGCCACGAGCTGGCGGGCCTGCAGCCGTGCGTCGTACTCCTGCATCTCCACCCCGCGGCTCAGCGCACGCCAAAGCGCGTCGGCGCCCGTCAGGTCCGTGCGCGCGGCGGCCGCCAGCTCGCGCTCCGCGGCCGCCAGGTCGCTCTGCACGCGGGCCTTTTCCGCTTCCAGCTCGTGGGCGCGCCGTGTGAATGCCGCCGGCGCGGCGCCGTCGCTGGCCAGCAGAGCCTCCGTAATCCGGTCGATCTTCGCGTCCAGCTCGGCCAGCTGGGCGCGGGCCGCCGCGAGCCTGGCGCGCGGTGCCGCCCCGCGGTCCCCTCCGTACAGCGCCTGCAGGTTGACCAGGTCAGAGCAGTACGACATAAGCGCGATCTCAACCGCCGCCACTGACCCGGACCCGCGGACCGGGCAGCCGTCGCCGTGGCTGTTGCTGATGCAGTGCAGTCGCCGGTGGCAGTCGCGCACGCGGCCATCGGGCAGGCGCGGGCGCTTGGTGTTGTTCTGGCCGACGAGGGCCGCGCCGCAGTAGCCGCACACCGTGATGCCGATGCCGGTGATCACGTGCGGCAGCTCACCCTTCACGCGCCGGCGGCCGCGTTCGTCCGCCAGGCTCTGCAGGTCCGACCACTCTTCGGCGGTCAGCAGGGCCGGGTAATAGCCGGGGAGCCGGTACGTATCGCCGTCCAGCTCCAGCTCCTTCTCGCCGATCAGCGCGCGCTGGCGCACCAGGCGATAGATCTGCAGCGCCTGCGGCCCGCGGCTGGTCAGCCAAAGCTTTTGGGCCTCCAGCTCGCGCACGATGCGCAGGGCCCCATACCCGCGCTTGAACATCGCCAGGCCGGCGCGGGCAGCCTCCACCCGCTCGGGGATCAACTCCCACTTCCCGTCGACGTGGCGCACCCACGCGGGGTCCTTGCCGTTGCGGATCACGCCCCGCCAGGTGCCGGCGAGCCATCCCTCGCACTGCCTCCTGATGCTGGCCAGGACGCGCTTGCTCTTGGTGTCGGACTCTTCGTGCGCCCGGATCATCACCAGCAGCGAATAGACCAGGTCCATGGGGTTCGCCTTCAGCGCTTCGCGGCTGTAGGCCTTGCCGTCGCTGGCCGTCACCACCGTGATCCCGGCATTTACAATCTGGGCCAGCTGGGCCTGCGCCTGGATGGGTTCGGCCCGGGACAGCCGGTCAAGGCCCTCCACGACCAGGACCGAGCCGGGCGCGATGCGGCCGCCTTCCACCGCCGCCAGGAACGCGCCCAGGGCGCCCGACTTGACGTGGTGCTGGTGGTACGCCGACAGGCCTTCATCCCTCAGCGACAGCGAGTCGTCCAGCCGCAAGCCATGCTCCTCCGCCCACCGCGCCGCGTATTGCATCTGCCGCTCTGCGGAGTGGCCAGCCGCCTGCCGCGGGTCGGAAAAGCGCAAGTAGCTGTAGACGAGACCAGACACGGAAATTCCTTATGACAAGTACAACGGCAGCGCGGCCCGCGCGTATCGGTATGGTATCGCTCGGGTG
>CAMLNA010000042.1 GCA_946481025.1 uncultured Rivibacter sp.
GCGACCGGTCGGGGCGCTTGGTTACGAGGATTGACGACATGGAGGCTGAAGTGAATCCCAATTCATTCACCGCGGAGGCGCGGAGGACGCAGAGGACCGCAGAGAAGACCTGAATTTCTTGATCTGGCTCCACATGCTGGGGCTGATCTGCAGCTTCTGCAAAGAAATATTGGCGCACCCGCTTGACGACGAAGTGAAGACTCTTTACAGTCCGCCTCCTCGCTGCTGACAACGGCATCGAGATTCGATCAACTGAAACCCAACACCGAAGAGTTCATCGTGCTACGCCAAGGCCACATCGCAAATCGCTCGCTGCCCGTGAAGGGCCAGTGTGCGTTCGTGCGCGCCGCCTTTGGCAAGACCGCGGTCGTCACGATGAATGAGCGGCATTCCGTCAAGAGCCAGCGACCGGTCGGGTCGCTTGGTTGCGAGGATTGGATGCATCCGGGCAAGGGAGGCGCATAAGGCGCGCACCCTTCCACTCGATCACACGTCGAGGCCCGGATTCCGAAAGGATCCGGGCCTTTTTGTTTTTACCGAGCCGGTTGGCAGCCGACTCAACTTCGCGTCCCACAGGGATGCACCGCCTTCGCGTTGGCGCTGGCGGATCGCTCTTTAACAAGTTGCCGCGGACACGCCTGCACAACTGGGTGCAGTGCGCGTTCGCTACCCAAGCGGATATAGCTCAGCAGGCAGAGCGCGGCCACGCCATGGCCGAGGCCCCGGGTTCGATGCCCGGTATCCGCTCCAGACATCTCATTGCGGGTGTGTTCCGGCACAACGGTCGGGCATGCGTTCCTCGACGTGCAGGGACGGCCGGAATGTGCGGCGCAGGGACGCCTGCGCTCGCGCAGCGAGAGCACATCACAGCGGGGCACCGCGCTCGCGCTGGAGCACAACCGCAATGAGATCGAAGGCCCATGTAGCTCAGCAGGAAGAGCAGCCGCCTTGCAAGCGGCAGGCTGCAGGTTCGATCCCTGTCACCTCCACCATGAGCTTCACCACGCTCCGTTAACTCAGTGGCCAGAGTGCCGGCCTGTCTAGCCGGAAGCCGCGGGTTCGACTCCCGCACGGGGCGCCAAATTCATTGCCGAGATAGCTCAGTTGGTAGAGCGGCGCGTTGAAGGCGCGTGCGTCGGGGGATCGAAGCCCTCTCTCGGCACCAACGACAGAACCTCGTTAGCTCAGCAGGATTCAAGAGCGCCGGTCTACGAAGCCGGAGGTCGCACGTTCGAGTCGTGCACGAGGTACCAACCAAGGGTGTGTGGCAGAGCGGTCGATTGCGCCTGGCTGTAAACCAGGTCCTCATTGGCACGGTGGTTCGAATCCATCCGCACCCACCAGCCGGGCTAGCTGAACCGGCAGAGCAGCGGCCTCCGCGCGCTCGCGCGCCAGCGAAGGCTCATATCGCCAAGCGATGTGATGCCGCAGCTAAAGCCGAAGGTTCGCGGTTCGATCCCGTGGTCCGGTGCCAGAGCATCTCGACGTAGCCAAGTGGCCGAAGGCATCTGGCTGCAAACCAGAAGGCGCAAGCCCGCGTCCGTTCGAATCGGACCGTCGAGTCCAGCCTCGTTAGCTCAGCCGAACAGAGCGGCCGGCCTCCACCCGGCGGGTCGGCCGTTCGAATCGGTCACGAGGCACCACTTCATTCCCCGGTAGCGCAGTTGGCAGAGCACCTGGCAGTTAACCAGGAGGTCCGTGGTTCGAGGCCACGTCGGGGAGCCAACTTTCATCTCGCGTAGCTCAGTGGCAGAGCACCGTCTTGATAAGGCGGGGGTCGATGGATCGTTCCCACCCGCGAGGACCAATTTCTTTCTCGGTGTGGCGCAGATGGCAGCGCGCGTGATTTGGGATCACGAGGCCGCAGGTTCGAGACCTGCCACCGAGACCACCTTCACTTCAACTCACTTCAAACCATCATGGCACGCTCGATGATCCAGCGCCGGCAGGACGCCGAGCGCGAACGAATAGAAATTTACGAAGCCACGCTTCGTCGTGTGGCACGCCGACCGCGGCTCGCTCCGGACTTCGCCAAGGCGATCGATGAAGCCGTGCGCGGCTTCGCGGGCGAAGTGGTGCGCGACCCCCAGTCGTGGCACCCCCAGATGAAGACGCGCGACGCCGCGCGCCTGCGTCTCGCCGCGGCGCGGCACCTCTTCGCGCGCTACCCGGTTCCGTCGATGCTCGAACAGATCTGGCTCGACGACGCAGGTCTGGACGCACAGGAGATACAGCTGCGCAAGCAGTGGTACGTCATGGCGGCCCGAGGGGGCTCGCTCTACAAGGCCGGTGCAGGCCAGTGGCTGACGCGCAAGGAAGTGCACGCCTTTCTCAACCCGCCCGCTGGAGTGGGTTTCAACGAGGCGATCTGGTATGCCATTGCGCGCTCGTACACAGATGCACCGAACACCGCGATGTGTGTTGCTCGCTCGAAGATCGCGCGTACGCCGCGTGGCGAGTTGCCCTTCTGGCGCGAAGTCGCGCGGTTCTTCTGCGCCAACCCCTTGCCGGTGGAAGCGATCGACGACCTGTGCGACTACCTGGCTGAGTGCCGCCGCCGCGACCGGCGCTACAGCATCGAAGGTCGAACGCTGGCCTCGATGCGCCGCCGCATGCATGAGTGGCACCACGACGTCGCGGCCATCGAGCGCATAGAGGCGATTCGCCGCCGGGCCCGACAGGCCGCCGCCCATGGCAGAGGTGTGGCCGCTGCCGACTTGGCATGGGCGGGCTCACCACTGGCCGACTGGGAGTGGACGCCCTCGGCCAAGGACGCCAAGGCGAAGGGCGAGCGCTACGTGGTTCGCCAGTTGAAGCAGGCCGAGGACCTGGTGATGGAAAGCCGGGCGATGCGCCATTGCGTGTCGACCTACGCCGGCAAGTGCATCGCGGGCCATGCATCGATCTGGTCGCTCCGGCGGTGCACGAAGACGGGCATCGATCGGCTGCTGACCATCGAAGTGGACCAACAGCATCGAGCGATCCAGGTGCGCGGCTTCGCCAACCGGCTCGCGCATGCGGACGAGCGCAACGTGCTCGAGCGCTGGACCAAGGCGCGAGGGATCACCTTGCGGTAAGCCCGCCACGTGTACTTGGGTGTGACCGTAGCTCAATGGCAGAGCCGTGGGCCGTGAACCCGCTGGTGCCGGTTCGACTCCGGCCGGTCACCCCCAAGTGCATGCGGCGCCCCTGCGTCGCGAACTCGAGCGGCAGAGTAGCGGGCTCTTACCCCGGGAGGTCCGGGTTGCTCGCGCTTCGCGCTCGGCCTTCGGCCCGCGCCACTGGCGCGTCCAACGCGCTCCCGCGTTGAGCAAGCCCCTGGCGACGCACCAGCAGAACAACCCCTCGTGGCGGAAATGGCAGACGCAACGGTCTCAGAAGCCGTGGCCGCAAGGCATGCCCGTTCGACCCGGGCCGAGGGGACCACTTCAACACGACAAGGAGGCTGTCATGAAGCAGCACAAACAGGACCAGCAGTTCTGGTTTCGAGGTGACGAGCAAGCGCCGCAAAGGCTTCCCGTCCGAGACGAAGGTCAAGCGCGGCCATCGCATCGTCCACGGTGACAAGCACCTGCACGAGAAGCTGGGTCGCAACGATCCGTGCCCGTGCGGTTCCGGCAAGAGCTTTCAGGCGCTGCTGCCTGCACAGCGGCTGCTTTTGACGGCGTCCTTCGCGACGACTACCACCGCGAGTGACGTTGCACCTTCGGTCCGGTAGCTCAGCGGCAGAGCAGCGCCCTCATAAGGCGCAGGTCGGTGGATCGCTCCCACCTCGGACCACCAACGCCAAGGAGAGCTGCCCGAGCGGTAAGGGGTCGGCTTGCTAAGTCGAAGCCGGTGCGCAAGCGCCGCACAGGTTCGAATCCTGTGCTCTCCGCCAATTTCTTGCAGTCCCGTTCGTCTAACGGCAAGGACACGACCCTTTCAACGTCGAAACACGGGTTCGATTCCCGTACGGGACGCCACACGCGGGTGTAGCTCAAGGGTAGAGCAGCCGGCTTTTAACCGGCAGGCCAGGGTTCGATCCCCTGCGTCCGCACCAGTACCCATCTGACGGGGGGTAGTCGAGAGGCCTCAGACAGCCGGCTTTGAACCGGTGCCACGCAGGTTCGCTCAACGCGAAGCGTTGGACGCGGCAACGCCGCGGGCCGAAGGCCGAGGGCGGTGGTTCAAGACCACCCGGACGCACCATCAAAGGAGAACAGCCATGGAGCTGATGAAGAACGTCCAGGGATGGACCGAAGGCGTCGAGGTGGACCAACAGGCGCTGAACCAGATCCGCAACATCGCGGGCTTGCCGATCGTGGCCGGCCACGTGGCGATCATGCCGGACGTGCACCTGGGCAAGGGCGCGACCGTGGGCTCGGTCATCCCGACCCGCGGCGCGATCATCCCGGCAGCCGTCGGCGTGGACATCGGCTGCGGCATGTGTGCGGTGCGCACCGACCTGTCGGCGGACGACCTGCCCACCAGCCTCGCGAAGATGCGCTCGGCCATCGAGTCGCTGGTGCCCGTGGGCTTCTCGCGAATCCATGGGCCGTGAGATTGGTTCCACCAAGGAAGCGATCAACTGCCACCACAACTACGCGACGGTCGAGGAGCACTTCGGGTCGAAGGTGTGGATCACCCGCAAGGGTGCGGTGAGCGCGCGCGAAGGCCAGCTCGGGATCATCCCCGGCTCGATGGGCGCCAAGTCGTACATCGTGCGCGGCAAGGGCAACCCGCTGGCGTGCTGCTCGTGCTCGCACGGCGCTGGGCGCCGCCACTCGCGTGGCGCGGCCAAGCGGCTGTTCGATCTCGAAGCGCTGGCAGCGCAGACCGTCGGCGTGGAGTGCCGAAAGGACGAAGGCGTGCTCGACGAGATCCCCGGTGCCTACAAAGACATCGACGCGGTGATGGCCGCGCAAAGCGACCTGGTGAGCGTGGAGCACACGCTCAAGCAGGTGTTGTGTGTGAAGGGCTGAAGGAGCCGCTGGTGCGTTCCTTCGGCCCGCAAGCTGAAGGAGAGGAGAAACCGCCATGCACCAGCACCCACTGCAGCACGTGCTGCAGCTCGACATCCAGGGCACACCGCAGCGTTGGATCACGCTGCAGCAGGCCGCCCTGCACTACGCCACCGACACCGTCGCCTGGTTCGATGGCGAGGCCCCGCTGCGCACACTGCGCGGCGGCTTCAACGCCGCCACCGGCCGACAGTCGGCGATCGACGTGCACCCGATCATCGCGCTGCGCGGTGCGCCGAAGATCAACCTGTTCGACGTAACGCCCGGCGTCATGAAGCTCAAACTGTTCCGCCGTGACCGCTGCACCTGCGCCTATTGTGGCCAGCGCTTCAGCGAGCGCGACCTGCAGTGCGAACACATCGTGCCGGAGTCTCGCGGCGGCGGCTGGACCTGGATGAACCTGGTCTCAGCCTGCGCGTCGTGCAACGGCCGCAAGGCGAACCGCACGCCGGAGGAAGCCGGCATGCCGCTCCTGTACCTGCCGTACGTGCCGAGCCGCTTCGAAGACTTCCTGCTGGAGGGCAGGCACATCCGCGCCGACGTGCACGAGTGGCTAGCCGCGCGCCTGCCGAAGGGATCGCGCCTGAGCTGAAGCCCATCACACAACGACCAAGACCCACGAGGAGGTTCCGATGGTCAATACCCTGCTGTTCCAGACGCTGAGAGGCGTGCTGCTGCCGAAGGCCGATGCCGTGAACCACGAGCTGGCCCCGGCCTACGCCTTCAGCCCGCGCCACCAGCTGGCGCAACTGGCAGCCACCGGCTGCCTGAACAACACCTTCTACGCCACCGCGGACGAGCAGCTCGACCACGTGCTGGCACTGGCCCGCGAGCTGGAGCCGACCTTTGTCGCCCAGACCGCTCTCCACGCGCGGCAGGCGGGCCACATGAAGGACATGCCGGCGCTGCTGCTCGCGCTGCTGGCCTCGCGCGACGTCAAGCTGTTGGAAGCCGTGTTCGGCCGCGTGGCCGACAGCGGCAAGATGCTGCGCAACTTCGTGCAGATCGTGCGGTCAGGTGTCACCGGCCGCAAGTCGCTGGGCTCGCGCCCGAAGAAGCTGGTGCAACACTGGCTGCTGAGCGCGAGCGAGTCGCAGTTGCTGCATGCCGCGGTGGGCAACACACCCTCGCTGTCCGACGTCGTGAAGATGGTGCACCCGAAGCCCACCGAGGCTTTGCGCGCGGCTTGGTTCGCGTGGCTGATCGGCAAGCCCTTCGATGAAGCGGCACTGCCGCCGGCGACGCGGGCCTTCGAGCAGTTCAAGCGCGCGCTGCGCGAGCACCAGCCGCTGCCGCCACTGCCGGACGTGCCCTTCCAGATGCTGAGCGCGCTGGAGCTGTCGGCCGAGCATTGGGCGCAGATCGCGTGCAACGGCTCGTGGCAGATGGTGCGTCAGAACCTGAACACGTTCGCGCGCCACGGTGCTTTCCTGGTGCCCGGCACGACGGAGGCGGTGGCCGACAAGCTGCGCAACCCGGCGCTGGTGGCGCGGGCCCGCGTGCTGCCGTACCAGCTGCTGGCGGCGTACAAGGCGACGGGCACCGAGGTGCCTCTGCAGGTTCGCGAGGCGCTGCAGGACGCCATGGAGGCGTCGCTGGTCAACGCGCCGACGTTGCAAGGCCAGGTCGTGGTGTGCCCCGACGTTTCGGGCTCGATGAAGTCGGCCGTCACCGGCCATCGCGGCTCGGCCACCTCGACCGTGCGTTGCATCGACGTGGCGGCGCTGGTGGCGGCGGCCTTCTGCGCGAAGAATCCGCGCACGAAGGTGCTGCCGTTCGAGCAGGCCGTGGTGAAGGTCGAGCTGAATCCCCGTGATTCGGTGATGACCAACGCCGCCAAGCTGGCTTCGATCGGTGGCGGCGGCACCAGTGTGAGCGCGCCGCTGGCGCTGCTGAACCAGCAACGCGCGCCGGTGGACCTGGTGGTGATCGTGTCGGACAACGAGTCGTGGGTCGACGCCCGCCGGCACGGCGGCACCGAGACGATGCGGCAGTGGACCGAGATCAAGGCCCGCTGCCCGCAGGCCAAGCTGGTGTGCATCGACATCCAGCCCAACCGCACGACGCAGGCCGCGGAGCGTGCCGACGTGATGAACGTCGGAGGCTTCTCGGACGCGGTGTTCGTCGCGGTGGCGCTGTTTGCCGACGGCACGCTGGACGCCGGCCACTGGGTCGGCGAGATCGAGAAGATCTTGGTCGAGGTGCAGTGAAGAAGTAGAAGGAAGTCGCCGCATGCGAATGCCCACGTGAGTACAGCGCCAACATGCCGCGGAGGCCGCAAACCTCCCCCGGTGATCCCGGGAGGCAGCTCTCGTGACTCTCGTCGCATGCGGCGCCGACCGCAGGTTTTGCGCGAATGCCGGCAGGACTACATCGGGTATCGCAAGTTCGACTCTTGCCGCCGGGCAACCGGCGAAGTCTTGCCATCCCTTGTCGCGCGTCTTGTTCCGTCGGGAGGCGGGGAATGCAGGTGGAACTACAGCTTGGAACGCTCGTGGTCGCGGGTTCGAGTCCCGCCGGTCCCATGTCAGGGGGACCGTAGCTCAGTCGGATAGAGCACGTTCATTTCACCGCCCCTTTGTCACCGCCTTTCGGCGGGATCCTTTCGCGATGAATGCCGAGGAGACTACAGGTCAGAGCGGCGGCGCCATGCGGCGCCAAAGGTCGCAGGTTCGAGTCCTGCCCGGCTGCGAAGCCGGTAGCTCAGGAGGAGGTCTGCTCGAATCTTGTCATCGCATCTTCAAGGGGCGCCGTTCGGCGCCCTTTTTTTTTGCTCTGTACGACCGCAATCAGCCTGGAAGTCGCCTTCTAGCGGTACGACCCCGACCGGGGTCGCAGACTCTATTGCCCCGTCGCGGACTTTGTTGCCCGTGAAAAGGAGTAGAAGCTGCCGCAGCCCTCACTCCACCGTCACGCTCTTCGCCAGGTTCCGCGGCTTGTCCACGTCCGTGCCCCGCGCACACGCCGTGTGATACGCGAGCAGCTGCAGTGGCACCACGTGCAGGATGGGTGACAGCGCGCCGTAGTGCTCCGGCATGCGGATCACGTGCACGCCCTCGCTGCTTTCGATGCGGGTGTCGGCGTCGGCAAACACGAACAGCTCACCGCCTCGGGCACGCACTTCCTGGATGTTGCTCTTGAGCTTTTCGAGCAGCGTGTCGTTGGGCGCCACCGTCACCACCGGCATTTCGCTGGTCACCAGTGCCAGCGGGCCGTGTTTCAGCTCGCCGGCCGGGTAGGCCTCGGCGTGGATGTAGCTGATCTCCTTGAGCTTCAGCGCACCTTCGAGGGCAATGGGGTAGTGCAGGCCGCGGCCGAGGAAGAGCGCGTTTTCCTTGCGGGCAAAGGCCTCGGCCCAGCCGATGACCTGCGGCTCCAGCGCCAGCACGCTCTGCAGCGCCACCGGCAGGTGTCGCATCGCCTTCAGGTGTTCGGCTTCCTGCGCTTCGTTGAGGTGGCCGCGCACCTGGGCCAGTGCCAGCGTGAGCAGGAACAGGCCCGCCAGCTGCGTGGTGAAGGCCTTGGTGGAGGCCACGCCGATCTCGACGCCGGCGCGCGTGATGTAGGCCAGCTCGCACTCGCGCACCATCGCGCTGGTGGCCACGTTGCAGATGGTCAGCGTGTGCGGCATGCCCATCGAGCGCGCATGCTTGAGCGCCGCCAGCGTGTCGGCGGTTTCGCCGCTCTGGCTGATGGTGACCACCAGCGTCTTCGGGTTGGGCACGCTGTCGCGGTAGCGGTACTCGCTGGCGATCTCGACGTTGGTGGGGATCTTGGCGATCGACTCCAGCCAGTACTTCGCAGTGGAGCCCGAGTAGTAGCTGGTGCCGCAGGCCAGGATGAGCACCTGCTCCACGTCCTTGAACACCTTGAAGGCGCCGTCGCCGAAGAGCTCCGGCGTGATGCCCACCACGCCGTCGAGCGTGTCCGAGATGGCACGCGGCTGCTCGAAGATTTCCTTCTGCATGTAGTGCCGGTACGGGCCCAGCTCGGCTGCGCCGGTGTGGGCATGCACGGTGCGCACGGTGCGCTCGACGCGCACGAAGCGCTCGGCGTTGCCGTTGCCGGCGTCACGCGCCTCGATCCAGTACTTGCCGAGCTGCAGGTCGACCACGTCGCCTTCTTCGAGGTAGATGATCTGGTCGGTCACGCCGGCCAGCGCCATGGCATCGGAAGCCAGGAAGTTCTCGCCGGACTGCGCACCCACGCCCAGCACCAGCGGCGAGCCTTCGCGAGCGCCCACCACGCGGTGCGGTTCGTCGCGGCAGAACACCGCAATCGCATAGGCACCCTTCAGGCGCAGCGTGGCGCGCTTCACCGCGTCGAACAGGTCACCGTCGTAAAGCGAATCGACCAGGTGCGCAATGACCTCGGTGTCGGTCTGGCTGGTGAAGAGATAGCCGCGGGCCTTGAGTTCGTCGCGCAGCTCGTCGTGGTTTTCGATGATGCCGTTGTGCACCAGAGCAATGCGGCCGGGCTTGGCCTTGAATGCGTCGGTCCCGGTGCCGTGCGAGAAGTGCGGGTGCGCGTTGTGCACCGCCGGCGCGCCATGCGTGGCCCAGCGGGTGTGGGCGATGCCGGTACCGCCTTGCACCTCTTCCTGCACGACCTGGGCGTCGAGCTCGGCCACCCGCGAGGTGCTGCGTGCGCGGCGCAGGCCGCCGGCCTGGTGCACCGCCACGCCGCAGGAGTCGTAGCCGCGGTATTCGAGCCGCTTCAGGCCTTCGATGAGGATGGGAACGATGTTGCGTTGGCTGACTGCACCGACGATGCCGCACATGACGAAGGCCTTTCTGAACAGGAATGGCGGCGATGGTAGGCAGCCATGCTGGAAATTTTCTTGCGAAATTCACTTTCAAACGATTGAATCAACCACTTTGCCGTCAACTAGGTTGAAAATTTCATTCACACGCCATCCATGAAACAATAACGCCATGCCGACCCCTCAACTGGATGCCCTGGACTGGCGCATCCTCGACCAGCTGCAGACCGACGCCTCGCTCAGCAACCAGGCCTTGGCCGAGCGGGTGCACGTGTCCGCGGCCACCTGCCTGCGGCGGGTGAAGCGGCTGGTGGAGTCCGGCGTCATTGAGCGGCAGGTCGCGCTGCTGTCGCCCGACGCCATCGGCGCGGGGCTCACCGCCGTGGTGGAGATCACGCTCGATCACCAGGCCGCCGAGCGGCTGGCGGGCTTCGAGGAGCGGGTGGTGGCCGAGCCAGCGGTGCAGCAGTGCTACCGCACTTCGAGCGGGCCCGACTTCGTGCTGGTCGTGCAGGTGCGTGACATGGACGCCTACCACGCGCTGGTGCAGCGCCTGTTCACGAGCGACGCGAACGTGCGCAACGTGAAGAGCTACTTCTCGGTCAAGCGCAGCAAGTTCGCGCCGGCGCTGGCGCTGCCTCAGCCGCCACGGCCAGCCTGATCGGCCGCCTGCGCGCAGGTGGCGCAGATGCAGGCCTTGTGCCGCAGCTCGGGCGGCACGCGCGCCAGCAGGTCCGGCGAAAAGCGCATGGCCGTGCACCAGCAGGCGCCGCGCTGCGCCTGCGGCTCGTCGCAGGCCATCGCGCAGGCGTTTTCGCCGCCGCACAGCGGGCAGCGTGCCGGATCCACGTTGACGGATGCCTTTGTCAAAACCGCGTCCCCAGGGTGATGAACACGCGCGGCGTGAGTTGCATGGCGGAGCGGTCGGCGTAGGTGTTGCCGGCGGCGTCGGTGCTCACCCGTTCGCGCACGCGTTTGCTGTCGGTGAGGTTGTAGACGCCCACCCGCCAGTAGCCAAGCCCGGCCACCACGCGGCCGACATAGGCATCGACGCTGGCGTACGAGGCCTCGCGGCCCGACGTGCCGGGCGAAGTCATCAGGTCGGCTGCGCCGTTGAGCGCCACCGACCCGCCGCCGAACCAGCCGCCGCGCGGCGGCAGGGGCCTGGCCATGCTCAGGTTCACGACGTAGCGCGCCTGGCCGGGGATGCGCTCGCCGCGCATGTCGCCGTTGCGCATGCGCGACTGGAGCAGGCTCGCGTTGGCCGACAGCGACCATTCCCTGCCCAGGCCCAGCCACGACAGGCCGCTGCGCAGGTCGCCTTCGACGCCCCACACGCTGGCGTCGCCCACGTTGGTGGGCTGCTGCACCCAGCGCCCGCCGGCATCGAGCGTCACGCGGCGCGCCACCACGTCGCTCACCTCGCGCAGGAACACGTTCACGCCCAGCTGCCCGTCTTGCGACAGGTTGCGCTCGAAGCCCGCGTCGATGGTGGTTGTGGTCTCGGGGCGCAGCTGCGGGTTGCCGACCACGTCGGGGTTGTTGGGGGAGTTGTCGCCCTGGCCCGGCAGCCTGCGGTCGAGCAGGTCGGCCAGCGCAGGCTTGCGGGTCAGGCGCGCGAGGTTGAAGCGCCATTGCAGGTCGGTGCCGATGGGCGTGCGGGTGTGCAGCGACGGCTGCCAGAAGGTGTCGGTCACCTCGGCCTGCTGCCCCGCATACCGGCTGCGCGTGGCAATGCGCTCGGCGCGCAGGCCGACGGTGAGCGTGGTGCTGGCCGGCAGCGCCCACTCGTTCTGGCCCCACACCACGGCCCGCTGCAGCCGCGTGCTCACGCCCAGGTCCTGGGTCGACGGCGGCGGCGAGGCGGTCTGCACCGAGTTCACCTCGAGGTCGCGGTCTTCGTATTCGCCGCCCGCCATCCACAGCAGCGCCTCCTCGGTGCCCGACAGCTTGCTGTTCAGCCAGTACACGCGCTCGCGGCGGGCGTCGCGCAGCAGGCTTTCGCTGCTGCCGCCGCCCCCGGCATCGCCGAAGCTGCGGTTGCGATCGCGCTCGATGTCTTCTTTGCCGCGCTGGCCCGACAAGGTGGTTTCGAGCTTGCTCCCGGAGAACCGGTGCGTCCATTCGCCGCGCAGTTGCGCCAGCGTGCGGTCGCTCCCGGAGTGCTCGGCCACGCGGCTGCTGGCGGCGCCGGCGGTGTTGCTGCCCGTAGCGGCACTGGTGAAGTCGCCGCGGCCCTCGCCCGAGAGCAGGAAGGCCCGCACCGACACCTGGTCGCCGCTGCCGAGCCGGCCGCTCAGGCGCGGCATGACGGTGTATTCGGTCGTGCGAAAGCGGGTCTTCTCCTGTGCCACGCTGCCGGAGGGCGCCTGCCCCCCGGTGCTGCTGTGGCGTTCGGTGTCGCTGCCCGCCAGCCGTGTGGACGCCGATGCGGCGACGAAATAGACCCAGGACGCCTGCGGCTCGCCGTCTTCCATGGGCTGCGGCGCCGACACCGGCCCGGTGCGCGAAAAATAGGCCTGCAGCCCGTTGTGGCCCCACACGCGCTGGTCGGTCACGCGCAGGTTGGTTTCACGCTTGGCGGTCGCATGGCGCAGCACGATGTTGATGGTGCCGCCGCTGGCGCCCGAAAACTCCGCACTCGGCGCGCGCACGACCTCGATGCGCTCGATCATGTCGGCGGGCAGCTGGTCGAACGGCAGCTGCCCGCCGCGACGCGAACTCACCGGCTCGCCGTCGACCAGGATGCGCGTGCCCTCGGGGCCCATGCCGCGCATGCGGATCTCGAGGTTGCCGCTCGCGCCGGTGTTCACCTGCACGCCAGGCAGCTGGCGCAGCACGTCGCCCACCGAGTCGGCGCCCATCTGCTCGATGTCCTGCCGGTCCACCCGCACCAGCGAGCCGGAGGCAAAGAAGCGCTGCATCAACGATGCGCGCCCGCTGATCGTGACGCGCTCCAGCGCCCGCGGCGAGGGCTCCTGCGGGGAGGCACCGTTGTCGTCGGGCTGGGCCTGCGCCCAGGCCGCTGCGGCCGGCGCCAGGCACAGCAGCATCTGCACGCGGCTGCGGATTGCTGTCATGGAAGCCGGCCCCTCCGCGGCTCTGTGATGTGGAAGGCCTGCGCCTCAGGCCTTCTTCTTGGTCGGTCGCACCCAGCCGGAAATGCTCACCTGCTTGGCACGCGCCACCGTCAGCTCGCCGGCCGGCGCGTTCTTGCTCACCGTGCTGCCCGCGCCGATGGTGGCGCCCTCGCCCACCGCCACCGGCGCCACCAGCACGCAGTTCGAGCCCACGTGCACGTTCGCGCCGATCACGGTGCGGTGCTTGTTGGCGCCGTCGTAGTTGGCGGTGATGCTGCCGGCGCCGTAGTTGACCTTCTCGCCCACGTCGGCATCGCCCAGGTAGGCCAGGTGGTTGGCCTTGGCACCCTTGCCCAGGGTGGAGTTCTTCACCTCGACGAAGTTGCCGATGTGCACCTCCTCGCCCAGCACCGCTCCCGGCCGCAGCCGCGCGAACGGGCCGACGATCGCACCGGCACCGATGGACACCCCCAATTTCTCGCCGTCGGCATGGGTGAACGGCAGCAGCGTCGCACCGGCGGCGATTTCGGTGTTGCGCAGCACGCAGTTGGCACCGATCTTCACGCCGTCGCCCAGCACCACCCGGCCCTCGAACACGCAGTTCACGTCGATCTCGACGTCGGTGCCGCACACCAGCTCCCCGCGCACGTCGAAACGCGCCGGGTCGGCAAAACGCACGCCCTGCTCCATCAGCGCCCCGGCCTGCGCACGCTGGTAGCGGCGCTCCAGGTCGGCCAGCTGCGACGGGCTGTTGATGCCCAGGACCTCGGTTTCGTTGTGGGCCCGGGTGGCCACCACCGGCACGCCGTCGTGCACCGCCATCGCCACGATGTCGGTCAGGTAGTACTCGCCCTGGACGTTGTCGTTGCGCAGCGCGGCCAGCCAGCGCTTCAGGTACGCGGTGGGCGCGGCCATCACGCCGGTGTAGCCCTCGCGGATCTGGCGCAGCTCCGGGCTTGCGTCCTTGTGCTCCACGATGGCCAGCACCGCGTCGCCCTTGCGCACGATGCGCCCATAGCCGGTGGGGTCCTCGAGCTCGATGGTCAGCAGCGCGAGCTTCTCGCCGCCGCTGGCCGCGATGAGTTCGCCCACCGTGGCGGCATCGATGAGCGGCACGTCGCCGTTGAGGATGAGGGTGGTGCCGTCGTCGCCCAGCTGCGGCGCCGCCTGCTGCACCGCGTGGCCCGTTCCCAACTGGGGCTGCTGCCGTACAAACACCAACGGCTGTTGCGGGAACAAGCCTTGCATGGCCTGCTCTACCTCATCAGCCCCGTGGCCGGTGATGGTGACGAGCTTGTTCGCGCCCAGCTTGGCGGCGGTGGTGAGCACATGCTGCAATAGGGGCCGCCCCGCCAGGGTGTGAAGCACCTTGGGGCGGCTGGACTTCATGCGGGTGCCCTTGCCCGCGGCCATGATCACGATGTCGAGTGCCATGCGTCTGTCTTTCCTGAACCGGGGTCTGATTATCGGGGTGCTGATGCTGCTGCTGGCCGGCTGCAGCGCGGTCCGTTTTGCCTACAACCAGGCACCCGAGCTGGTGTACTGGCGGCTCGACGGTTATGTCGATTTCGACGGCGAACAGGCACCCCCTGCTCGGGGGGCCATCAACCAGTGGTTCGAGTGGCACCGCAACACGCAGTTGCCGGACTACGCCGCGCTGCTGGTGAAGCTGCAGGCCGAGGTGCAGCAGCCCGCCACCGCCGCCCAGGTATGCCGCTGGTGGGACGAGCTCGAAAAGCGCCGGGACCTGCTGCTCGACCAGGCCACGCTGCGGCTCACGCCCGTGGCATTGACGCTCAAGCCCGAGCAGCTAGAGAACATCGAGGAGCGCTACGCAAAGTCCAACAAGGACTTCCGCAAGGAATACCTGCAGGAAGACCTGCAGGACCGCCGCAAGGCGTCCATCAAGCGGGTGGTCGACCGCAGCGAGATCCTTTACGGCCGCATCGAAGGCAGCCAGCGCGAACTCATCGAGCGGCAGCTGGCCGGCTCGCCCTTCGACCCGCAGCGCTGGTACAACGAGCGCCGCCGGCGCCAGCAGGACGTGCTGCAGACCCTGCGGCAGCTGCAGGCCGCCCAGGCCACGGCGCAGCAGGCGCAGCCGGTGCTGCGTGCGCTGGCCCAGCGGCTGGTGGAGTCGCCGGACGAGTCATACCGGCGCTACATGGCGCAGCTCACCGCCTACAACTGCGAATTCGCGGCGCAGCTGCACAACGCCACCACCCCTGCCCAGCGCCGCACGGCGGTGGACAAGCTCAAGGGGTGGGAGGCGGACCTGCGGGCGCTCGTGGCCAACGGGGCCTGAGCGCCCTGGCCTTTTCAGCTCTTGGGCTGCAGCGAGACGACCACCTGCCGGGGGCTCACCGCCGGTTGCGGAAAGTCCTTCAGGGCCGCCTCGAACATCGCCGGCAGGATCGCGTCCGACGTCCAGGTGCTGCTGTAGCGCGCGTGCGTTTCATACAGCGCCTCGTTGCTGCGCCGGTCACGGATCAGCACACCGACCTCGCGCTGGTATTCGGGCGCGTCGTAGTACATGCCGAACCCCGGGTGGAAGAACGGGTGGCGGCGGTAGTACCACCAGTCGGCGCGCCAGTAGAACGGGTCGCGCCAGCGCTCGTTGGTTTCCACCACGTGGGCCGCCACCTGCACCAGCACGTCGGCCTGGTCGCGCGGCACCTGCTTGAAGCCCGCGGCCTCGAGCGACGGCACGGCGGCGGCCTCGATGCGGTCCTGCTCCATCGCCTGCGCCATCTGCGAGGGCAGGCGGTCGAAGGCATAGGTGGCAGGCTTGCGCGAAGCGGGCCAGGAGCCGTAGCTGCTCACCTGGGTGGTCAGCGTGCGCATCGTGGCGCACCCCGCGAGAACCAGGCCGGTGCCGGCCAGGCCGCCGATCAACACACTGCGTCGCAACAACATGGTCGGTCTCCTGTTTGGCTTGCGGAATGCCCGGGCCGCTGGACTCAGCCCAGGCCGTGCAGCCTGATGGGCTGGGGCTGGGCGCCGGTCGGCGTGGCGCAGTCATCTTCGTCTTCGTCGAAGGCCTTGTCACCCGCCGGGTCGGCCACGCCGGTCGGTTGGAGGCCGGCGAACGGGTACAGGTTCCGGTCCATCAGGTGCGAGGGCACGACCGTCTGCAGGGCAGAGAACATGTTCTCGACCCGGCCCGGGTGCTTCTTGTCCCACTCGCGCAGCATGTTCCTGATCTGCTTGCGCTGCAGGTTCTCCTGGCTGCCGCACAGCGTGCACGGAATGATCGGGAACTGCCGGTGCTCGGACCAGGCTTCGAGGTCGTGCTCCGGCACGTAGGCCAGCGGACGGATCACCACGTGGCGGCCGTCGTCGGACACGAGCTTGGGCGGCATGCCCTTCAGCTTGGCGCCGAAGAACATGTTGAGGAAGAAGGTCTGCAGCATGTCGTCGCGATGGTGGCCCAGCGCGATCTTGGTGGCGCCCAGTTCGCTCGCCACCCGGTAGAGGATGCCGCGGCGCAGGCGCGAGCACAGGCTGCACATCGTCTTGCCCTCGGGGACGAGCCGCTTGACGATGGAATAGGTGTCCTGGTTCTCGATGTGGAAGGGCACGCCGAGCTTCGTGAGGTACTCGGGCAGCACGTGCTCCGGAAAGCCGGGCTGCTTCTGGTCGAGGTTGACCGCCACGATGTCGAAGTGCACCGGCGCCCGCTTGCGCAGGCTCAGCAGGATGTCGAGCAGCGAGTAGCTGTCCTTGCCGCCGGACAGGCACACCATCACCTTGTCGCCCGGCTCGATCATGTTGAAGTCGCCGATCGCCTGGCCCACCAGGCGGTGCAGCCGCTTGCTGAGCTTGTTGGCTTCGAACGCGGCCTTCTTTTCAACGGCGGCGGCCGGCGTTTCCATGGTTGCGGTATTCACTTCTCGTCCTTGATGCGGAAGACCTCGACGCCCACCGATTCGCAGTCGGGGTAGACGTCGGGCTTTTCGGTCGACACCCGCACGGCCTTCACCAGCGGGTGCTCGAGCATGAGCCGTGCCACGTCGTCGCACAGGGTTTCCTGCAGGTGCACATGGCCCTGCTTGACCCGCTGCGAGATGGTGCGGCGCATGAAATCGTAGTCGACCACTTCGTGCAGCTGGTCGTGCTGCGGCGTGGTCGAGGCCAGCGGGACGTACAGGTCCACGTTGATCAGCACCCGCTGCTCGCCTTTCTTCTCGAAGTCGTGCACGCCGATGTTGATCCAGACCTCGTAGTCCTTCAGGAAGAGCCGGCGGCAGTCCAGCAATTGCGGGTTGTTCAGCATGCTGTGCATGTCATCGGTCCTTCATCGGTCCTTCAGTGGTCCTGGTGTTCCTGCGCAAGGAACAGCACGTCGCGCGGCTGCCCCGTCAGGTGCTGGCCACCGTCGACCAGCAGCGTGGTGCCGGTGATGGCGGGCGACTCGAGCAGGAAGCGCACGGCGCGCGCCACGTCAGCGGGCGTGGACGAGCGGCCCAGCGGCGTCATTCGGTGCGAGGTCGCGAATTCCTGGGCGTTCATCGGCCCCGACAGCAGCGTGACGCCGGGCGCCACGCCGGCCACCCGCAGCACCGGCGCCAGCGCCTGGGCCAGCAGCGTGCTGGCGGCTTCGAGTGCGGCCTTCGACAAGGTGTACGACAGGTAGTCGGGATTCGGATTCCACAGCTTCTGGTCGAGCAGGTTGACCACGCAGCCCTGGCAGCCCAGCGGCGCGAGGTGCGCGTGCAGCGCCTGCGCGAGCACGATGGCCGGCGCCGTGTTGGCGCGCCAGTGGGCTTCCATGGCCGCGTAGCCGAAGGTCTCGACGCTGTCGTATTCGAAATGCGAGGCGTTGTTGACCACCGCATCCACGCGCCCCATCGCCTGCACCACCTGCGGCAGCAGCGCACGGCACTGCGCCTCGTCGGCCAGGTCGGCGCCGAAGGCCTCGGCCCTTGCGCCGGCAGCCCGCAGCTCGGCCAGCGTGCCCTGCGCATCGGCCGCCGAGCGGCGATAGTGCAGCGCGATGTTCCAGCCGTGCGCGGCGAGGTCCAGCGCGATGTCGCGGCCGAGCCGGCGCGCGGCGCCGGTCACCAGCGCCACGGGCTTGTCAGGGGCGGCCTTGCTTGCCATCGCGCTTTCTACAATCGTCGGGTGTCACAAGAACCAAAGAGTGTAGCCAGCCCCCCCGGCCGCGCCAGCGCAGGTGCGCTGGCCGAGCACATCCGGCGTGAAATCGTGGGCGCCGGCGGCTGGATCGGCTTCGAGCGCTACATGGAGCTGGCGCTCTACACGCCGGGCCTGGGCTACTACGCCCGCGGCGACCGCCAGTTCGGCCACCTGCCGGGCGGCCCCGGCGGCGGCAGCGACTTCGTCACCGCACCCGAGATGAGCCCCTTGTTCGGGCGCGCGCTGGCCCGCCAGGTGGAGCAGGCGCTGCAGGCCACGGGCACGGCCGAGGTATGGGAATTCGGCGCCGGCTCGGGCGCCCTGGCCTCGCAACTGCTGGGCGTGCTGGGCCCGCAGTTGCAGCGCTACACCATCGTGGACCTGTCCGGCGCCCTGCGGGCGCGCCAGCAGCAGACGCTGGCGGCCTTTGCCGACCGCGTGCGCTGGGTCGACGCGCTGCCCGAGGGCTTCGAAGGCGTGGTGGTCGGCAACGAGGTGCTCGACGCCATGCCGGTGGCGCTGCTCCACTTCGACGGCCGGCAGTGGCATGAGCGGGGCGTTGCCGTCGCCCACGGGCGTTTCGCCTGGGCCGACCGCCCCACCGCGCTGCGCCCGCCGGTGGAAGCGGGCATCGTGCCGGGCACCACCACCGAGCTGCACCGGCAGGCCGAGGCCTTCATCGGCACGCTGGCCGGCACGCTGCGGCGCGGCGCCGCGTTTTTCATCGACTACGGTTTCCCCGAGGCCGAGTACTACCACCCGCAGCGCACCGGCGGCACCCTGATGTGCCACCGCGGCCACCTGGCCGACCCCGACCCGCTGTCGGACGCCGGCGACAAGGACATCACCGCCCATGTCAACTTCACCGGCGTGGCGCTTGCCGGCCAGGACGCCGGCCTCGACGTGCTGGGCTACACCACCCAGGCCCACTTCCTGTTCAACTGCGGCCTGCTGTGCGACCTCGAAGGCGCCGGCCTGCGCGAGCGCACGCTGGCGCAGAAGCTCTTCCAGGAGCACGAGATGGGCGAGCTGTTCAAGGTGGTGGGTTTCAGCAAGGGCGTCGCGCCTTTCGACGCGATCGGGTTCGCGCAGGGCGACCGCAGCCACACCCTCTGAGGCGACGCAATGATCCGCTGGCTCATCGTCGTGCTCATCACGCTGGTCATCTTCAACAGCCTGCTGCCGTGGCTGCGCAAGCTCGGGCTCGGCCGCCTGCCGGGCGACCTTCACTTCAAGCTGCGCGGCCGCGAGTTCGAGCTGCCGATCGCGACCACGGTGCTGCTGAGCTTCATCGCGATGCTGATCGCCAAGCTGCTGTAGCCGCGGCGCGGCGGCAGCAGCTTGCGGGGCTCACTTCACTGCTGCTGCGGAGGGCGACCCAGCTGCAGCGGCTTGCCGTTGACTTCGGCCTGCCCGTTCTTGAAGCGCAGGCTGGCGGAGACGAACTCGCCCTCACGCACCACCAGGCCCTGCGCCGAGAACTGGTCGAGCATCACGTTGACCATCTCCGGCTGGGGCGCCGCGGCCTGGGCCTTGGAAGGCAGCGCCATCAGCAGTTGCTCGATCCAGCTCACCGGCAGCTTCACCTCGGCCTTGAACTCGCCCTTGCTCATCAGCAGCATGGGTGCGGGCAGTTGCAGGTCGGCTTCGGTGACACCCGCCACGGCAATCGCGTACGACAGCTCGCCGCGCTTGCCGCCGGTTTCGATGGCGAGCTTGTCGAGCGCGTACTCGGGGTTGTGCGGCAGCAGCTTCGCCAAGCCCTTCTGCATGGTTTCCATCATGGCCTGCGGGTCGGGCCCGGGCTTGTCGGCCTCGCAGCTCGTGCTGCCGTCCATCACCGCGCTGATGAGTGCGAAGTAGCTCGGCACGTGCAGGCGTTTCATCGAGGCGGTCATCTCGATCTTGTCGAGCTTGGTCGCGCCGACCTGGCCGCTGCCGGTCATCGTGCTGGTGGTGCTGAGCAGTTCCTTGTCCAGCGTGGTCTTGCCGTCGAACTTGAACGGCCCCAGGCTCATGCGGAAAGGCTCGCTGGCGCCGCCGTCGGGCGGCTGGACGCTCATTTCCATGCCGGCCAGCGTGCCCTCGCTGCGGCCCGCCATCAGCAGCAGCGCAGTACCGTCGCCGCTGGCCTCGCCCCGCATGTTCAAGCCGGCGAGCTTCATCTTCATGCCTTGCTTGGCATCGGCAACCTCGAAACCGGGCATGCTGAACTCGTAGCTGACCGACCGCCCCGAGGTGTCACCGTGAAGCTTCGCCTCGATACCACCCCAGCTCATCTGCTGGCCTTCGGCCGCGCCTGCGATGCTGGCGGCCGGGCTCGAGATGTTGCTGACATAGCGCCCGTCGAACCCCACCAGCGTGCGCGCCGACAGCGGATGCCTGCCTTCGCCGAACACCTTGGCGAAGGCCTGCTGCGCCTGCCCCGCCAGCACCAGCTGGCTGTCGATGGCTGCTGCGCCAAGGCTCCTGAAGCCCGGCAGCGGGCCGTGCTGGATGCGGTCGACCATGCTCAGCTGCAGCGGCTCACCGCGCGTGACGGTGCCGTCGGGCTGCGGCTGCGGCAGGCAGCCCAGGCGCCACGTCATCGTGTGCGTCGACGAAAACAGGCCCGCCTCGTGGCGCTCTTCGACCGGCTTCAGAAACGGCACCTGGCGGGCGAGCGCGGCGCTTTGCGTGTCGTAGTGCCGCTTGACCTGCTGCCCGGCCCATACCGAAGCACCCACGTAGGCAGCACCGACCACCGCCACGGCGCCCAGGCCGACGGCAACACCCTTGTTCATGTGAACTCTCCTCCAGTGGCTGCGCATGCAATGCACAGCAGCTCGCGGCGGCCGCCCCCTCGGCGGCCCGCGTCACGGCGCGGCGCAGTTTAGGGGTGGGGGCCCGCTGCGTGGCGGTGAGGACGCAAATGCAACACCCCCAAGAAGAGGGAGCGCGGCGAAGTGCTCAATCTTCCGCGTCGTTCCCGGCGTCACCGGCCAGCGCGCGCACCCGCGCCTGGTGGATGGCCTGCGCGATCTTCTCGCCCGTGAAACCGCGCTGCTGCGCCTCGCGCGCCACTTCGGCGGTGCTGACGCGCTGCACGGTGGCCAGCGCCCGCAGCAGCCGCTCGCGCTGGGGGTAGGGCCGCCCTTCCAGGCCCAGCCGGCCGCGCGCATCGCACTCGCAGGCCAGCAGCACCTCGTCGAAACGCTTCGGCTTGCGAAACGCGTCGCAGCGTTCCAGCAGCCGCACGGTGGCCGCGGGGCCGAGTTCCTCGCTGCGGTGCACGTTGCCGTGCTCGCGGGCCACCACTTCGGCGAGCTCGCGGCAGTCGGACGGCACGCGCAGCCGCTCGCTCACGCCTTGCAGCAGCTCGACGCTGCGCGCCTCGTGGCCGTGGTGGCGCGGCAGCACGTCGGCCGGCGTGGTGCCCTTGCCCAGGTCGTGGCACAGGCAGGCAAAGCGCACCGGCAAGGGCGCGCGCGCCTGCGCGCACTGGTCGAGCACCATCATCAGGTGCACGCCTGTGTCCACCTCCGGGTGGTATTCGGGCCGTTGCGGCACGCCCCAGAGGCAGTCCACCTCGGGCAGCAGACGCGCCAGCGCTCCGCATTCGCGCAGCACCTCGAACAGGCGCGACGGACGCTGCTCCATCAGGCCGCGCGCCAGCTCCTGCCACACACGCTCGGGCACCAGGTGGTCCACCTCGCCGTCGGCCACCATGTGGCGCATCAGCGCCATCGTTTCGGCGGCCACGCGGAAATCGGCGAACCGTGCCGCAAACCGGGCCAGCCGCAGGATGCGCACCGGGTCTTCGACGAACGCCTCCGACACGTGGCGCAGCACGCGCTGCCCGAGGTCGCGCTGGCCTCCGTAGGGGTCGATCAGCAGGCCGCGCTCGTCTTCGGCAATGGCGTTGATGGTGAGGTCGCGACGCGCGAGGTCCTGCTCGAGCGTCACGTCGGGCGCCGTCACGAAGGAAAACCCGTGATAGCCGCGGGCCGTCTTGCGCTCGGTCCGCGCCAGCGCGTATTCCTCGCGCGTGCGCGGGTGCAGGAACACCGGGAAGTCGCGGCCCACCGGCAGGTAGCCCGCGTCGATCATCTGCTCGGGCGTGGCGCCCACGACCACCCAGTCGTTGTCCTGGACCGGCAACCCGAGCAAGGCGTCGCGCACCGCGCCGCCGACTTTGTAGACCTGCATGCGCCCGAGTGTAGTGATCAGTGACTGGTCACTGATCACTGATCACCGGTGACTGGTGACTCGTCACTGATCACGAGAGGTGCGGTACGGCTCGTCGAAGTCGAGGAAGTCCTGCTCGGCCAGGGCGTCCTTCACCCAGGCCTGCACTGCGGGCAGCTCCCAGACGCGCTGCAGGTAGGCACTGATCTGCGGCGGCACCGGCAGGGCATAGGTGCGCAGGCGCATGCACACCGGCGCGTAGTAGGCGTCGGCGATGGTGAAGCGGCCGAACAGGAACGGCCCGCCATGCTGCTCGAGCAGCTGGCTCCACATCTGCACGATGCGCTCGAGGTCCTTCCCGATTTGCGGCTGCTCGGCCAGCACGCGCTGACCGATCTCGGGCAGGGAGGCTTCGATGTTCATCGGGCAGTGGGTGCGCAGCGCCGAAAAGCCCGAGTGCATCTCGGCGCAGACGCTGCGCGCGACGGCACGCTGCTTCACGTCGTCGGGCCACAGCCGGCGCTCCGGGAAGCGCTCGGCCAGGTATTCGGCGATGGCCAGCGTGTCCCAGATCGACAGGTCGCGGTCCACCAGCACCGGCACGCGGCCCGCCGGCGTCACGGCGGACAGCGCCTTCTTGAATTCAGAGCCGTCGTCGAACGACAGACGCAGCTTCACCTCCTCGAAGGCGATGCCTGCATGGGTCATCAGCACCCACGGGCGCATGGACCAGGACGAATAGTTCTTGTTGCCGATATAGAGCTGCATGTGCGGCCTCCTGTTGTGGGACGCGTGATGCTAAGCGCCGAAGCGAAAGGCACCGGTGAGATCGGCGCATGGGATTGATGCGCGCGAAGCAAGCATCGCGGCCACGACCGGCCGCGATCAATGGTGGGCGAGCGAGCGCCAGTGGTCGAGGTGCGACTGGCTGGCCGCAGCGCCCAGGTAGGCGGGCGCCACCGCCTCGAGCGCCGCGGGTGCGATGCCCAGGCTCTGCAGCCCCGGCAGGCGGCCGCCGGCCACGTTGGGCACCTTCATCGAGTCGAGGTTGTCGCCCGTGATGAGAGGCTCGCCCGGCAGCAGGCCAAGCAAGGCGGCCTGCACCCGCGCCAGCCCGTCAGGCAGGCCAACCACCCGCCGCGGATGCCCCGACCAGCGGCCCGCCAGCTTCACCAGCTCGTGCAGCTCGTAAACCCTCGGGCCGGTGCATTCGATGGTGAGTCCGATGGTTCGGGGGTCGTCGAGGCAGGCGGTGATGGCAGCGGCCACGTCTTCCACCCACACCGGCTGGAACTTCGCATGTGCGCCCGCCAGCGGCATCAGCGGCAAGGCCGCCTGCAGGCGCGCGAACATGTTGAGGAAGCGATCGGCCTCTCCGAACATGACGCTCGGCCGCAGCAGCGTGAGGTCGAGCGCGGCCGACTGCAGGACAGCCTCGCCGGCCGCCTTGCTGCGCAGATAGCGCGACGGCGCGTCTGCAGCCGCCCCCAGAGCGCTCACATGCACCACGCGGCGCACGCCGGCGGCCCGGCAGGCGGCCGCCAGCCGGCGCGGCAGCTCGACATGCACATGCTCGAACTCGGCTTCGCTGCCATGCAGGATGGCCACGAGGTTGACCACCGCATCGCAGCCGCGCACCAGCGCCTGCAGCTGCGCATCGTCATGCACGTCGGCCGCCACCAGCGTGAGGCCCGGCAGGGTGTTCAAGCCTTTGGCCCGCGCAAGATGCCGCGTGGGCACCGTGACGCCGCCGTCGGCCGCGCCGCCGTCGCGCGCCACCTGTTGCGCGCACAGGCTGCGGCCGACGAAACCGCTGCCGCCGAGGACCAGGAGTTTTCGCTCGTTCATGCGTCGGCCTCCCGAGGGGTGAGGAGAGCGCCCGTCAGGGCAGGCTGGCGTCCGGCACGGGCGCCGTCTCGGCACGGGGGGCAATCGCCGGGCCCAGCCGGGCCTTCAGCGACTGGGCGCTGCCGGTCAGCAGGGCCGAGTAGACCGTGGCGTTGGACAGCACCTTCTTCACGTAGTCGCGGGTTTCGGAGAAGGGAATGTTCTCGGCCCAGGCCGCGGGCTCCAGCGGCGGGCCGTCGCGCCAGCGGCGCGAGCGGGCGGGGCCGGCGTTGTAGGCCGCCGTGGCGAGAGGCTGCGAGCCGCCGAAGTCGTCGAGCACGAGGCGCAGGTAGCTCGTGCCCAGCCGCAGGTTGGTACCGGGGTCGGTGATCTGGCCGGGGCTGTAGGCCATGCCGACCTTGCGGGCCGTCCATTGCGCGGTGGCCGGCATCAGCTGCATCAGGCCCGAGGCGCCCACGGCCGAGCGGGCATCGATGGCGAAGCGCGACTCCTGGCGAATGAGGCCGTAGACGAAGGCGGCGTCGAGCCCTGCGTCGCGTGCGGCATTCAGCACGTCGCGCCGGAAAGGCGTGGGGAAGCGCTGCTCGACGTCGATCTCCTGCTGCGTGCGTTCGCTGGTGTTGATGCAGCGGTCCCAGACCTCGCGTTCGCAGGCGAGCTGGGCAGCGGCCAGCAGCTCGCGGTCGCTCATGCCCCGCAGCGTGAAGTTCCACTCGCGCACGCCTTCGTTGCGCAGGCCCAGGGAGATGAGCGCCAGCGCCCGCGCGAGGCCGGGAGCGGCAAGCGCCTGGCTGCGCTCTTCCTCGGTCAGCGGCGCCGGCCTGGGCGGCAGCACGAAAGGCTGGCCCAGCTCCTCGGCGGCGAGCTTGCCGTAGAAGTTGACCTGGCGGGCCAGTGGCGAAAGCAGCTCGCGCGCCTGCTGCCTGAGCGCCTCCCCCTCCTGCGAGTCGCGAGCGAGCGCCAGCAGTGCGCGGGCCTTCCAGTACACCCAGGCCGGGTCGCGCTGCTCCTGCGGCCCCATGGCGTTGATGGCCTGCATCACCTGCTGCCAGCGGCCGGCGCCGTTGTTGGCACGCAGGCCCGAACGGGCCTTCCAGGCCAGCATGTCCTCCGGCCCTTCGACGTCTTCTTCGGCGCCGCGCCGCGTGGTGGCGGCGCGCTGGTAGTAGCCGTCGGCGCCGGGCAGGAGCTTCATCGCCGCCTGCTTGGCCACGCTGTGCCAGACCCAGGCCACCGCCGCGGGACCGAGCCGCGCCTGCAGCGTCTCGGCCCAGTGGCTGTCGAGCTGCACCGCGGCGCCGTCCGGGTCGCCGGCGCCCAGGCGGATCAGCGCCAGCGCCGCCAGTTCGGCCGCCGTGCGGTTGCGTGCGTGCGCCTTGCGCACCAGGTAGCGCGGCGGGCTTTCGAACAGCTCGTCCACCGCCTTGGCAGCGTCTTCGTCCACCAGGCCGGCCGCGTGGCGCGCCGCGCGCGGACGGTTGTTTTCGGTAGCGGCGCGGGCCTTGCGCCAGACGTCGGCCGCGCTCAGGCGTTGCGCGGCGTACAGCGTGGTGGCCATCAGCGTGCAGCCGTCGTCGAGATCGCGTTGCGCCATCCAGGCGGCGCGCGCTTCCCTGGTCACGTCGTCGCCCGCCTCGTGGCGGGCCAGCAGCGCGTAGCAGGTGACCTCGCGGTCGTCGTTCATGCGAAAGCGCGGGTACTCCTGCGCGACACCGCGCCAGTCGCGCCGGCGGCCCAGTTCGAGCAGCCAGTCGTTGCGCAGGCGGTCTTCGACGTAGGTGCCGCCCCAGCGCGAATAGAACTCGTTGAGGTCGCTCTGGCTGGCTTCGCCCAGGCGGTTGCCGAGTTCCCAGTAGTCCACCCAGGCCGCCAGCGGACTGCGCGCAGCGGCGGCCGCAGCACGGGCAGTTGCCAGGCGGTTCCTGTCGCGCCGACGCAGGGCGTCCCGCGCCTCGAGCACCACCTCAGCCCCCGCCACCGCGGAGCTGCCGGGGGCCTGGGCCTGTGCCGGCCCGCCGGCGCATGCCATGAGCAGCACCGCACCAGCCAGCGTCCCGATCCATGCGCAGGGCCACACGGCCTTGTTGCTTCCTGACATCGTCACTTCCTGATCCGTTCGTCTTCGAATTTACTCCCGCCCCCGGGCCCTTTCCCCTCGGCCAGGCAGCGGTTGCACAACCTTTCATCCTGCGCAGCCGCAGTTCATCCGGCACCGCCCGCAGTTCATCGCAATCACCTCGCAGGAGCCCGGACCGCTACCTAAAGTTCACTCCATCGACAAGCCCAACGGCTGCAACACCAGAAAGGACGACACCATGAACCGCACGCTCAACGCCCTGTTTGCCGTGGCCCTGACGCTGGCCACCCTGGCACTGGCCTTGGCGCCTGCCATTCAGGCGCCGCAAACCCTGGATGCCGGCCGTTCGCCCGACCAGGTGCGCACCATCGACCCGCCGCTGGTGGAGATCGCCGGCAAGCGCCTGATCGAGCCGGCCGCCGCTCCGGCGTCGAAGTCCCAACGCGTGGTGCAGCTGCCGCCCGTCGAGATCCGCGCCTCGCGCGGCGACGTGGCGCTGGCCGCCGGCGGCCAGTTCGAAGGCCAGCCGGTGATGGCCACGAAGCGTTCCGACTGAACGAAGGTTGATCGATAGACCCCCTACCCATCGGGTCTATTCAGGGCGGCTGCTGGAGAGCGAGCCGCCCTCTTTTTTTGGGCCTGTGAGGCGCGCCCTCAGTCCTCCTCGCCCGGCCCTTCGGGCTCGACCAGCTCGCCCACGGCAGCCCGGGTCAGCGCACCCTGTTCCTTCACCCATTCCGCGAACTGGCACACCTCGGGCCGGTGGCGGCTGTGCTGGGTCACGACCAGCCAGTAGGAAAAAGGGCTGTGGATGCGGCCGTCGATGCCGAAGGGCTCCACCAGCTCGCCTCGCTGCAGCTGCTCGGCCACCAGGCCCACGCGCGCCAGTGCGACGCCCTGCCCGGCCAGCGCGCTCTGCACCTGCTGGTAGGTGAAGTTGAGGTAGATCCAGCTGCGCGGCTGCAGCTGCGCCTCGCCCTGCTTGGCGAGCCAATGACGCCAGCTGAGGTACTCGGCGCCCGGCCGGTGATCGTCTTCCTCGAGCAGCGTGTGGCGGGCCAGGTCGGCCGGGCGCTGCAGCGGCGGGACCTGCCCTGCGGCGGCCTGGGCCGCGAGCCAGGGGCTGATGGCCGGCGTGAGCGTTTCGCCGAACAGCCGGATCGCCCCCTCGGGCGCCTTCAGCGGGCTGGTGTAGCGCAAGGCGATGTCGACCTCCGGGTCGTCGAGCGCCACCAGCTGGTCGCTCGCGGCCACGCGGATGTCGATGTCGGGGTGGGCACGCTGGAAGGCCTCGAGCCGCGGGATGAGCCACAGCGAACCGAACGAGGCGAAGGTGGTGACGTTGACGACGCGCCGCCCGCGGGCCTGGCGGATCTGCCGCACCGCCGCGTCCAGCCGGTCGAGCGCCGGGACCACGGCACGCAGCAAGGCTTCGCCCGGACCGGTGAGCTCGACATGCCGGGTACCGCGTGAAAACAGCGGCGCGCCGAGTTCGTCCTCCAGGCTCTTGATCTGCCGGCTGATGGCCGACTGCGTGAGGCTCAGCTCCTCGGCCGCCGCACGGAAATTCAGCAGCCGCGCCACCGCCTCGAAGGCGCGGATCGGCCCGACGTCCAGCGGACGCCTGCGCACCGTGTTGTTCACTCCCAACCCTCTCATTCCCTCTCATTCATGCTCAACGCTCATCAATCCGTCGCATCGATCTCATTGGACCGCAGCCCTGCCCTCGCCGAAGATTCACCCATACAACGACACAGCGACAAGGAGATCGACATGAGCACCACGTCCATGAACGAATTGCAACAATCGAGCGGCGCAGTGTGGCAACTGGCGCCGGGCCGGTCAAGCACTCTGCCGGCCGCCTCCCGTACCCGTTGGCTGCGGGTGAGCGAGGGCCGGCTGTGGGTCACCGCCAACGGCCGCCTGGGCGGCGCGGTGCCCGACGACGCCTGGGTGCTGCCCGGCCAGGTGCTGGAAGTCCCGGCCGGCGTGGAGGCCGTGGTCGAGGGTTGGCCGCAAGCGAGCTTCCAGGTGCTGGAAGCCGCTCCGGCCACCCGGCGGCACTACTTCGCCTTGCGCGCGGCCGGCCGCCTGGCCGGCGGCTTCCTGGCCGCCTTCGCGGAGCGCGCCCGCACCGCGGCCTCCAGCGCGAGCCTCGCCCACGGCAGCATCAGGTGCGGCGACTCCATGGCCTCCTGCGGCGGAGTCCAGTAGCTCATCGTCACCGGCTTGCCCTTGCCGTCGTAGACGAAGGGCTCGCAGCCTGCCTCGCGCCAGCGAGGCAGGCTTTGTTCGTCGGTCTTCAGGTACAGCCGTTCGTAGGCGATGAGGCCGATCATCACGCCGTCGAAATAGAGGCCGTGGCCGCCGAACATGCGGCGTGCGCTGCAAGGCCCGAGCGGCGACAGCAGCTCGAGGCAGTAGGCGGCGAATTCATCGTGGCGCGGGGGTGCAATGCTCATGGGCGCGCTTGATACCACAGCGCGACCCGCTGTGCTGCTGCCCCTGTGCCGCCACGGTCTTGCACCGGCCACCGGCAGGCCGCCGGCCGTCGCCGTAACGTAGCGCCCCCGAACGAACCCCGCATCGACAACAAGGAGAGAGGAATCATGCTGCACGAACGACTCATGTCCTGGACGCGCGGCGCCGTCGCCGCGTGCCTGCTGGCCGCTGCCGGCACGGCGATCGCCGAAGCGCCCCAGCAAAAGACCCAGGTGCCCGGCTGGTATCGCACGATGGTGGGCGACTTCGAAGTGACCGCGCTGTACGACGGCTACATCGACCTCGACCCGGCTGCACTACTCAAATTCACCAAGCCCGGTGAGATCCGGCGCGGCATGGACCGCAACTTCCTTGCCGGCAAGACCATCCAGACCTCGGTCAACGGCTACCTCGTCAACACCGGCCAGCAGCTGATCCTGGTGGACGCCGGCGCGCAGCAGATGTTCGGCCCCACGCTGGGCAAGCTCGCCGACAACCTCAAGGCCGCCGGCTACGACCCGGCCCAGGTCGACCTCGTGCTGATCACCCACCTGCATGCCGACCACGTGGGCGGCGTGCTGGCAGCCGATGGCCAACCGCTCTTCCCGAAGGCGCAGGTCATGGTCACCCAGCCCGAGGCCGACTTCTGGCTGAGCGACGCCAGGATGCAGGCCGCGCCCAAGGAGATGCAGGGCTTCTTCCAGATGGCCAAGACGGCCGTGGCGCCCTACCAGGCCGCAGGCCGCGTGAAGCTGTTCACCCCCAACGAGCAGATCGCCCCCGGCGTGAAGGCGGTGGCCACCGGCCACACGCCCGGCCACAGCAGCTACCTGTTCGAGTCCAAGGGCCAGAAGATGCTGGTGCTGGGCGACATGGTGCACATCGGCGCGGTGCAGTTCGCGCGACCCGAGGTGGCGATGGCCTTCGATACCGACAACCAGCCGGCCATCGCGTCGCGCAAGACGGTGTGGGCGCAGGCGGCCAAGGAAAAGTGGCTGCTGGCCGGCGCGCATGTGAGCTTCCCGGGGCTGGGTCACCTGCGCGCCGAAGGGCGGGGCTTTGCGTGGGTGCCGGTGGAGTATTCGCCGATCCGCAGCGACGGCAAATAGACCCGCGGATCACTCCCGCAGACGGCCCAGCGCCTGCGTGAGCCAAGGGCCGCTCGCCACCGCGGGCGCCTGGCCGCAACGCACCTGGTAGGGCCGGCCGCTCGTGCTGCTGCGCGAAGCGGCCAGCTCGATGAAGCTTTCGGCGCTGGGCACCAGCCCACGTCCGGCGAGCGCACGGTACTTGCGCTCGATGTGGGCCCGCGCCGCCGGCGCCTCGTGCCATTGCCCGTTGCGCTCGAACCGGCAACCCGAACGCTCGATGTGGCCGAGCAGCGCGGCGATCTCGCGCGCGGCCGCCGGCGGCGTGGCCTGCTGGGCGGCCGCCAGTCCGCTGGCACAGGCCAGCGCCAGCAACAAGATCATGCTTGGAGTCAGGCGTCGGGCCATGGTGCTGTCTCGGGTTCTCGTCACAGGAGCGCGCATGCTGCCCGGCCATGTTTATGAACTCTTTGGCGGGCGGCGCGGGCACAATGGCGCGGCGCAGCACCGCCACCCCCGCACCGGTGCCCGCGTATCGAGACCACCGGAACCGCGATGACCCTGCCGTTCGACCCCACCAAGCCGACCCGCGACAAGGCCACGATGCGCAAGCTGCTGCAGGCCGAACGCCAGTCGATGATGGACCGGCTGCACCGCGCCGACCAGCTGCAGGACGTGCTGCGCATCTGGCTCGCGGCGCGGCCCGACGTCACCGTGGGGGCCTACTGGCCCATCAAGGGCGAGTTCGACCCGCTGCCGGCGCTCTACCGCTGGACCGAAGGTGCCGGCAAGGGCGAAGAAGGCGCCGGCCCGCCGCGGCGCATCGGGCTGCCGGTGATCAACCGGGAGACCAAGCAGCTGCGGTTCCACGCGTGGTACCCCGGCTGCCCGATGGAAAACGATGCCTTCGACATCCCCAAGCCCAAGGGCACCGACGTGCTGCTGCCCACGCTGCTGCTGGTGCCGTGCGTGGGCTTCGGGCCCAAGGGCGTGCGCCTGGGTTATGGCGGCGGCTTCTACGACCGCACCCTGGCAGCGCTGACGCCGCGACCCTACACGGTGGGCGTGGGCTATGCACACGGCTACATACCGTGGCTCGAAGCCGAGGTGCACGACGTGCCGCTGGACGCCATGCTCACCGAGGA
>CAMLNA010000043.1 GCA_946481025.1 uncultured Rivibacter sp.
TCCCACGCAGCGCCTGGCGGGCCTGGCAAGTGAGCGAAATGGGTGCGACTTACCCCGCTTATCCAACTCAAGTTCCGACGCCGTCCCGGAACAATGACATCAAGGCACAAATGTGCTCAACGGTCACAACGGCGCTAGCGCACCAGTCACCGGCCACCAGTCACAGGTCACTAGCCACACAGGTCACGCACAAATGAACGTCAAACGCTTCACCGGCCGCACTTCACGCGATGCGATGACCCTGGTGCGCCAGGCCTTTGGCGATGACGCCGTGATCGTCTCGACCAAGCCCTGTGCCGAAGGGGTGGAGATCCTCGCCATGGCACCGGAAACGGTGGCGGCGCTGGAGCGTGTGGGGGCTTCCGCACCGGCACAGCAGGCACCCCAGAAGGCCGCTGCCCGCCCGGCTGCCGCCAAGGCGGCCGCTGCCAAGACCGCCGCCGCCCGCACCGCCGCAGCGCCCGGCGTCGACGAAGACGTGGAAAAGCTCGCGATGAGCACGCTGTCGTTCCAGGACTACGTGCGCGAGCGCATGCTCAAGCGCCGCCAGGCCGCGCTCGAAAGCCAGGCCGCCGCCGAGCAGGCCGCGCTGCCGCCGGTGCCGGCCACCCCGGCGGCCATCGAGCAGCGCCTGGCGCAGCGCCAGGTCGCGCAGCAGCAGCAACACCAGCAGCAGATCCAGGCCGCCGCGCCGGTGCAGGGCTATGGCGCCGCGGCCGTTGCTCTCGAACCCGAACTCGGCGACATCACCATCGGCGCCACCCGCGTGCCGGCCGCGCGCCGCGGCGAGCCGCCGGTGCTGCGCGAGGCGGTGAACTACCGCGACCACCCTTCCACCCACATGTCGCTGGCCGACAGCGGTGCTGCCGCGCACCAGCAGCAACACCACCAGCAGCAGGCCGCTGCAGCGGCGGCCGCGCGCGCCGCCGCCGAGCAGCTCGAAATGATGAACGAGCTGCGCTCGATGAAGGGCCTGATCGAGGACCGTTTCGGTGCGCTGGCCTTCATGGAAAAACTGCAGCGCTCGCCCGGCCAGGCGCGCCTGACCCAGAAGCTGCTGGACTGCGGCTTCTCGCCCGCGCTGATCCGCAAGCTGGCTGCCGGCATGCCCGGAGAAGTGGCCAACGAGCAGGAATGGGCCGCCAGCGTGCTGGAGCGCAACCTCTTCACCGGCGACGCCGAAGCAGCGCTCGAGGACCAGGGGGGCGTCTACGCCATGATCGGCTCCACCGGCGTGGGCAAGACCACCTCCACCGCCAAGCTGGCCGCGGCCTTTGCCGCCAAGCACGGCGCCGCCAACCTCGGCCTGGTGACGCTCGACGCCTACCGCCTGGGCGCCCACGAACAGCTGCGCGCCTATGGCCGCATCCTGGGCGTGCCGGTGCACACTGCCCACGACCGCACGGCGCTCGAGGACCTGCTCGACCTGCTGTCGGCCAAGAAGATGGTGCTGATCGACACCGCCGGCCTCGCGCAGCGCGACACGCGCACCCGCGAGCTGCTCGACATGCTGGCCCACCGCAGCATCAACAAGCTGCTGGTGATCAACGCCGCCGCGCAGGGCGAGACGATCGAGGACGTGATGGTGTCGTACCGCGCGCCCACCTGCCGCGGCATCGTGCTGTCCAAGCTCGACGAGGCCGTGAAGCTCGGTCCCGCGCTCGACGCGCTGATCCGCCACAAGCTCAAGGTGGTGGGCGTGGCCAACGGCCAGCGCGTGCCGGAAGACTGGCACCGCCTGTCGTCGCATGCGCTGGTGCATCGTGCGCTGCGCGCCGGCGGCAGCCCCGCCTACAAGCTCGACGCGAACGATGTGAACCTCGTGTTCGCCGCGCCGCAGGGTGCCGCCGCCGCACGTGCCCAGCGCGCCCTCTGAACGACCGACCACAGCAGACCGACATGCCCGTGACGACGGACAGACCCACCCCGATGGACCAGGCCGCCGGCCTGCGCCAGATGTTCGCGAAGGCACAGACCCGGTTCGTGCCGGTGGTTTCGAACCCGCACCTCGTGTTCGGCGGTGTGCTGCTCGAGCGCCTGTGCACCGCGCTTGGCGAACTCAACCTGCACACGCTGGTGGTCGATGCGAGCGAACGCGCGGCCGAGCCCGCGGAGCTGACGCGCTTCGACCTGGCCGAAGGCCTGGAGCGGCTGTCCGCGCAGGTGAGCTACCTCAGCGCGCGCGGCCTGCCGCTGCGCTTCGTGGACGCCAGCGGCTCCACGCAGAACTTCCTGGCCGCGGTGGCCGATGCGGCGCCGTTCGCCGACGTGGTGCTGCTGCACGCACCGGCCAGCGACCTGGCACGCATGTTCGCGCACCGCGCCCCGGGCGTGGACGCGCCGCGCGCCGTGCTGCTGTGCGACGAGCGGCCGGAGGCGGTGACGCATGCGTACGCCGCGCTCAAGCTGCTGGCCACCCGTTGCGGCGTCATGGTGCACGACCTGCTGCTGGCCGCCATGCCGCAGTCGCAGCGCGCCGCGCTGGTGGCCGACCGGCTGGGGCAGTGCGCCGACGATTTCCTGGGGGCGGTGCTGCACGACTTCGTGTGCATCGACCCGGCCGAAGCCGCTGCCGACGCGCCGAGCGACGCCCTGCGCCGCCTGGTCGCCGAGCTGCTGCCGGCCGCCTGGCTGCAGCTGTCTTCGGGCGCGCCGCAGGACTCCGGATTCGACACCCTGATGCACACCCGAGCCGCGGCGCTGCCTTCGCAGCACCGCGTGCCGGTGATGAGCTGACCGACCCGATAGACCCCCGAAGCGAAAGAGCCGCGTATGTACACCGCAAAAGGCCGCCTCGACGTCAACGCCATGCTGCAGCAGTACAGCCCGCTGGTGCGCCGCCTTGCGCACCAGATGATCGCCAAGCTGCCCGCCAACGTCGAGCTCGACGATCTCATCCAGGTCGGCATGATCGGCCTGACCGATGCGCTCTCCCGTTTCGACGTGGCGCAGGGCGTTCAGTTCGAGACCTTCGCCACGCAGCGCATCCGCGGCGCGATGCTCGACGAGCTGCGAGGCTCCGACTACCTGTCGCGCGGCACGCGCAAGCAGCAGCGTTCGATCGAAAGCGCGGTGCACAAGCTGGAGCAGAAGCTCGGACGAGCCCCGCAGGAGAGCGAGATCGCCAAGGAGATGGGCATCTCGCTGGCCGAATACCAGGAGCTGCTGGGCAAGGTGCGCGGCACGCAGCTCGTCTACCTCGAGGACATGTCGGGCGACGACGGCGATGCCGACTACCTGGACCGGCACGTGGCCGACGAGAGCGAGAACCCGCTGGCGCAGCTGCAGGACCACCGCATGCGCTCGGCGCTGGTCGAGGCCATCAAGACCCTTCCCGAGCGTGAGCAGTACGTGATGAGCATGTACTACGAGCACGACATGAACCTGAAGGAGATCGCCGCGGTGCTCGGCGTGACGGAATCACGGGTTTGCCAGCTGCACAGCCAGACCATCGCGCGCCTGAGGGTCAAGTTGCGCGAGTGGTGAGCCGATAAGCTGGGTTGCCGAACGCGATACAAGAAAGAGGAGCAGCCCGATGTTTTCCTTGTTCAAGGCGAATCGCCCGGGTGCGGCCGACCACGCGGCTGTCGAACCCCAGGGCGGACGATTGGGCAGTGATCTCGCGATGGAGGCGGTACGTTCCATCGCCAAGCAGGCCTCCGACCTCGGGCGCGACGCCTGCGAGGTGCGAGGCCTCATGGAAGACACCAACAAGGTGTCGGCGCGCCAGGTGCAGGCCATGGCCGATCTCAGCGTGCAGGTGGGTGCGGTGCAGAAGTCGCAGGATGCGATTGCCGGCACCACGGCCCAGAGCCTCGCGTCGGTGGCGCGCGCACGCAAGGTCGTACAGGGCGTGGGCACCGAATTCGTGGGCGTCGTGGACACCCTGCGCCACGTGTCGGAGGCTGCCGGCCAGATCACCCAGATCGCGTTGCAGACGCGCCTTGTCGCGTTCAACGCCTCGGTCGAGGCCAAGCGTGCCGGTGAGGCCGGCCGGGGTTTCGGCGTGGTGGCCGACGCGGTGAAGGACCTCTCGGCCAAGGTGGAAGCCTCGTCGAAGCAGATCATGAGCACGGTTGGCGACCTCGACCAGCGCATCGGGGCGCTGGCCAGCGAGATCCAGTCCGATGCCGGGCGCGGCAAGCTCGGCACCTTCCACGTGGCGCTGGCCGAGGTGGAAGAGGGCGTGTCGCGCATCAACGCGGCGGCCGACGAGAGCCGCGGCATCTGCAGCGGCCTGGCCGGGCAGATGCGCGAGCTCGAGCGCGAGATGCAGCAGACCACGCGTGCGCTCGACACGGCCATGTCGCGCAGCGAATCGTTCCTGCGCGTGAGCGAGCACCTCATCGAGCAGGTGGCCACCTGCGGCATCGAGACGCAGGACACGCCGTTCATCCGCGCCGCGCAGGACGCGGCCGGCCAGATCTCCAAGCTGCTCGAGGACTCGCTGCGCACCGGCACCATCGCCGAGGCCGCGCTGTTCGACGAGCACTACGTCCCGGTGCCCGGCACCAGCCCGCAGCAGCACACCACCCGCTTCATCGACCTGGCGGACCGGCTGTTCCCGCAGGTGCAGGAAAAGGTGCTGGCGCTGTCGCCCAAGATCGTGTTCTGCATCGCGGCCGACCGCAACGGCTACATCGCCACGCACAACAAGAAGTACTGCCACCCGCAGCGTGCCGGCGACACCGCCTGGAACACCGCCAACAGCCGCTGGCGCCGCATCTTCAACGACCGCACCGGCCTCGCCTCCGGCCGCAACACCCGCCCGTTCCTGCTGCAGACCTACCGCCGAGACATGGGCGGGGGCAACTTCGTGCTGCTCAAGGAAGTGGCCGCCCCCATCACGGTGAACGGCCGCCACTGGGGCGGCGTGCGGCTGGCCTTCGGCTTCTGACCTGCCGGCCGCATGGCGGCGGCAGTAGCATGCGGCCCATGCACCCGCTCGACCGTCCCGTCTGGGCCAGCCTGCGTACTTTCCACGAACCCTTGTCCATCGGCACGGCGCTGGCACGCCGGTTCGCGCGCGACGTGAACCTGTTCGCCTCGGCGGCCGACGACAGCCCGGCCGCGCTGGCTGCGCTGGCCGGGCTCGTGCAGCCCGGCGAGCAGGTGTTCGTGCTGCAGGTGCCGCCGATCACGGTGCCGGCGCAGTGCGTGGCGGTCAAGGAGGCGCAAGGCGTGCAGCTGCTGGCCACGCGCAGCCTCCTGGGGGACATGCCGTTCGGCGGCATCGAGCCGCTGTCGGATGCCGACGCGCCCGAGATGCTGGCGCTGGCCCGCCTGACCGAACCCGGCCCCTTCCTCGAGCGCACCCCCACGATGGGGCGGTTCCTGGGCATTCGCATCGACGGCCGGCTGGCGGCGATGGCCGGGGAGCGCCTGCGGCTGCCGGGCTACACCGAGGTGAGCGGCGTGTGCACCCATCCGGACTTTCGCGGCCGCGGCCTCGCGCGCCGGCTGTCGGCGGCGGTGGCGGCCCACATCGAATCGCGCGGCGAACAGCCCTTCCTGCATGCCTGGCGCAGCAACGCAGCGGCCATCGCCCTGTACGAGAGCCTGGGCTTCGAGCTGCGCACCGAAGTGAACGTGGCCGTGCTGGAGCGGCACATCGCCTGACGAAGATTCGTCTTGACGCAGCCGTATGACGACCATAATATGATGGCCATCATGTCGAGCGAACCCAGCCGCAAGCAGATCACCCATGACCGCATCGTCGAGGTGGCGGCGCGCGCCATCCGGCGTGCCGGCTATCACGGGGTCGGGGTGGCCGACATCATGAAAGAGGCCGGTCTCACGCATGGCGGCTTCTATGCCCATTTCGGGTCGCGCGAGGCGCTGCTGGTCGAGGCCATGCAGCATGCCCGGCGCGATACCGCGCAGGCGCTCAACGTGCTCGTCGCTCAGAACATCGCGCAAGGCATGGGTCGCTTCGCCGCGCTGGTGGAGGCCTACCTGCACGACAGCCAGATGGCCAGCGCCGAATGCGGCTGCCCCGTCGCCGCGCTGGTCGGCGAGATGCCCCGTCAGGGCGAAGCGGTGCTCCAGGAGGCGCGCGAAAGCGTGCGCATCCTGATCGACGGTGTGGGCCGCGCGCTGCCGGAAGGCACCGAGGCGGCCCTCGCGCCTGTCGTCGTCGCCACGATGGTGGGCGCGCTGCAGATGGCGCGCACGCTCGGCGGCAAGGCCGGCAAGGCGGTGCTGGCCAGCGCCCGCAAGAGCCTCATCGACCAATACGAGAGCGGCCGTTCCGGCTGAACGACGCGCCGGTGCGTCACCCTCGCTTTCGTTCGCCGGCAAATATGACGATCATCATGCAAAGGACCTGATCATGAAACTCGACAACGCCACCGTTCTCGTCACCGGCGCCAACCGCGGCATCGGTCTCGCTTTCGCGAAGGCTGCACTGGCGCGCGGCGCCCGCAAGGTCTACGCGGCGGCGCGCAATCCCGGCGCCATCACGCTGCCCGGCGTCACGCCGCTCAGGCTCGACGTCACCTCGGCGGACGACGTGGCCGCCGCGGCCCGCGCGGCAGGCGACGCCACGCTGGTGATCAACAACGCCGGCGTCGCGGCGACCGGCAGCTTCACCTCGCCCGATGCCGAAGACGTGCTGCGGCGCCACTTCGAAACCAACGTGCTCGGCGTCCTGAGGGTGAGCCAGGCATTTGCGCCGGTGCTCGCCCGAAACGGCGGCGGCGCGCTGCTCAACGTGGCGTCGATCGCGAGCTGGATCAGCAGCCCGCTGCTGGCGAACTACGCCGTGTCCAAGGCGGCCGTCTGGAGCCTGAGCAACGGCCTGCGCAACGACCTGCGCGCCCAGGGCACCCAGGTGCTCACGCTGCACATGGGCTTCGTCGACACCGACCTCACGCACGGCATCGACATGCCCAAGTCCACGCCGGAGGCCATCGTCGCCCGCGCCTTCGACGCGCTGGAAGCCGGAGCCGAGGAAGTGCTGGCCGACGAGATGACGCAGCAGGTCAAGCAGGCCCTGTCTGCCGACCCGGCGGTCTACCTGGCGGCGCGCTGAGGCGGGCGGCCGGCCTGCGATCCGCAATCTGGGGGTTGGGTCCCGGCGGCTTTGCGCCTATGTTGAGTCAAGCGACATGCAATGCGCCGTCCGTCCATGCAGCTTCGATTCGACGACCCGGTCTCCCGCTTCCGCCGCCTGTCCCGCCAGGCCGCGCGGCTGGCGCTCGCCGTCCTGCAGGCAGGCTGCGCCATCGCACCGCGCGAAGCGGGCTACAGCGCGCGACTGGCGCTCGTCATCGGCAACGGGGCCTACGAGAACGCGCCGCCCTTGCGCAATCCGATCAACGATGCCAACGACATGTGCTCGCGCCTTCGCAAGCTCAGGTTCAAGACGATGTGTCACACGGACTTGCGCAGCCGCGCCGACTTCGAGGTGGCCGTCAAGCGCTACGTCGATGAGCTGGGGCCGAACTCGGTGGGGGTGGTGTACTACTCCGGCCATGGCGTGCAGGCGGGCGGTGCGAATTTCCTGATCCCGACGCAGGTGCACCCCCGGTCGGCCACCGAGAGCCCGCTGCGCGTGCTGTATGGCCTGGACGACCTCTTCTCCCAGCTGCGGACGAAGCCCACGATCCTGCAGTTCGTGGTACTCGACGCCTGCCGCACCGACCTGTTCTCCCAGGCCGCGCCGCCGCAGGCGACGCGCGGCGCCCTGGTGCGGTCCCTCGAGACGGTGGCACGGGCGAAGAGCGGCCTGGCGCCGATCCAGGATGCGCCTGCCGGCACGATGGTCCTTTATGCGACGGCCGCCAAGGAAGCGGCCTTCGCAGGCAAGGGGCGCAACGGGCCGCTCACCAAGCACGTCCTGCTGCACATCGGCACGAGCGGCCTGCCGCTGGAGAAGTTCATCAAGAACGTGACCGCGGGGGTGATCAACGAAACGCAGAGCGACTACGAATCCCGGATGACGCCCTACATCTATGGCTCGTTCAGCGGCGAGTTCTGCTTTGCCGGTTGTGGCGGCCCCGGGGGGCTGCCCACCCCGGCCAACTGAGAAGCCTCCCGAGGCGTTCAGAACGTGGCCAGCACGCCGAACGAAAGGCCCTGGGTCACGTCCCGGCCGTCCTGGGTCTTGCCATCCTGCGTCTCGAAAGCTTCCTTCGAGCCCATCACCTGCATGCGGTACCCCAGGGTGAAGGCCCAGCGCTGCACCAGCGCACCGCCGTTGAGCGAATAGGCCAGGCCCACTTCGGTCAGCCGATAGTCCGACTTGAACTGCACGATCTTCTCGTCCGGCGAGGCGCGTGTCTTGAGCCGGCCGGCGGCAAACGATCCATAGACGGAAAACGGCCCGTCGAGCGGTGCGCCGGCGTAGACGCCGAGCAGCGGGCCCGCAGGCTCGTAACGGTAGACGCCGTCGGTCTGCAGGAGCTTCTTGTAGCCCAGGGTCACCGACAGGCCGGGCAGCACGGCATAGCCCAGGTTGAGGTCGTATTCCCTGCGCCGGCCCTGCCTGCCGTCGGTCATCGAGAACTCGGTGGACGGGAACATGCTCGCCGAGATGGAGAAGTCGCCGTAGCGCACGTTGGCCACGGGTACCAGCACCAGCTCGTTGTCGGCCGAGACCTGGATGAGCGCGAGGTTTCTCGTGTTGTCGGCCGGGTCCACGTAGTAGCTGAAGGTCGTCCACTCGGTGTACCAGGCGCGGGCACCCACCGTGACGGTGAGTTGGGGCTCCTGCGCCGCAGCGGTGCCGGCGCACAACGCCAGGGCAGCGAACCGGTGCTTGTTCATGGAGGCCTCCCTCAGCCGAGGAAAACACACCTTAGGCGACGGGGGGGGCGGCTGGAAGTGACGTTGTGCACTGGCCGATCGGTCGCGGTCGCACGACGCTACAGGCTGGCCCCGCGTTTCCCGGCGCGGCGATCCCCCCTCCATCACCGCCGATCCGATGCCCTTCTCGCCCGACGTCGCCCGCCGCCGCGCTCCGGTGCGGCTTCCTGCCCGGGGGCGGCAGTGAAAGACGTGACGACGTCCATCGCCGGTGTGCTGCTGATCGCGCTGGTGATCGGCCTCGTCTTCCACTGGGTCTATCCGCGTGTGGACCTGACGAGCGAGCTGACCAGCCTCTTCCTGTTCGTGGCCGTGCTGGCGAAGCTGGCGATCACGAAGCTGTGGTCGCTGCGGCGCAAGCCACACGCCACGCAGCCGCCCGCATCCCCACCACCAACCTCATCTCCGCCCTCCCACGAAGCGGAGGCAGACAAATGACGGCACTGAGGGCGGCTCTTGCGCTGCTGCCGGTTTGCAGCCTGGCCGCGTGCCTGAGCCTGGGTGGCGGCCCACCGCCGCAGGGTGACCCAGGCACCAAGGGGTTCCCGGCTGGCCCCGAGGTGGTTGCCAACGTCTACCTGCCGGCAGACCGCAGCGGTACGCCGCCCAAGGGCTACGGGCTGTACACCATGGTGCTGACGCGCACCGCCAACCGGCAGGTCGTGCGGGTACTGACCGACCTGTTCGCCTCGACCAGCAATGCAAGGGACGCGGCCCTGGCCCGCGAGACGCTGAACCTCATCCAGGTCCCGGTGAAGAGCGCGGCCGAGGCGGACCGCGTGCTGAAGTCGGCGCGCAGCCAGCCCGACATGGCGGCGGCTGCGCTGATGCAGCGCCACTACGACTTCGACCAGGCGGCGCGTCTCATGGCCAGCGTGTGCCGGCCCGACCGCGGCGAGGCGGTCATGAAGGTGTGTGGCTCCACCATGCCCGACGGTCCGCTGCTGGTGACCGGCCTGCGCCCCCTGGACGAAGGAAGCGCGGTGCAACGGCTGCTCGTGGTGAACCTGTCCGCCACGCCGCCGGAGGCCGTGCGGGAGGTGATGTCCGCCTACCAGGAACAGATCACCAGCAAGGCCCCCCTGGAGCGGGCCCGGCTGGACACGTTGCGCCTGCAGGCGCTCGATCACATCCTGGCGGCCGCTCGGGTGCTGCCGCTCATCAGGAAGGCCTACGCCGAAGCCCCATGACCTGTGGCGGTCAGTCCAGCCGCACGTTCAGGCGCAGCCAGTACACCTGCCCTTCGGGGCGGTTGCGCACCGCGAACTCCTGCATCGCCTTGAAGTCCAGGCCCCAGGTGCCGCTCTCGGCCAGGTAGCCCACCACCGGGCCGGCCGCCAGCGCACGCACCTTGTCGCCGGTGGCAGAAACCGTCGGGCCGCGGTCGTTGGTGGTCTGCTGCAGCACGTAGCCCTGCAGGCCCAGGCGCCAGCTGTCGGTGGCGCGGTACATCGCCGCCCAGTCGGCGTGCAGGTACTGGCCCGAGCGCACGTCGGTGTCGCGGTTGCGGGTGTTGAACGAGTAGGTGGCGCGCAGGCCGAGCTCGAAGCCGTTTTCCCACACGCGCGAGGCCACGATCAGCGGGCGCAGCGTCCAGAACTTGCCGGCGCCGGTGTTCACCGCGCGTTGCGCGTCGTAGTCGCCGGTGGGCGCGCCCACCGCGAAGCCGGCGACGAAGCGCGACTCGTCCTGCGCCCAGTCCACGAAGGCAGCCAGCTCGGCGTCGGCCAGGCCGGTCTCTTCGCCGGAACGGCGTGCGCTTTCCTCGGCCATCACCGCCTCCACCACCGGCGCCGGCACGGGGAAGTCCGCGGGCGGATTGACGCTCATGCTGACGGTGGTGCTTTGTTTCACCATCGGTAGCGCGAACGAAAAACCCAGGCGGCCATCGGCCACGATCTGCTCCGTCACGTAGGTCAGGCGCGGCACCAGCACGTCGGCACGCACCTTGGCCCTGACCTGCAAGGGCAGCGTGGCTGCCGGCGTGGGGTAGTTGATCGTGACTTCATCGCCGTTGTCGTCGCGCACCTTGTCGGCGCGGTAGTGCTGCATCCACAGCTGGCCGTACACGCCAGGGAACTGCGGCGTGGCCAGCTCGTACGACGGAGCGCCGAGCAGGGCGCGCACCTGCCCCCTCTCGGTGGCGAAGGCCGGCGTGGCGGCCAGCAGGCAAAGGGTGGGCAGCAGTGCGCCGAGGGCGCGAGCCGGTGAACGAACGGGCATCGGTGGTCCTGTTGTGGTTGCTTGAAGCGGTGCGTGCGCAGGCCCGTGGGCCGCACGCAGCAAGGGCGGCATGGTGCCAGCGCATGGGCCGGATTCACGTGGCAGCCGTCACGTGCCCCATGGTCTAGAGCGCCTTCCCTATGGCAGCGCCTGGGTGCGCGCGCTGTAATGCCGCACCCGCAAACGAAAGACAAGAGCAGTACCGCATGTCCATCCAACGAATCTTCGCGGCCCTTGCGGCTGCCTGCTGCACGCTGGCCGCCGGCGTCGACGCCACGGCCCAGGAAGTCGTGCTCGAAGGCTTCAGTTTCGCCGACAGCGCCACCGTGCATGGCCAGCCGCTCGTGCTCAACGGCGTCGGCATCTCCAGCGTGCTGTCGGCCAAGTCCACCATCGTGGGCTTCTACCTGCCGCGCAAGCAGACCACCGCCGAAGCGGCGCTGGCCGAGAAGGGTGCCAAGCGCATCCAGTTCTACATGGCCCGCGACGTGTCGGCACGCGACCTTTCGAACGCGATGCTCGACCGCATCCGCCAGAACGTGCCGACCGAGGAGTTCGCCGCCAACATCATCCAGACAGCGCAACTGGGCACGGTGTTCGGCAACCGCCAGAAGGTGATGAAGGGCGACCTCGTGGTCGTCGACTACAACCCCGGCGCGCAGACCACCGAGTTCAGCCTGAACGGCGCCAGGATCGGCGAGACCATCAAGGGCGAGGCCTTCTTCCCCATGATGATGAAGGTCTGGATCGGCCCGAAGGTGCGCGGCAGCACGCGTGACGCGCTGCTGGGCGCCGCCCCGAAGCACTGAGCGACGGCCCCTCCCGCAAGCCCCCCTCGGGCTTGTGGCGATAGCGCCGTCCTTCCGGGCGGGCGGCGCAAACTTGGCACCTCTTCAGACCACCTTGCAACAGGAGGCTGCCATGTCGATTCCCACCCGCCTGTCCAGCTACCTCGACCAGTGTGGTGCGCGCTACGAGATCCACGCGCACGAGCCCAGCCGCAGCAGCGCCGAGACGGCGCGTGCCGCGCACGTGCTGCCCCGGCAGCTCGCGAAGTCGGTGCTGCTCGAGGACGACGACGGCTGCGTGATGGCCGTGCTGCCGGCCGACAAGGCGGTGCAGGTCGGCGAGCTCGCCGAGATGCTGGGCCGCAGGCAGCTGCGCCTGGCCGACGAAGACCGCATCGCGAGCGTGTTCCCCGACTGCGTGCGCGGCGCGCTGCCGCCGCTGGGCATGCCCTGGGGCGTCGAGACGGTGGTCGACGACGAGCTGGAGACCAACGACGTCGTGTACCTCGAAGGCGGCGACCACCAGCGGCTGCTGCGCATGTCGCGCGAGCAGTTCCACGAGCTCATGAGCCCCGCCCAGCACGGGCACTTCGCGAAGGAACGCTTTCACTGACCGCGGAAGCGGGGGCCGCGGCACGCGCCAGCAGCCAGCGCCTGAACGCTTCGAGCGCCGGGGGCTCGGGGCGCGCGCGAGGCACGCACAGGTAGTAGCCGCGCCCGGTGGAGGCCGACCCCGGCACCGGCATCGCGACGCGGCCCTGCGCCAGCTCGTGGTCGATCATGCAGCGCTGCACCACGGCCACGCCCATGCCGGCGGCCACGGCTTCGACCAGCCCCGCGGCCAGGTCGAAGCCCGCGGCCAGCGTCGGCGTGGTGTCCGGCAACCCCTGCGTGCGCAGCCACAGCGCCCAGTTGTCCGGGTAGTTCACGTGGTGCAGCAGGGGGTGGCGCAGCAGGTCCTGGGGCGTGCGGATGCGCGTGCGCCAGCCCGGCGGGCAGATGGCGACGATCTCGCGCCCGACGAGGTAGGTGGCCCGCACATGCGCCGGCCAGCGGCTGTGGTGCGTGGCCCGCGTCTGGATCCAGCAGTCCACGTCGTCTCGGCGGAAGTCGTCGTCCTTCCAGTAGGGCTTGAAGACGATGCCCACGTGCGGATGCTCGGCATGGAATGACGGCAGCTGCGGCACGAGCCAGCGCATGTTGAGCGACGGGATGGCCGCCAGCCTCAGCTCGGAAGCCGGTGTGCCGCGCACCTGCCGCACCGGCACGGCCGATTCGAGCTGCGCGAGCGCCGCATGGATGCGGTCGAAGTACAGCCGCCCTTCGGTGGTGGGCCGCACGCCCGCGGGGTGACGCTCCAGCAGCTCCAGGCCCAGCCGCTCTTCCAGCCGCATGACCGCGCGGCTCACCGCGCCCTGCGTCACGGCGAGGCGCGTGGCGGCGTGCGAGAAGCTGCCTGTCTCGACCACGTTGGCGAAGGCATGCAGCTCTGGCAGTGACGGCGAGCGGATGCGCATGGCGGGGCATTACATCAGGTAATGGCATGCGCCGGATCGTCGATGGACGCCCGGCATCGGCGGCGGCACAGTCGGCGCGCTGCCCATGGGCCGCAAAGGCGCGCCACGATTGGAAAAACCCGTGACGCGGCCCGGCCGTCGCAGCCGCCGCGTCGTGACGCGAACACGCGACGGACTACGGATCCCCGGAGTCGCGGCCCGGCGGCATGCCTCAACAGAATCACGCTGCACCGCTGCAGAAAGGAAACCGTCTATGTGTGCGTTCCCGGTCGACATGGGTGGAGGCGGCGTGCGTGCCATGCCGGTGCCGGTGGCCGCGCCCCGCCACCAGCCCAACGGCGGCGGACCCCAGCCGGGCGCCGGCTCGGACGCGGCCGACCGGGCGGCCGAGCTGCAGCGCCAGCTCGAGGCGCTGCTGGCGCGGCTGCGCGAGGCGCAGCGCCAGGCCGAGGCGGCACGCAAGCGCGCCCTCGAAGCGCAGCGGCGCGCGCAAGAGGCGCAAAAGCGCGCCGAGGCCGCCGAGGCGCAGGCCGAGCGCACGCAGAAGCTCGCCGACCAGAACGCCGCACGCCGCGAGCGCCAGCAATACCAGCTCGAAGACGCCAAGTTCAAGAAGGAAAGCGCGGCAGCCGAGCTGCACGAGAAGGACGCCGAGCTGCTGCAGGCCAAGGTCGACCAGAAGCGCGAGCAGAAGAGCGACGGCAAGTCGTCGGCCGAGGCCGACCGCAAGGTCGAGCAGGCACAGGCGCGGTTCGACGAGGCGAAGGAGACCTCCGCGCTGTCGGACCAGTACGAGCAGTGGCAGCAGGCCGAGACGAAAGCCGTGCAGGCCGAGGCCGCGGCGCCGGGCAAGGCGCCGGCTGCCGACGCGCCGAGCACGACCGAGCTGCGCACCCAGGCCGATGCGCTGCGCGACAAGTTCAAGGACGCGGTGGGCGCCGAGGTGCAGCAGGAGCTGTTCGCAGGCGACGCGCCGAAAAGCGGCAGCACCGCCGCCGGCTCGCCGCTGGAGCAGCTGCTGCAGGTGGCGCCGTTTCCGAAACAGGCCGAGGGCCAGGGCACGCCGGTGCAGCGCACGCTCGCGGCCATCGCCGAAGGCAGCAGCGTGGCCCAGGTGGCCAGGGACCGCGGCATCAGCCAGGCCGAGCTGGTGGCCGAAGCGCGCCGCGCCGGCATCGAGATCACGTCCGAGGAGGCCGGCGGCGGCGAGGTGCAGATCACCCGGCTGAAGCAGGGCAGCACCGAGGTCACCTACAGCCACGACCTGCAGCACGACGTGGTGAGCGTCGAAGGCTCCTATGCCGACGCCGGCGCGCCCGGCGGGCGCCAGAAGGTCTCGGCCTCCGAAGACGGCAATGGCCAGATCCGCCAGACCGGGCAGGACGCGAAGACGGGCGACACGGTCACGCACGTGATCGACACCCGCACCGGCACGCGCACCGACATCGTGGTGGGGGCCGACGGGCGCCGCACGGAAACCACCACCGAGCTCCTCGGTGCGCCGGTCACGCACAGCGTGCAGGCCGGCGAAAGTCCGCTGGGCATCGCCAAGAACGCCGGGCTCTCGCCCGAGCAGCTGGTGGCGCTCAACCCCAGGCTGCTCGAAGGCAAGCCGCTGCAGGTGGGCGACGAGCTGGTGCTCGCCGGCCGCCACACCACCGTGAAGGAGTTCAAGGCCGACGGCAGCCGGGTGGAGACCACCATCGAAAGCGACGGCACCAAGCAGGTCGATCTGGTGGCCGAGAGCGGCCGCCGCAGCACGCTCGAAGGCGAACCGCAGGCGAAGGACGAGAACACGAAGGCGGTGCGCAAGGGGCTGTTCGAAGACGGCAAGACGGTGGCGCAGGTCGCCAAGGAGCTCGGGATCAGCGAGCAGCGCGTGCTCGGCAGCCTGGACGCGGGCACGGTCGAGGAGGTGGCCCCCACCTCCGACAACGGCGACGTGAGCACGCGCCGCCTGTACGACCCGGCCACCAACACCATGGTGATCGAGACCTACGACCACAAGAACGACGCCGCCCAGCGCCGCGTGATCGGACCCGATCAGGTGTTCAAGGTCACCGTGGTCGACGAAAAGGGCAAGAGCAGCGTCCAGGAAGTGAAGGGCGGGCTGGGTTATGCGTACTCGATCGCCGACCAGAAGCGCGAGCACGCCGCCGGCGTGGGCCAGCGCATCCGCGATCTCGACCAGACCATCCGCCTGTACAACAAGATGGGCGAGCCGACCGGCGACCTGTACGCGCAGCGCAAGGCGCTGGTCCAGCAGCACGACGCGCTGAAGCAGCAGGCCAGCGTGCAGCAGGGCAAGGCCACGCAGGTGCAGATCGCGCAGCAGCAGGCCCAGGCCGACAAGCTGGCCTCCGACCTCTACCTCGCCAAGACCTATGGCGTGCCGGGCAGCAAGGAGCAGAAGGAAGCCGCCGCCCTGTTCGACCAGGTGATCGGCGTGGTGGACCAGCTGGACCGCCTGAGCGTCTCGGCGGCCAAGGACGTGACGCTGCTCGAGGCGACGCGAGACCTCAGTGCCGCCAGGACCGCCGACGCGGAGGCCGAAGCGGCGCTCGAGGCCGAGTACCAGCGCTGGAAGGAAGACGTCTGGACCTGGGGCAGCGTGCCCGAGCAGCAGGCCAAGGAACTCAAGGCCGAGGGCAAGAAGCCGCCGGGGCACGGCATGTACCGCAACGCCCAGGAAGAAGACGAGGCGGCCCGCAAGGCGTTCCTGCAGTCGCAGGAGTTCCTCGACGAAAGCCGTGGCCAGCAGTCCACCGGCGGCGAGTTCAGGCACCGCGACGCCTGGCTGGCGCGCAATACCGCGCGCGACGACCTCTACCGCGCCAACGTGGCCTTCAAGGAGGCCTCGGGCGAGAAGAAGGCGGCCGACCAGCACCTGCTGCAGGGCCAGCTCGACCTGCTGGAACAGCAGAAGGCCGACTGGGCGCGCGCCCACCCCGACGACTTCGAGGGCGCCGCGCCGCAGCAGCAGGCGATCGACCAGACCGAAAAGGGCATTGCCGACCTGCGCATCGGCCAGCTGCTCGATGCCGAAGATGCGAAGCGCAACAGCCACATGCTGTCGTTGCCGGCCGACCAGCGCGCCTACCAGTCCAGGCGCGAGGACGCCGAGCGCGACTATGCGAACGACAACCGCGAGCGCCTGGCCGGCGTGAGCCACCAGGTCACCGTGATCGAGAACGCCGACGCGAGCGAGGACGCGCAGGCGGCCCAGGCCTACAAGGAGCGCTGGGCCAAGGCGAACCCGACGCTGCAGAAGGAGCTCGACACGCTCGCCGGCACGCACACCACGAACCCGCGCATGGCCGATGCGCTGATCGAGCAGCGCGAGGAGATCCTCACCGGCACGAAGCAAGGGCGGCAGCTCGACCTGGCGCTGGACACCATCGAGAACGCGAAGGTGCAGCTGGCCGGGCAGGGCGCCGAGGACGACAAGCTCATCGGCGGTGATCTCGAGAACATCGAGAAGGGCATCGACCGCCACAGCTTCATCCGCGACGGCTGGTCGGCCATGTTCGGCGACGCGTCCGACGACGCGAAGGAATACACCCAGGAGCAGCGCGACGCCCTGCGCTCGCTGCGCGACGACCTCGAGAACGACCGCATCACCGTCAGCGAGTTCGCCGACAAGCGTGCCGCGCTGATGGGCCGCTATGGCCAGGAAGCGGCCGAGCATGCCGAGAACATCGAGGACAGCGACGGCACCTGGGCGGTGGTCGACGAGGCGGTGCGCACCACCGCCATCGTGGCCGCCGGCATCGGCACCACGCTGCTCACCGGCGGCAACCTGGCGGCCGGCATCGGTGCGTCGATGGCCGTGGCGACGGTGTGGGACGTGGGCAACGACGTCAACGCGATGCGCAAGGGCGAGGACATGAACGCCGACGGCCATTCGTCGGTGGTGAGCCTGGGCGTGAAGCAGGCGTGGAAGGGCGGCGTGACCGGCAAGGACGTCTGGAGCGCCATCAAGGACGACACGGTGGACCTGGCCTCCAGCGCGGTGACCGCGGGCGGCGTGGGCGCCGGCATGAAAGCCAGCGCCGCCATCTCCGCGCGGCTTGGCGGCCGCGAAAGCCTCAACCTCGGCCAGCGTGCGCTCGTGGGTGCCGGCAGCGGCGCGGTGGCGCAGGGGGCCGACGGCGCCGGGCGCATCGGCGTCGAGGCGCTGCGGCTGGGCCTGGACGGCAAGCTGGGCAGCGACGAAGCCAACAAGCACCTGGGCGCCACGGCGGTCAACTCGGCCGCAGGCCTGCTCACCGCGCCCTTCACCGGGGCGATGTCGGGCGCCATCCCGCTCAAGTTCCGCGCTCCGGCCACCGCCCCCGGCGCCGCGCCGGCGGCGCCGCAGCCTTCCGTGCGCAACCTGTCGGCCCCCGGCGTGGCCGCGCAGTTCGTCAACGACGGCGTGGGCAACCTGGGCACCATGCAGCTGGCCACCTACGTGAACGAAGGCCGCGGCATGAACAAGGGCGAGGTGATCGCCGCGTCGGTGCAGGGCGTGTCCGGCACGCTGACCAACATCGCGATGCATCCGCGCATGGTGCTGAAGGAGCGGCCGGTGCCCGACATCCGCGTCGGCATGACGGTGCGCGGCCGCGTCAACACCTACGTACCCGGCGTGGCGCAGCCCACGGTCGGGTCGGTGAGCGCCGGCCTGGGCACCCGCACGCGCTGGCGCGAGATCCTGCGGGGCGCGGGCGAGAGCATCACCAGCCTCAGCACCGCGCCCTTGAAGGACGCACTGGGCACGCAGGCCTCGGTGGCCGTGCGGCCCGACGAGCTGCGCCGCCTGAGCGCGATGCAGGGCGGCGTGCACCTGGTGCAGCGCGACACCATCTTCACCGTGTTCTCGAACAAGCTGATGGGGGTGGTGCGCGGCGACCTGTTCGGCGACGGGACTCCCGGCTACGGCACGCTGGTGCGCAAGGCGCGCGACCTGGGCCCGGCCGCCGACGGCTCGGGCCGGGTGGTCGAGCTCACGGTGAGCGTGGACCTGCAGGGCCGCCGCGTGCAGCTCAGGGAAGGGGAGCGCGACTTCTTCGGCCGCACGGCCGACCAGTCGCCCGACGGCCAGGTGAAGCTGCAGGACAGCCTCATGTACGACCGGGTGATCGAGGACTACCGCTTCACGCCGATGCCGCCGGCGCTGGTGAAGGCGCTCGGCTTCATCATCAGCCCGTCGGTCGAGCGCCGCACGCAGATCATGCTGAAGGACGCGGCCGGCGCCGGCGACGTGGTGCCCGGCAACTTCTTCGACCAGTACGCCAAGGTCTTCCGCGATGCGAAGTACCGCGTGCAGGTGGTGGTGCCCGAGGGGCAGCAGTCGCGGCTGCTCGGCCAGGCCGATGCGGCCACCGTCAAGGCCATGGTGGCCGACGGCAGCATCGACCCGGACAAGACGCTGGTCTACATCCCGCGGTCGGGCGGCAACCATCACCGCACCGCCATCCCCGGCAAGCCGCTCACCACCACCGAGACCGACCTCACCGGCAAGACCATGCGCGTGCCCGCGCCGGACACCTCCAACGTGTGGGTCGTGTTCGCCGACAACGCGCCGGAACGCGCGGCCATGGGCGCGCTGTACCGCCTCAAGCAGGCGGCCTGGCAGCGGCTGCCCGAGCGCTTCCAGTATTCGCGCCCGTCGCCGCACCACGTGGCCAACATCGGCAACATGATCGACGCGCTCACGGGCGGGCGCGGGCGGCCGTACGGCAATGCATCGGGCCGCTACACCGCCATGGTGGCGCCGGTCTGGCGCGCGCTCAGCCGCTATTCGCCGGTGAACTTCAGCATGGAGTTCCGCGTGCAGCTCAGCACCCCGGCGCCCTCGGCGGCCAAGGCGGTGCGCAAGGGCGGCTACCAGGACTACCAGTTCGGCGCGGGCGACGGCGCCACCGCCGTCAAGGTGCCGGGCTGGCTGCCGGGGCTGCTGGAGCGTTCGCTCAACGGGCCCACGCCCATCCTGCCCAAGGGCGGCGCCGGGCAGCTGCAGCAGCTCTTCAAGACGCTGGAGGGCGCGGCCGGGCCCGCCGAGCGATCCTCGCTCGCGGCCTTCCGCCGGCAGTACCTGGAGGGCGACACCGCGCCGCTGCGCGACACCGCCCACGTGCGGCGGCCGGTGGCGCAGGCGCTGACCTCGCTGCTGCAGGGCCTGCGCCCGGCGGCGGCCGAAACGCAGCCCGGCCAGGCGCCCGCGCTGATGCCGCAGCGCCCGGCGGGCCTGCGCCGCGCCGACCTCAACTACCTGGGCGACGGCGAGGTCACCATCAATGGCCGCAAGGTCGACCCGGCCGACATCGAGGTGGCGGTGCCGCCCGAGATGGCGCTGGTGATCGCCGACGAGGCGAACCTGCCGGATGCCGCCACCATTGCGCAGGGCTTGGCCGCCCGCGGCTACCGCCCCGGCCAGGAAGTCGCGCTGCTGGTGTGTCGCGCCGGCGACCGGGCCGACCCGGACGCGCCGCTGCCCGATTCGGTGGCGCTGGCGCTCAGCAACCAGCTGGGCGCACGCGTACACGCCATGCGCGGCGAGATCGCGCTGGGCCAGCGCGTCGAGTTCGACGATGGCGGCGCCGTGGTCGAGCGGCCGCACCTGCCCCTGACCGACGTTTCGGCGAACCGCAGCGCTGCCCATGCCGACCCGAACCATGCGGCGCAGGCGCGCTACTGGCTGGGCGACCAAGGCCGCGGGCCGCAGCTGGACTCGCCCTTCAACGACACGCTGCGCAGCCGCGGCGCCTGGGTGCGCGAGGAGTTCGTCGATCCGTTCAACCTGGGCATCGAGGACCGCGTGGTGCGCCTGGCGCCCTTCGACGTGCGCAATGCCGCCGAGGTGCTGCCGCAGCTGACCAGGCAGCTCGCGGTGAGCCCTGACTTCAACCGCCTGGGCGCCGAGGGCATGGCGCGCAAGTGGGTGCTCGAGATGCAGGCCGGCAAGCGCATCGCCTGCGTGATCTACCCGGCCGAAGGCTCGGCGCTGGGGAACAAGCCGCTGGGCATCATCGCCATCCACAAGGAGCCGCTGATCGGCGACAACTATGTGCGCACGCTGCCGTCCGAAAACTATGTGGGGCGCAAGCCGGCCGGCGAGCTGAACGGCGAGGGCCTGCGCGAGCTGGGCGACGTCTGGCAGTTCTCGACCTACCTCGTGCCCGACGTCACCGGCAAGGACTCGGTGTTCCCGCAGGGCGCGGTCAACATGGCGGCCAAGCGCCAGCTGATGGCGCTGGCCCTGCAGCAGGACCCGGGCATCGACGCCTTCTATGCCCGCGTGCACGCCGGCGCGCCCGAGGCAGTGGACGTGGCGGGCGTGCTGCAGCCGCGCGAGCCGGCGAACGGGCCCAGCCTGGGCAGCCAGGAGAGCATGGCCGGCAAGGGGCCGCTGGCGCTGGTGCGCGAGGACGGCTCGCCGCTGCGCAGCCGCGAGTTCCCCGAAGGTCGGCCGCAGCGCGACGTGGCCATCTTCGAGACGCCGGCGCAGCGCTTCACCGAAGAGGGCGAGGGCACCCAGGCCTACCGCCAGAAGATCAGCGACCGCATCGACGCCCAGGCCGACCCGTCGCGCTGGATCGGCGTGGAAGAGCCGCCGGCGCCCGCGCCGCGCCACCTGCAGGTCGAGGACCGCACGGTCAGCCTGGAGCGCTTCAGCCTCGACAACGCGCGCGACGCGATCGCCGGCGCCGCGCCCGGCCTGCGCGAGTTCAGCCCCGAGTTCAACCGCCTGGGCGCCGACGGCATGGCGGCCAAGTGGGTGCGCGAGATCGAGGAAGGCACCCGCATCGCGTTCGTGATCTACCCGCCCGAAGGCTCGGCGCTGCCGCGCACGCCGCAGGGGATCATCGCCATCCACAAGGAGGCGCTGCTCGGCGACGGCTTCATCGACACCGCGCCGGTCGAGGTGTATGCCGGCCGCAAGCCCGCGGGCCGGATGAGCGAGGCCCAGCTGCGCGCGCTCGGCGACGTGTGGCAGTTCTCCACCTACCTCAATCCCGGCAAGGGGTCGGCCTTCCCCGGCGGCGTGGTGAACATGGCGGCCAAGCAGGACCTGATGGCGCAGGCCGCGCAGATGCTGGCCGCGCGCGGCGAGCCGGTGCCGGCGTTCTATGCGCGGGTGCATGCCGGCGCGCCGGAGGCCGTCTCGCCGGTGGACGGCGCCCTGCATGCGCCCGAAAAGGGCAACGGCCCGAGCCTGGGCAGCCAGGAGACCATGGCCGGCCGCGGCCCCATCGCGCTGGTGCGCGAGCGCGGCTCGCCGGTGAAGAGCGAGGCCTTCCCCGACGGCCGGCCCGAGCGCTACGTGGCCATCTACGAAACGCCGGCTCAGCGGTTCGCCCGCCCCGAGGGCGACGAGCCGCCCGGCGCGGGCACGCTGACCTACCGGCAGAAGATCCTCCAGAAGATCGAGGGCAACGCCGACCCGGCCGCCTGGATGCGCCCGCTCGAGACCCGGCCCGAGGGCTTGCGCACGGCCGACCTGAACTACCTGCGCGATGGCGAGGTCACCGTCGACGGCCGGCCGGTGTCGCCGCAGGACGTGGCGGTGGCCGCACCGGCGGACGGCTTCGTGGTGATGGCCGATGCCGCCCGCCTGCCCGCCCTGGACCGCCTGGTGGCCGACATGCGGTCGGCCGGCTACCGGCCCGGCCAGGAGGTGGTGCTCTACGTGGGCCATGCCGGCGAACGGGCGCAGGGCGCGGGCGGCTGGGCCGATGCCACCTCGCTCGCGCTGGCCAACCGGCTGGGCGCGCGGGTGCATGCCGTGCAGGGCGAGCTGGCGCTCAAGGGCGTTGCCATCGCGGCGAAGGGGCCGGTGGCCGACCGGCCGCTGCTGCCGGTGGTCGAGGTGCCCGCCCACGCGACGCTGGACCCGGACCTGGCCATGCAGCAGCGCTACTGGCTCGACCCGCAACACCGCGGCCCGCAGCTCAGCGCTCCGTTCGGTGCGGCCAGCCGCGTGCTGGGCGCCTGGGTCGACGACGGCCAGGTCGATCCGCTGTCGCTGGGCCGGCAGCGGCCGGCGCCCGGTGGCGTTCTGGACCTGCTGGACCCGCGCGGCAGCCAGGGCGACTCGGCGGCGCGCTTCCTGCGTGGCGGCGACGAAGGGCCGCGAGCGACCTGACGCGAGGCATCGCGCCCCCGGAACGGGGGCGCCCGTGACGAACTCACGGGCCGCAAGGAATACGGCGCAAACCCGTCATGGGGTCGTCATGCCTCGGGTCGGACCGGTGAATACAGTTTTCGCCAGTCCGACGAGGTAGCAAGTGACGTTCGAAACCCTGGCCGCGAAAGCCATGAATGCGGTCATGTCGCGGCAGCGGCACCTGCATGTCGAGGCGGCAACCACCCCCCCTGCCGCCGCGCTCCACGAGAGTCGATTCCCGGCCGCGGCCGTATCGCCGCCGGATGACGCGGACGCCTTCGAGACGAAGGTGCTGACGCTGGCCAGCTGGCCGCAGATGCGGCATGTGCCGGCGCAACTGCTGCCGGCCTATGCCCGCGTGTGCGCGCTGCTGGCCTACAACCCGTCGGTCGGCTTCCTGGTGCGCCGCAGGCTCGGCCTGGACGGCGAAGAAGTGAAGAAGGTCCTCCAGGCGCTGCAGGCGGCCGGCCATCTGCGGGTGACTGTCTGCGACGGCCCGGGCCACGACCTCGACCATGGCGACGCTCCGGTCGATGCGATCGCCTTCCCTTGCGATGCCGCGCCGCCGCGCCGCCCCACGCTGTGGAGCCGGTTGCTCCAGAAGCTGCTGGACTGAGCATGGAAAGCCGCATCCTGTTCCTGGGCCCGGTGGGCGCGGGCAAGACCACCGCGGTTCGCACCATCAGCGACATCGCGGTGGTCGACACCGACGTGCGAGCCAGCGACGGCGTCGCCGAACTCAAACCCACCACCACGGTGGCGATGGACATGGGCGTGCTGCGGCTCGGCGAAACCGACCGGGTGCTGCTCTACGGCGCCCCCGGGCAGGACCGCTTCGACTTCATGTGGGAGATCCTGCTGGAGCAATGCGACGCGGTGCTGCTGGTGCTCGACCATTCCGCCCCGGATCCGCTGGCCCAGCTGCATCACTACCACTCGGCGCTGATGCGTTCAGGCCAGCAGCGCCTGCCGCTGCTGGTCGGGCTCACCCACACCGACCGTGCGCCGCAACGCCCGCTGGACGTCTACGACGACTACCTGCAGCGGCTCAAGGCCCGGTGCGGCTGCATGATGTGCACGCCGCCCCTGCAGCCCATGGATGCGCGCTCGCGTGCGGACGTGCGAGCCGCCCTTGTGACCCTGGCCGCGATGCTCGAAGTCGCGCAGCGCTTCGCGCAGAAGCCCTGCCTGGCATGAAGGAAGCGCCCGTGAATGTTCTGACCTTGCGCGGGCTGTGCGTGGCCTATGGTGAGCGGCCGGTGCTCGAGGGTGTCGATCTCGACCTGCCGCCGCGGGGCGTCACCGTGCTGCTGGGGCCCAGCGGCACCGGCAAGTCGACCCTGCTGCGAACGGTGGCCGGCCAGAACGCAGGCCATCCGTCGATCCGCGTCGAAGGCGGCATCGACTACATGGTGCACGGCGAACGCCCGCCGCTGGTGATGCAGAAGGCACGGCTGCTGCTGTCGAGCCTGTTCGAGAACCTGGTGCACGACTGGCCCGAGCGCGCCAGCCTCTCCACCTCGCAACAGCGCACCCACCTCTGCCGGTGGCTGGACGCCCTGGGGCTGGCGCCGCTCGCGCAACAGCTGCAGGTGCCGGTCGTGGAGCTGCCGCTGCCGCAGCAGCGGCTCGTTGCGCTGCTGCGGGGCGCCATGGTGGCCGCGCCGCTGCTGCTGGTGGACGAACCCACCGCCGGCCTGTCCGACCCCCAGGCCGAGCCGGTGCTCGCGGTGCTGCGGCAGCTGGGCCGCGAGCGCTCGCTGTTCGTGGCCATGCACCACCTGGGCCACAGCCGCAGCGTCGCCGACGCGGTGGTGCTGCTGGCCAGCCGGCGCGTGCAGGAGCACAGCAGCGCCGAGCGCTTCTTCAGCATGCCGGCCAGCGAATCGGGGCGCCTGTTCCTACGCACCGGTTCCTGCCCCGAGGAGCCCCTGCCCGCGCAGCCTCCCGCGCACGTACCGCCGCCGCGTCCCCGCACGCTGGGCCCCACCGGCTTTGCCTGGCTGCTGCCCGGCCAGTTGGCAGGAACGCCCTGGCCCGGCCTCGTGCAGCCGCCGGCCTACGACCTCGGTCTGCTCGAGGGTGCGGGCGTCACCCGGCTCGTCTCGGTGGCCGACCGGCCCTTCCGTGCCGAGCTGGCGGCACCGCACGGCATGACGGTGGAACACGAGCCCATGGTGGACATGCAGCCGCCCGGCGTCGAACAGGCCATCTCGCTGTGCCGGCGCATCGACGCGTCGCTGGCGCGCGGCGATGTGGTTGCCGTGCATTGCCGCGCCGGCCTCGGGCGCACCGGCACGACGCTCGCGGCGTACTGGCTCTGGCATCACGAAGGGCGCCTCGACGGCGAACAGTGCCTGCAGCAGATCCGCCGCCGCCACCCCGGCTGGGTGCAGTCGCAGGCCCAGATCGATTTCCTCCATGCGTTCGCGCCGGCCGTCGCCCGCATGAAGTCCTCCTTGCCGACTCCCGGCAGCCACGGCAATGGCGGCGACGTTGCTTCATCGGCTCGCTGACCCCACAACGACAGTCCCACAAAAGGAACCTTGAGATGTCCAAACTTGACAGCGTGTTGCAGAAGGCCGTGACCAGCGTGCCCGACTGCGTGGCCACCGGATTCATCGACCTCGCCTCCGGCATGCTGCTCGGCGTGAAGACGGTGGACTCGCACCCGCAGGAGGTGATCGAGCTGCTCGCGGCCGCAACCGCCGAGCTCTTCCAGGGGCCCAACGTGGTCGCGATCGAGAAGCTCTTCCGCTCGTCGCGCGGCGTGCCGGAAGACGGCCGCCACTATTTCCAGGAAATCATCGTCAACAGCGACAACCTGATCCACGTGTTCCTGCGCGGCAAGCGGCAGCAGCAGGTGGCGACCTTCGTGTGCCGCAAGGGCGCCAACCTGGGCATGGTGCTCACGAAGGCGCGCATGGCGCTGCCGGAGATCGAGGCTTCGCTGTAAGACGCCGTGGCCGCCGCCCTCGCATTGACGCCGGTGCAGGCCAGCCGCGCCCGCTCGGCCCTGCGCACCCTGAGAAGCACGCACCTGGCCATCGAAGGCTGCGCCTTCCTGACCAGCGACGGCAGGGTGGTGGCCTCTGCGCTCGGCCCCGACACGGACGCCGACCGCTTCGGTGCCATGTGCGCCGCGCTCATCGCGCTGGCCAGCCGTGCCGCGCGCGAGGCGGCGCGCGGCGAACTGCAGCAGCTGATCCTCGAAGGCAGCGAAGGACCGATGCTGGTCACCAGCGCGGGGCCGCACGGGGTGCTGTCGGTTTCGGCGCGACCCGAATGCCCGCTCGGGCGGCTGATCCTGGATGCCAGGACCACCGCACAGTCGCTCGCGGCCATCTTCGACGCCGGCCCGGCATGACGGCGGCCGCGCAATGTTTCATCGACCTCACGCCGCGAGGCGCGCTGCGGGGCGCCGCGGGCGCGGCAGCCGATGCCCGCGGCCGGCTGCTGCAGGCGCTGCTGCTGCGCGAGCCGCAGCGCGCCTGGCACCGCGACGAGCTGGCGCAGCTGCTGCCCGGGGAGCCCCAAGCCGCGGCCCGTGCCCTGTTTGCGCTGCAGCGAGAAGGCTGCATCGAGGTGCGGCTGGCGGCACCCGGTTCCGGCGAGCCCCTGTCGCTCGACGCGAGGCTGCAGGCCGAGCTGCAGCGGCTGCACGAGAAGTGCCCGGGCCTGCGGGGCGCCGCGGTCGCGACCGACGAAGGACTGCCGTTGTGCACGCTGGGCAGCCTGGCGCCGGAGACGGCCTGCGCGACCGCGGCCTTTCTGATCAACGAGCTCGACGCGCACCTGGGCCTGCTGCAGGCCGGTCGCGCGCGCGAAGTGCTCATCTGGACCGGCGACGGCCCCTGCTACATCGCTCGCGTGGCATCGCTGCCGTATGCCATCGCGCTGCTGGCGGCCGGGCGCATGCCGGCCGCCGCCCTGCGCCGCGCCGGCGCCCAGGCCTGTGCCCGGCTGGCCGCGGTGCTGGCGCCGCTCGGCGCCCGACCCATCGAAAAGGAAACTGCCCCATGAACCCCACGCCTGCCGTCTTCGGCGTGACCCATGTTCGCCTGCCCGTGCGCAGCCTCTCCCGTGCAAGCGCCCTGTACGGCGGCCTGCTCGGTTTCGAACGGCGCGCCCAGGGCGCGGGCTGGCTCGAGCTGGACGCCGGCGGCACCGTGGGCCTGCTGCTCGTGGAGGTCGAGCGCATCGAGCACAACGCCTGCCTGCGGCTGCTGGCGGCTGACCTGGATGCGGCGCTGCATGCCCTGCTGGCCAACGGCGGTTGCACGCTGGTCGACGACGTGGCGCGGACACCGGAGATGACGCTTTGCGCCAGCGTGCGCGACGCCGACGGCAACCTGCTGACCGTGTGGCGTGCGCTGACCGAGGACGAATACGACGCCCCGCCCGAGCTGCCCACGGTGCTGACCTGGCAGGCCGATGCCGACGCCTTGCTCAAGCAGTTGCTGAAGGCCGTGCCGGCGCTCTTTCGCAGCCTTGCGCGGCGGAAGGTGGTGCGGGTCGCCGAAGAACTCGCAGCCCGCAGCCGGGTCGTGACTCGCGAGGAAGTGATCCGCGGCTTCATCCTTGCCAGCCCCAGGATCACGCGCGAGCGCAACCGCCAGCCGCTGATGGACGCCGGCATCGACGTCGGCCGGTATCAGGCCGACTGGGACGCGGAGTAGCCGGCGCGCACGGCGCCGAGGGTGGAACGGCCGCTCAGGCCTTGATCGAACCGCTGCCCTTGGGGCCGCTGGTCAGGCCCTGGGCCGAATAGACGCCGCCGCCGTGCTGGCGCGGCATCAGCACGTCGATCGCACGGTCGAGCGCGGCGGTGGCGCGTGCCAGCGACTCGCGCTGCGCGGCCATCTGGCCGCTGGCCTGCGCCAGCCGGTGACGCAGCGGGCGCGGCACGTGACCCTGGCGGGCCGCCTGGGTGAAGCCGTCCATGGCCCGGGCGAGTGCCTGGTGCAGCTCGGCGGCATGGGTTTCGATGCCCTGGCTGTCGCGCTGGCGCAGCGCGTCGCCCAGGGCAGCCAGGTGCGTCTCCACCCGGGCGATCAGGCCTTCGAGGGCCTGGCTCGCCGCCTTGGTGCTGGCGTCTTCCAGGGCCTTGCCTTCGGGGCTGCCGGGGGAGGGGATCATCATGGCCGGTTCAATGCGAGGACTTGCCCAGCAGTTCCTGCGCGTTCGCGATCAGCTTGTCGGCGATCGCTTCGGCATTGACGCTGAAGCTGCCGTCGGCGATGGCCTGGCGCATGCGCTCGACCTTGTCGGCATCGAAATCGGCGCTGCTGCCGGACAGCAGGCTGGACGCGGTGGCAGAGAGCTTCACGGTGGTACTCCCGGGCGCAGCGGATGCGGCATCCGCTGCCTGCAGCTGCGGCTTGGCCGCAGCCGGGGCCGCTTCCTGTGCCGCGCCGCGCGCGACGGCACCCGTGGCCTGCGCGGGCGCCGGGGTGTTGTTGTTGCCGATCTTCATCTAACGCTCCTTCCGGCCTGACGCGGCCGAAACATGTCCTTCGGGCTTTCGGCTTCCGGCCGCAAGACTTGAGGACCCATTTGCAACATTTCGTTCATGCGTCACAGGCGGATCTCCACCTGCCGCTCGCCCACCGGGGTGCCGGTCACGATACGTCCGTTATCGGTACGCACCCGCGCAGCTTGACCCTCTATTCCGGGGGTGACCGCCTGGCCTTCGGAAGACACGGCGAAGCCCGGGCCCTGCGCCACCAGCTTGACCGTTTCGCCGGCAGCGAACCATTGCCGGGCCTTCAGGTGGGACTGCCGCAGCGTCTGCCCCGGGGCCAGCGCCCGCGCCAGCGGGCGGCCCACGGCGGCGGCCGCATTCGGCAGCGCGGGCGAGGGTTCCTCGGCCAGGTCGACTTCGGCAATGCGCAGGTCGGCGGCGGTGAGTTCCTGGCCGTGGCCCAGGCTGGTGGCGGCCACCACGGCGGGGCCGTACACCTTCACCGTGACCGGCAGGTAGACGTTCCAGTGCACCGGGCCCTGAACGCAGCGCATGCCGACGCGGCTCCTGCCCCACAGGCGGGTGCCGGCCGGCAGGTAGGGCTGGATCTTCTGGCAGGGCGCGAGCTTCAGGCGCGCATCGAGCTGGCCGATCGTGAATTCCACACGGGTGCCGGCGGGTGCGGACTTCGTTTCGCGCGACAGCAGCGCGCGCAGTTCGTCGGACGTGTCCGGCGGCGGGGCCGTCTGCGCACGCGTGGCCGCCGCGGCCATCATCAGGACGATGGCCACGAGCAGGTAGGACAGCGCAGCGGGCAGGTACGGGGACTTCATCACACGCTCACTGTAGGAGCGTTCGCGCCGGCAGGTGGCCCGGAATTGGCCGAAAGAACGCCCCTTATTCCCGCTAATGTTCTGGAAGCCGCGGTCAAAGAATCCAGCCATTCCGCTCAAAGCCCCCAAAGGGCAGGTGACGCCATGCTGGACCGACTGACCAATACGCTCGACTTCCAGAGCCAGGCCCTGGTGCTGCGCTCGGAGCGCCAGCGCCTGATCGCCAGCAACATCGCCAACGCCGACACGCCGGGCTACGTGGCCCGCGAGATGGATTTCGCGGCCGCCCTGAAGCAGGCCACCGGGCAGATGCCCGTGGGCGGTGCCGTGGCGACCACGCAGCCGGGGCACATCGCACCGGCCGCGGGCGCGCGCGCCGAACCCAACCTGCTGTATGCCGCGCCCAGCCAGACCAACCTCGACCGCAACACGGTGGACATGGACCGCGAGCGCGCCAACTTCGCCGACAACGCGGTGAAGTACGAGGCCACGCTGCGTTTCATCAACGGGCAGGTGAAGACCATGCTCAGTGCCATCACCGGCCAGTAAGACACCCGGGGAGTCGTCAACGATGTCCATGCTTCGCATCTTCAACGTGGCCGGCAGCGCCGTCAGTGCGCAAAGCCAGCGCCTGAACACGGTGGCCTCCAACCTGGCCAACGCCGACACCGTGGCCGGCCCGGACGGGCAGAGCTACAAGGCCCGCCAGGTCGTCTTCCAGACCGTGCAGATGGGCGACGTGGGCGCCGCCGGCGTGAAGGTGAGCCAGGTCACCGAGGACCAGACCGCCGGCCGCCGCGTGCACGACCCCAAGCACCCGCAGGCCGACGGCGAGGGCTACGTGACCTACAGCAACGTGAACGCGGTGGAGGAGATGGTCAACATGATCTCGGCCTCGCG
>CAMLNA010000044.1 GCA_946481025.1 uncultured Rivibacter sp.
AGGCCCGCCTCCCCTTGGGGGAGTGGCCGGCGTACCCGCCGGACGAGGGGCCGTCCCCCGGGCCGCCGCGCCGGGCCGCTCCCAAGCAAGGCCCGCCTCCCCTTGGGGGAGTGGCCGGCGTACCCGCCGGACGAGGGGCCGTCATCTCACTGCTGCCGGAAGTCGTCGTGGCAGGCCTTGCAGGTCTTGGCCGCTTCGCCGAAGGCAGCCTTGATCTGGTCGAAGTTGCCGCCCTTGGCGGCGACGTTCAGCTTGGCCACTTCCTCCTGCATCCTGGTCGCACCGGCGCGGAACTTGTCCATCTGCGACCAGATTTCCGGCTTGGCCTTGGTGTTGCCGCCCTTGTCGGTGCCGTCCACGAAACCGGCGAACGGCAGCTTCGACACGAAGGCCACGACCTCGGCGTTCTCGGCGGCGGCCTTCGCATCGAACGGGGCGCGGCCCGAGGCCATGGCGCCGAGCCTGCCGAAGTGAGCGCCCATCAGCGCCATGCCGCTTTGCCGGTACTTGATGGCGTCCTCGGGTTTGGCGAACTGGGCGGCGGCGGGCCATGACAGCGCGGCGGTGGCCAGCAGCGTGGCGCACAGAACCAGACGGTGTTTCATTCGGATCTCTCCTGGCTGAGGTAGGTTGGCTGGGAGCGGCGGTCCGCGGCCGAGAAGGCGGCATGCGAACGCGCAGCAGTCCAGGTACGAAACCCGCTTGGGCGCGGACACACGGGTAATCCCGGATGCCCGCCGCGGCCTTCACGAAGCGGCGGCGCCGTGCCACGATGCACGCCTTGTTACCAACTACTTCGGAGTCCGTTGTGTCGTTGTCGTCGATGTCTGTCAGCCCTTCCGCCACCCGCGTGCGTGTGTGGGACCTGCCCACCCGCCTGTTCCATTGGGCCCTGGTGCTGTGCGTGATCGGCCTGGTGGTCACCGGCAAGGTCGGCGGCAATGCGATGGAGTGGCACTTCCGCCTCGGCTACGCGGTGTTCGCGCTGCTGGCCTTCCGGCTGCTGTGGGGCGTCGTGGGAGGGCGCTGGTCGCGCTTCTCGAGCTTCTTCTACGGACCCGGCGCGCTGCTGCGTTACGTGCGCGGGCAGGGCGATGCCGCGCATGAGGTCGGCCACAGCCCCACCGGCGCGCTGTCGGTGTTTGCGCTGCTGCTGTTCCTGGCCTTCCAGGTGGGCAGCGGCCTGTTCGCCGACGACGAGATCGCCAACGTCGGCCCGCTGGCGAAGTTCATCAGCACCGAAACCAGCCTGCAGCTCACCAGCTATCACAAGGTGATCGGGCAGTGGGTGATCATCGGCCTGGTGGTGATGCACATCGCGGCGGTGCTGTACTACCTGCTGGCAAAGAAGCGCAACCTGATCGGCCCGATGCTCAGCGGTGACAAGGCTTTGCACGCCGACCTGCCGGCGTCGAAGGACACGGCGCTCACGCGCGTGCTGGCACTGGCACTGATCGCCGGCTGCGCCGCGGCGGTGAGCTGGGTGGTGAGCCTGGGCGCCTGACGCCGCAGCGTAACCGGCGCTCAAGTCCTACACTGCGCTGCACCCCTGCCGTCCGCCCCCGGTCGCCGCCCGCACGCCCTTGCAAGCATGGAAGCTCCCGCCATCTCGCTTGTCAGCCCCGACACGCCGGAACTGATCGAAGCCACCCGCGCCGTCCTTCGCGAGTACGCCCAGGCGCTGGGCGTCGACCTGTGCTTCCAGAACTTCGAGCAGGAGCTGGCCACGCTGCCGGGGGAGTACGCCGCCCCCCATGGGCTGCTGCTGCTGGCCTTCCTGGACGGCGAACTGGCCGGCTGCGGCGGCTTCCGGCCGCTGCACGAGGCCGACTACCCCAATGCCTGCGAGATGAAGCGCCTGTACGTGCGCAAGGCGTTCCGCCGTTTCGGCATCGGCCGGCTGCTGGCGCAGGCGCTCGTCGACCGTGCGAGGGAGGCGGGCTACTCGACCATGCTGCTCGACACGCTCGACGACATGGAAGCCGCGCGCGGCCTGTACGAGACGCTGGGCTTCGAGGAAGTGCCGCCGTACTACTACAACCCGCTGCCGGGCGCCCACTATCTCAAGGCGGACCTGGATTCGGTCGTTTCCCGCTATTGACTGGAGCCCAACATGAACGCGTTCAGACACCTGCTCAAGGCCGCGGGGGCTCACCCGCCGGTGGGGACCTGGATCATGTCGGCCAGCCCGATGGTGGCCGAGGCGGTGGGGCATGCCGGCTTCGACTGGGGCGTGCTAGACATGGAGCACGCGCCGGCGGACATGATGGAAGTGATCCACATGCTGCAGGCGGTGTCGTCCACCAAGATGGTGCCGGTGGTGCGGGTGCCCTGGAACGATGCGGTGACCATCAAGCGGGTGCTCGATGCCGGCGCCACCACGTTGCTGGTGCCGCTGGTGCAGAACGCCGACGAGGCCCGCCAGGCGGTGGCCGCCACGCGCTACCCGCCGCAGGGCGTGCGCGGCGTGGCCGGCATGACACGCGCCTCGCGCTTCGGCGCTGCGCACAACTACCTGCAGCACGCCAACGCCGACATGGGCGTCATCGTCCAGCTCGAGACGCCACAGGCCCTGCAGCAGCTCGAGGCCATTGCGACGATCGATGGCGTGGACGCGCTGTTCATCGGCCCGGCCGACCTGTCGGCGGCGATGGGCCACCTGGGCCAGCTCACCCATCCGGCCGTGCTCGAGCAGATGAGCCGGGCCGTCAAGCGCGCCAAGGACGCGGGCAAGCCGATCGGCACGCTGGGCGCCGCGCCGGAGATCGTGGCGCAGTACCGCGCCATCGGCTTCGACTTCGTCGCGATCTCGTCCGACCTGAGCCTGCTGGTGCGCAGCGCGCAACTGTCCATCTCCGCGTTGCGCACGCAGGAGACGTCGATCGTCCACTCGCTGACGACCGGCACCCACGGGTACTGAGCCGCAAGCGCCCCGGGGGGCGGCGCGGCGGTTACAGCGGAGTACCGCACTAGGATCGGCGCATGAGCCATGCCCCACCTGCCGTCGAACTGCGCTCGGGCGCGTTGCGCCTTGCCCTGCGGCCCGACCTGGGCGGCAGCATTTCGGGCCTCTGGTTCGACGCGACGCCGGTGCTGCGCTCCACCGAGCCGGCCGGGTTGGAAAGCGCGCGGCTTGCCGGGAGCTATCCGCTGCTGCCCTATTCGAACCGCATCGCCGACGGCCGCTTCAACTGGCGCGGCCGGCAGCACCAGCTGCCGGTCAATGACCCTCCCCATGCGCTGCACGGCGTGGGCTTGGCCGTGCCCTGGTGCGTCGAGCACGCGGCCGCCGACGAAGCCAGCCTGCTGCTGGAGCATCCCGCGGGCGCGGCATGGCCGTTCGCGTTCGAGGCACGACAGCGCTTCATGCTGTCGCCCGATGCATTGCTGTGCGAGATGAGCGTCGTCAATCACGCGGCGCACGAAGCGCCTGTGGGCCTGGGCTGGCATCCGTTCTTCCCGAAGCGCGCGCGCACCCACCTGCGGGCCGAGGTGGCGGGGCGCTGGGAAATGGACGACCGCAAGCTGCCGTGCGGCCGCGTGCCGGTGAACGGGCTCGACGCCGACATCGCTCGGCTGGACCTCGATCACTGCTTCGACGGCTGGTCCGGCCAGGCCGCCCTGCACGACGAGCTGTTCGCGCTGACGTTGAGCTCTTCATTGCGCCACCTGGTCGTCTACACGCCGCACGACAAGGACGCTTACGCCGTCGAGCCGGTCAGCCACGTCAACAACGCCATCAACCAGGCCGAGCCGCCGACGCTGGGCCTGCAGGTGCTCGCGCCGGGCGCGGCGACGAGTGCATGGATGAAACTCGCAATCCGACCCCAACGATGAACTCTCTCACCTCCGACATACAGGCCGTCACCCCGCCGGCCCTGCTGGGCGAATCGCCGCTGTGGCATCCGCAGCAGCAGGTGCTGTACTACTGCGACATCCCGGGCCGGCGGCTGCACCGTTTCGACCCCGCCAGCGGGGCGGCGCAGTCGTGGCAGTTCGAGTCCGACGTGGCCAGCTGCGCGCCCATCGCCGGTTCGCCCGAGCTGGTGCTGGCGATGCGCGACGGGTTGTGGCGCTTCGATCCCGCCACCGGCCGGCGCGATGCGCTGGCGCCGCCGCCGTACGACCCGCATCGGGAGCGATTCAACGACGGCAAGTGCGATCCGCAGGGCCGCTTCTGGGTCGGCACGATCTATGAGCCGCGCGACCCGGCGCTGGCCGCGCTGTATCGCTACGGCGGCGGCGAACTCGTGCGTGTGGCCGACGGCATCACCGTGTCGAACGGGCTGGCCTGGAGCCCTGACGGCGGCACCATGTACTGGTCCGACACCAAGGCGCACACCATCCATGCGTTCGACTTCGGCGCCGCCTCCGGTTCGCTGTCGAACCGGCGCGTGTTCGCGAGCTTCGCGCCCAAGCAGCCCGACCAGGACCTGGCCGTCTACGGCGGCCGGCCCGACGGCGCCGCGGTCGATGCCGAAGGCTGCTACTGGGTCGCGATGTTCGAAGGGCAGCGGGTGCTGCGGCTGTCGCCGGCCGGCGAGGTGCTGCAGGAGGTGAAGCTGTCAGTGCGCTGTCCGACCATGCCGTGTTTCGGCGGCGCCGACCTGCGCACGCTGTACATCACGACGTCGCGCGAGAAGCGCCCCGCCGACGAGCTGGCCCGGCAACCCATGGCCGGTTGCGTCCTGGCCTTGCGTGTGGACGTGCCGGGGCTGCCCGCGAACAGCTGCCGCGTCGGCTGACGCCGCGCGCTCGCGCGCGCTTTCGCGTGGGGCGTGCGGCCGGTGAATCGTGGCGCTGCGTCCGCGCCACACTGCCCCATGGCGGAGCCCTGCGGGTTACCACGTATAATCATTGGGTTTTGCCGCAACTGCCCGGGGTTTGCCTGCCATGACCGATCCGATCACCGATTCGATCGATCAGCACGAGGCGATGAACGGGGCAGATGAGGCAGGCGAAGCGCCTTTCAAGAGCCTGACGCGAGAAGAAGCGGAGGCCTTGCGGGCGCAGCACCCGCCGCTCTCGCCGTGGCGGGTCATCGCGGTCCAGGCCGTGGTGGGGCTGGTGATGGCAACACTGTGGTGGAGCCTGAGCCGGCAGGGCGGGGCCGGCTGGTCGGCGCTGTATGGCGCGGCTGCCGTGGTGGTGCCGGGAGCCTTGCTGGCGCGCGGTATCACGACCCGGCTCTCTGGAGCGAATCCGGCCGCGGCTGCGGCGAGGTTCCTGCTCTGGGAGCTGCTGAAGATCATGGTGGCGGTTGCCATGTTGGCGGCTGCCGCAAGAGTTGTGCCCGATCTGAGCTGGCCGGCGCTGCTGGTCACGATGATCGTGTGCCTGAAAGTGAACTGGCTGACCCTGCTCTGGTGGGGTCGCAAGAAGAACCAACAGTCGCTTGTTCGCAAGCGTTGACGAGAACTGACGATGGCTGCCGAAGGACACGGACCGACCGCGGGTGAGTACATCCAGCACCACCTCCAACACCTTCAGAACCGCACGCAAGAAGGCATTGCCAACTTCTCGCTGTCCGAGCCGGTGTTCAAGCTGGACTCGCTGTTCTGGTCCATCCTGCTGGGTGTGCTGGGCTGCTTCCTGCTGTGGCGCGTGGCCAGGAGCGTAACCTCCGGCGTGCCGGGGCGCCTGCAGGCCGCCATCGAGTTCCTGGTCGAGATGGTCGACACCCAGGCCCGCGGCATCATCCACAACGAAACCTCGCGCAAGGCCGTCGCCCCGCTGGCGCTCACCGCTTTCGTGTGGGTCTTCCTGATGAACGCGATGGACCTGCTGCCGCTGGACCTGATCCCGCGCATCTGGGAGGCCCTCTACGGCGCCGCCGGCGGCGACCCGCACCATGCCTACATGCGCATCGTGCCCACCGCCGACCTGTCGATCACGCTGGGCCTGTCGATCACGGTGCTGCTGACCTGCCTGTACTACAACATCAAGATCAAGGGCCTGGGCGGCTGGATCAAGGAGCTGTTCTCGGCCCCCTTCCACGCCCACGGCGTGGCCGCCATCGTGCTGGCCCCGATCAACTTCATCCTCCAGCTCATCGAGTTCGCGGCCAAGACCATCTCCCACGGCATGCGGCTGTTCGGCAACATGTTCGCCGGCGAGCTGGTGTTCATGCTGATCGCGCTCATGGGCGCGGTGGGCTTCGCGTCGCTGGGCGGCGTGGCGCTGTGGCTGGGTCATGTGGTGGCCGGTGCCGCCTGGGCCATCTTCCACATCCTGATCATCACCCTGCAGGCCTTCATCTTCATGATGCTGACGCTGGTGTATGTCGGTCAGGCTCACGACAAGCACTGATCAAGCTTTTCTCCCTTTTCCGTTCAACAACTCACTTCCCTACTAGGAGCAATCATGGAAAACGTGTTGGGTCTCGTCGCTCTGGCTTGCGGTCTGATCATCGGTCTGGGCGCCATCGGTGCCTGTATCGGCATCGCGCTGATGGGCGGCAAGTACCTCGAAGCCTCGGCCCGTCAGCCCGAGCTGATGAACGAGCTGCAGACCAAGATGTTCCTGCTGGCCGGCCTGATCGACGCTGCCTTCCTGATCGGCGTCGGTATCGCGATGCTGTTCGCCTTCGCCAACCCGTTCGTGCTGCGCTGATCGGTCTTTCTCGACCCCCGGTAGTTCTTCCCCAATAGAGAAAGGTCCGAGCCGTGAATCTGAACGCAACGCTGATTGCGCAGATCGTCGTCTTCGGGATCCTGTGGTGGTTCACGATGAAATTCGTGTGGCCGCCCATCACGAAGGCGCTCGACGAGCGCGCCAAGAAGATCTCGGACGGTCTGGCCGCGGCTGACAAGGCCAAGCTGGAGCTCTCCGCCGCGAACAAGCGTGTCGAAGAGCAGCTCGCGCAAACCCGCGACGAAAGCGCCAAGCGCCTGGCCGATGCCGAGAAGCATGCCCAGGCCATCATCGAGGACGCCAAGAAGCGTGCCGATGAAGAGGCCGCGAAGATCGTTGCCGCTGCGAAGGCCGAGGCCGACCAGCAGACGATCGCCGCGCGCGAAGCCCTGCGCGAGCAGGTGGCTGCGCTGGCCGTCAAGGGTGCCGAGCAGATCCTGCGCCGCGAGGTCAACGCCGGCGTGCACGCCGAGCTGCTGAGCCGCCTGAAGACGGAGCTCTGACCATGGCCGAGCTCGCAACCATCGCACGTCCCTATGCCGAGGCGGCCTTCGCGGCTGCCCGCGGCCAGGACGCAAAGGCCTGGGGCGAGCAGCTCTCGGCCCTGGCCGAAGTGGCCGCCCATCCGCAGCTGCGCCAGTTCGCCGACAACCCCAAGGTCGAGGCCACGCAGGTGTTCGACGTCATCGCCGGCGTGCTCAAGCAGCCGCTGGCGCAGGGCGTGGCGAACCTGCTGCGCACCGTGATCGACAACGGTCGCCTCGCTGCGCTGCCGGACATCGCCGCGCAGTTCCACGCGCTGGCGAACGCCAGCTCGGGTGTGTCCGATGCCACCGTGTACAGCGCCTTCCCGATCGAAGGCGCCCAGCTCAACGACGTGGTCGCCGCGCTCGAGAAGCGCTTCGGCCGCAAGCTGGCCGCCACGGTGCAGGTGGACCCGGAGCTGATCGGCGGCATCCGCGTGGTGGTGGGCGACGAAGTGCTCGACACCTCGGTCAAGGCCAGGCTCGAACGCATGAAGGTCGTGCTGACTGCCTGAGGTCTTTTGAATCAATCCGCCGGGCTTCGCCGCAAGGTGATCCCGGCTCGGTCGTGAATGCCGCGCTAGGCGTCTGATCCGACTGGGAGCAAGCCATGCAACTGAATCCCGCAGAAATTTCCGAACTGATCAAGAGCCGCATCGAAGGCCTGGGCGCCGCGGCCGACATCCGCAACCAGGGCACGGTGGTGTCCGTGACCGACGGCATCTGCCGCATCCACGGCCTGTCCGAGGTGATGCAGGGCGAGATGCTCGAATTCCCGGCCGGTCCGGACGGCCAGCCCACCTTCGGCCTCGCGCTCAACCTCGAGCGCGACTCCGTCGGCGCGGTGATCCTGGGTGCCTATGAGCACATCTCCGAAGGCAACACCGTCAAGTGCACCGGCCGCATTCTCGAGGTGCCGGTCGGCCCCGAGCTGATCGGACGCGTGGTCAACGCGCTGGGCCAGCCCATCGACGGCAAGGGCCCGATCAACGCCAAGATGACCGACGTGATCGAGAAGGTCGCCCCGGGCGTGATCGCGCGCCAGTCGGTGTCGCAGCCGCTGCAGACCGGCCTGAAGTCCATCGACTCGATGGTGCCGATCGGCCGCGGCCAGCGCGAGCTGATCATCGGCGACCGCCAGACCGGCAAGAGCGCCGTGGCGATCGACACGATCATCAACCAGAAGGGCCAGGGCGTCACCTGCATCTACGTCGCCATCGGCCAGAAGGCGTCGTCGATCAAGAACGTCGTGCGCGCCCTCGAGCAGCACGGCGCGATGGACTACACCATCGTCGTGGCCGCCTCGGCCTCCGAGTCTGCCGCCATGCAGTACGTGTCGGCCTACTCCGGCTGCACGATGGGCGAGTACTTCCGCGACCGCGGCCAGGACGCCCTCATCATCTATGACGACCTGTCCAAGCAGGCCGTCGCCTACCGCCAGGTCTCGCTGCTGCTGCGCCGCCCGCCGGGCCGCGAAGCCTTCCCCGGCGACGTGTTCTATCTCCACAGCCGCCTGCTCGAGCGTGCCGCACGCGTGAACGCCGACTACGTCGAAGCCTTCACCAAGGGCGAGGTCAAGGGCAAGACCGGTTCGCTGACCGCGCTGCCCGTGATCGAAACCCAGGCCGGCGACGTGTCCGCCTTCGTGCCGACCAACGTGATCTCGATCACCGACGGCCAGATCTTCCTGGAAACCAACCTGTTCAACGCCGGCATCCGTCCCGCCATCAACGCGGGTATCTCGGTGTCGCGCGTGGGCGGTGCCGCGCAGACCAAGCTGATCAAGGGCCTGTCCGGCGGTATCCGTACCGACCTGGCGCAGTACCGTGAGCTGGCCGCGTTCGCGCAGTTCGCTTCCGACCTCGACGAAGCCACCCGCAAGCAGCTCGACCGCGGCGCGCGCGTGACCGAGCTGCTCAAGCAGGCCCAGTACTCGCCGCTGCCCATCAGCCTGATGGGCGCCACGCTGTACGCGGTGAACAAGGGCTTCCTGGACGACGTGGACGTGAAGAAGGTGCTCGCCTTCGAACACGGCCTGCACCAGTTCCTGAAGACCAGCCACGCCGCCCTGCTGAAGAAGCTGGACGACAACAAGGCCATGGACAAGGACGCCGAAGCCGAGCTGCAAGCCGCCATCGCCGCGTTCAAGAAGTCCTTCGCCTGACGGCCGGCTGAACCTACAGGAGCACCGTCATGGCGGCAGGCAAGGAAATACGCGGCAAGATCAAATCGGTGGAAAACACCAAGAAGATCACCAAGGCCATGGAGATGGTCGCCGCCTCCAAGATGCGCAAGGCGCAGGAGCGCATGCGCCACGCCCGTCCGTACGCCGACAAGATCCGCAACATCGCCGCCCACCTGGGCGAGGCGAATCCCGAGTACGTGCACCCCTTCATGCAGACGCGCGCCGGCACCGGCGGCGCAGGCGTGATCGTGGTGACCACCGACAAGGGGCTGTGCGGCGGCCTGAACACCAACGTCCTGCGCGCCATGACCGCCAAGCTCAAGGAGCTCGAGGGTCAGAACGTCAAGACGCAGGCAGTGGCCATCGGCAACAAGGGCCTGGGCTTTCTCAACCGCATCGGCGCCAAGGTGGTGTCGCAGGTCACCCAGCTGGGTGACACGCCCCACCTCGAAAAGCTGATCGGCCCGGTGAAGGTGCTGCTCGACCAGTACGCCGAAGGCAAGCTGGACGCGGTCTACCTCTGCTACACCCGCTTCATCAACACGATGAAGCAGGAGCCGGTGGTCGAGCAACTGCTGCCGCTGTCGCAGGCACGGCTTGCGCAGACCGCGGAAGAGAAGCAGGCCTACGGCTGGGACTATCTCTACGAACCCGATGCGAAGAGCGTGATCGACGAGCTGCTGGTGCGCTATGTCGAGGCCCTGATCTACCAGGCGGTGGCCGAGAACATGGCGTCCGAGCAGTCGGCCCGCATGGTGGCCATGAAGGCCGCGACCGACAACGCCGGCAACCTGATCAACGAGCTGAAGCTGGTCTACAACAAGACCCGCCAGGCCGCGATCACCAAGGAACTCTCCGAGATCGTGAGTGGCGCCGCCGCCGTGGGCTGATCGAGCCCCGCTGCAGCAGGCAACAAGCCCCTCACGCATCGCAACGAATATTGTTTGAAGGATCGAAAAATGGCCAACACTCAAGCAGAAGGCAAGATCGTCCAGTGCATTGGCGCCGTGGTGGACGTGGAGTTCCCGCGCAACGCCATGCCCAAGGTGTACGACGCCCTGAAGCTCGACGGCTCGGCGCTGACGCTCGAAGTGCAGCAGCAGCTCGGTGACGGCGTGGTGCGCACCATCGCGCTGGGCTCGTCCGACGGCCTGCGCCGCGGCATCGTGGTCAAGAACACCGGCAACCCCATCACCGTGCCGGTGGGCCCCGCCACGCTGGGCCGCATCATGGACGTGCTGGGCAACCCGATCGACGAGCGCGGCCCGGTCAGCAACGAGCTCGCGGCTTCCATCCACCGCAAGGCCCCGGCCTACGACGAGCTGTCGCCTTCGCAGGAACTGCTCGAAACCGGCATCAAGGTGATCGACCTGATCTGCCCGTTCGCCAAGGGCGGCAAGGTGGGTCTGTTCGGCGGCGCCGGCGTGGGCAAGACCGTGAACATGATGGAGCTCATCAACAACATCGCGAAGGCCCACTCGGGTCTGTCGGTGTTCGCCGGCGTGGGTGAGCGCACCCGCGAGGGCAACGACTTCTATCACGAGATGGCCGAGTCGGGCGTCGTGAAGCTCGACAACCTGGCCGAGTCGAAGGTGTCCATGGTCTATGGCCAGATGAACGAGCCCCCGGGCAACCGCCTGCGCGTGGCCCTGACCGGCCTGACCATCGCCGAGTCGTTCCGCGACGAAGGCCGTGACGTGCTGTTCTTCGTGGACAACATCTATCGCTACACGCTGGCCGGCACCGAAGTGTCCGCACTGCTGGGCCGCATGCCTTCCGCCGTGGGCTACCAGCCGACGCTGGCCGAGGAAATGGGCCGCCTGCAGGAGCGCATCACGTCGACCAAGGTCGGCTCGATCACCTCGATCCAGGCCGTGTACGTGCCCGCGGACGACCTGACCGACCCGTCGCCGGCCACCACCTTCGCCCACCTGGACGCCACCGTGGTGCTGTCGCGCGACATCGCCGCGCTGGGCATCTACCCCGCCGTGGACCCGCTGGACTCCACCTCGCGCCAGGTCGACCCGAACGTCGTGGGCGAAGAGCACTACGGCACCACCCGTGCCGTGCAGGCCGTGCTGCAGCGCTACAAGGAACTGCGCGACATCATCGCGATCCTGGGCATGGACGAGCTGTCGCCGGAAGACAAGCTGGCCGTGGCCCGCGCCCGCAAGATCCAGCGTTTCCTGTCGCAGCCCTTCCACGTGGCCGAAGTGTTCACCGGCACGCCGGGCAAGTACGTGCCGCTGAAGGAAACCATCCGCGGCTTCAAGATGATCGTCAACGGCGAGTGCGACAGCCTGCCGGAGCAGGCCTTCTACATGGTGGGCACGATCGACGAAGCCTTCGAGAAGGCCAAGACGCTGCAGTGATGGCTCCCCCCCGTAGCGCCTTCGGCGCTCCCCCTCAAGGGGGCGCCGGCGGTGGCCCGGCAAAGCCGGTTCCACGGCGTCCGCTCGGGGACTGCATCGTTTTCCACGCTTAGGAGATTGGGTTCATGGCAACCATTCATGTCGACGTCGTCTCCGCAGAAGAGTCCATCTTCTCGGGCGAGGCGAAGTTCGTCGCGCTGCCGGGCGAAGGCGGCGAGCTGGGCATCCTGCCGAAGCACACGCCGTTGATCACCCGCATCCGCCCGGGCGCGGTGCGCATCGAGCGGGCCGACAACGGCGAGGAAGAGTTCGTGTTCGTGGCCGGCGGTATTCTCGAAGTGCAGCCGAACTCTGTCACGGTGCTGGCCGACACCGCCATCCGCGGCAAGGACCTCGACGAAGCCAAGGCCACCGAGGCCAAGCGCCTGGCCGAAGAAGCCATGCGCAACGCCAAGAGCGACATCGACCTCGCCAAGGCCCAGAGCGAGTTCGCCGCCATGGCCGCGCAGATCGCAGCGCTGCGCCGCTTCCGCAAGAAATAGGCAGGGCGCATCCGCCAACAGCAAAGCAGCCCGCCGGCTCACGCCGGCGGGCTGTTCTTCTTCAGGCGTCGTCAGGGCTTGTTGCCGCCGGCCTTGGGCGGCACGATGGGCTTGAGCTTGCCGCAATCGGCGCCCAGCCACTTGCCGTGCATCTCCATGTGCATCTTGTGCTGCTGCCCCTGCCGGTTCGACGTCGCGTCGATCACGGTGGTGTAGCCGGTGTCGCCCTGGAAGCGGGTTTCCCCCTCTGCCACGCTGGGCGGCTGGCCGCCGCAGGTGGAGCGCCACTTCCAGGCGGCGGCGCTGCGGCTCAGGATCTCGGTCTTGCAGCCGTGCTCGGCGCCGGCCGAAGTCCAGTCGTCGCGTGACAGCGACTCCTCGCTCAGGCACAGCTTGGCGGTCGTGCTGCCGCCTCCCATCTCGACCCCGCGCTGGCGCATCTGCTCCTCCATGCGCTTGCGCGCTTCCGGCGGCATGTTCTTCAGGTGCTCGGCCATGTCGGGCATCTTCTGGCCGTTCACCTCGCGGGTCTGCTTCACTTCCCACAGGCCGGCCTTGATGGGCGGGCGGCTTTGCGCCGGCGCGGCGCCGTGCGCGGCCAGTACCAGCAGCGCGGGGATCAACAGGCGGGCGGTCGTGGCCATCTTTGCCTCCAGTGGTGGTGTCGGGCAGCGGACCATGATGCACGCGCCGGCCCCTGCGCTCAATCCCGTGGAGCAGGCAAGCGGCGTGCGCTGCGGCTCCCGGCCGCGGCTCACCGCAGGTGCGGCGCGTCCGGCAGCTCGTTCGGGTTGGCCTGGCCTGCGCCCAGCGGGAAGTGCCGTTCCAGCAGCGCCGTCACCGCGTCGATCGCCGCGGCCAGCCCGGCTTCATACCGCCGGGCGGCGAAGTCGGCGGACATCCGGGCCACGATGGCCTCCCATTGCGAGTGCGGCACATGCCGGTTCACCCCACGGTCGGCCACGATCTCGATGCGGTGCTCGGCCAGCAGCAGGTAGATGAGCACGCCGTTGTTGAGCTCGGTGTCCCACACGCGCAGCTTGCCGAACATGGTGATGGCCCGCTCACGGGCCGTGGCGTCGCGCCACAGGTAGCTGAGCGGCAGGCCTGCTTCCACGCACAGGCGGATCTCGCCGCTGTGCCGGGTCTCGCTGGCGCGCACGCGCGCTTCGAGGTTGGCCAGCGCCGCCGGCCCGAGGGCGCGGCGCGTGTCGCTTTCGTCGAGCCAGCGGTGCTTGAGGAGGCGCTTGAGGTTCATGGTCACCAGTCCCCCGAGGCGCCGCCGCCGCCGAAGTCGCCGCCGCCACCCGACGAGAAACCGCCGCCGTCGCCGCCGCCCCAGCCGCCGCCACCCCCGCCGCCCCAGATGATCGGCACGTCGCCACCCCGGCCGCGCCGGTGGCCGCTGCGCGCCGCGCCGATGCCCAGGATGCCCACCAGCACCAGCGTCAGCACGCCGGCCACCCCCGCCAGCAGCGCGCTGGCGGTGACCCACCAGCCCACGCCGCCCGCGGCCGCGGCCGTGGCCACCGAGCCGAGCTTGCGGCCCATCACGCCGGTGAGCACGGCGCCCAGGATTGGCACGCCGACGAAAAAGAACATGGCGAGCTCTTCCCAGTCAGGGCCGCGGTCGCTCGAAGCGCCGCTGCCGCCGCGCTCGGTCGGAGCCGGCAGCTGTTCGCCGCGGATGCGGGCGATCAGCTCGTCCACCGCGGCATTCAGGCCGCCGGCATAGTCGCCCGCGCGGAACGCCGGCCGGATCGCCCGATCGATGATCTGCCGCGCCGCGAGGTCGGGCACCGCGCCTTCGAGCGCCTTGGCCGGGGCGATGCGCACCTGCCGGTCGTCCTTGGCCACCACGATGAGCAGGCCGTCGCCGACGTCGCGGCGGCCGATCTTCCAGGCGTCGCCCAGCCGCTGCGCGTAGCTGGCGATGTCTTCCGGCCGCGCCGTGGCGACGATCACCACCACCATCTGCGGCCCGGCTTCGCGCTCGAACGCGGCCAGCTTGGCCTCCAGCGCGTCGCGCTGGGCGGCGGAGAGCGTGCCGGTCTGGTCGATCACCCGCGCCGACAGCGGCGGCACCGGCTGCAGCTCCTGTGCACCCGCACACAGCGCGAGCAGGGCGAGCCACAGCGCGACGATCAGGCGGGTCACGTCAGCGCCCGGCGGTCAGGTGCATGGCCAGCCGCTGCCTACTTCGAGGCGCCGAAGTCCACCTTCGGCGGCGCGCTGATGGCGGCTTCGTCCTGCACGGTGAAGTTGGGCTTGGGCTGGTAGCCGAACACCATGGCCGTCAGGTTGCTCGGGAAGCTGCGCGCCAGCACGTTGTAGTCGGCCACGGCCTTGATGTAGCGGTTGCGCGCCACGGTGATGCGGTTCTCGGTGCCTTCGAGCTGCACACGCAGGTCCTGGAAGCCCTGGTTGGCCTTCAGGTTCGGGTAGTTCTCGCTCACCGCGATCAGCCGCGACAGTGCACCGGACAGCTCGCCCTGCGCCTGCTGGAAGCGGTTGAAGGCTTCGGGGTTGTTGAGCGTTTCAGGCGACACCTGGATCGAAGTGGCCTTGGCGCGCGCCTCCACCACCTTGGTGAGCGTCTCCTGTTCGAAGCCGGCCTCGCCCTTCACGGTGGCCACGATGTTGGGAATGAGGTCGGCACGCCGCTGGTACTGGTTCAGCACCTCGGACCAGGCCGCCTTGGTCTGCTCGTCCAGGCGCTGGAAGTCGTTGTAGCCGCAGCCGGCCAGCGAAGCGCTCAGGAAGACGGCAGCGAGCAGGGCGAACAAACGTCGGGTCATGGCATTCCTTTCAAGCCGGGCGGACGACGGCGAGATGGGGCGTGCAGGCGCGGCTTCAAGGCCGCGGCAAGCAAGAACGGCTGGGGGCGACTGTAGCGCCGTTGCGTGCCGATGCTTGCGTACCATCGACGCATGCCCATTGATCCCCTGACTGCGCTGCAGGCCGCTTCGCGCCCGGCCCCCGCGGCGAGCGCTGCCGCCCGGAGCCTGCTCGTCATCGGCGCCGCCGGCCCGCTGGGGTCGGCCGTGCTCGAACAGGCCCTCTCCAGCGGGCGGCATGCGAGCGTGCACGTGGCCACCACCGGCCCGTTGCAGACGGCGCTGCGCGGCCTGGTGCCCTTGAATCTCGCGGCCCCGGTTCGCCCGCCGGTGCCGCCGGTGGCCGCGGCCGTCGTGGTGTTCGACCGGGCCCGCGGCCGCAACGGCCGCGAGGAGGCCTTCTTCGACACCGAGCCGGGCCAGCTGCCTGAGCTGGCGCGCTGGCTGCGTGAGGGTGGCGTGGACACGCTGGCGGTGGTGCTGCCGCATGCCCCGGCGATGCTGCCGGATGCGCTGCGCCACGGCCTGGCCACGCTGGCGGAACAGGAAGTCGCGATGCTCGGCTTTCGCCGCCTGCTGTTCGTGCGCCCCACCCAGTTCAGCCATGCAGCGGAAGGAGCGCAGTCCCGGCTGCAGCGTTTCGCCGCCTGGTGGCTGTCGCAGCTGCAGCTGATGCTGCCCAACCGCGAGCGGCCGGTGCGCGCCGCCACCGTGGCCGAACTCGTGTTCGAGGTGCTGCGGCAATGGCCCGCCACCGAGCCCGGCACGCGGGTGGCCAGCGCCGAGGTGGTGTGCGACGCGGCCAGGGCGGAAGGGCCGGCGGCGGCGGCGGCCCGCTGGCTCGCCCCCGCGCCTGCCGATGCCACCGTTTGAGACAATCCCGCGATGCCTTCCGCCCCCATCTCCCTGCCGCCGCTGGCCAACGACACCTTCCTGCGCGCCTGCCTGCGCCTGCCCACCGACTACACGCCGGTGTGGCTCATGCGCCAGGCGGGCCGCTACCTGCCCGAGTACAACGCCACGCGTTCGCGCGCCGGCAGCTTCATGGGCCTGGCCACCAGCCCGGCCTTTGCCACCGAGGTGACGCTGCAGCCGCTGGAGCGCTATCCGCTCGACGCGGCCATCCTGTTCAGCGACATCCTCACCGTGCCCGACGCGATGGGGCTGGGCCTGAGCTTCGCGGCCGGCGAGGGGCCGCGGTTCGCCACGCCGATCCGCGACGAGGCCGACGTGACCACGCTGGCCGCCCCCGACCTCGACAAGCTGCGCTACGTGTTCGACGCGGTGCGCTCGATCCGGCGGGCGCTCGATGGCCGCGTGCCGCTGATCGGCTTCTCCGGAAGCCCCTGGACGCTGGCCTGCTACATGGTCGAAGGCGCCGGCTCCGACGACTACCGGCTGGTGAAGACCATGCTCTACCGTCGGCCCGACCTGATGCACCGCATCCTGGCCATCAACGCCGACGCGGTGGCCGCCTACCTCAATGCGCAGATCGAGGCGGGCGCGCAGGCCGTGATGATCTTCGACAGCTGGGGCGGGGTGCTGGCCGATGCAGCCTTCCGCCGCTTCAGCCTGGCCTACACCGCACGCGTGCTGCAGCAGCTGAAGAAGGAGCACGACGGCTTCCGCATCCCGAGCATCGTGTTCACCAAGGGCGGCGGTGGCTGGCTGGAGGCGATCGCCGCCGCCGGCTGTGATGTGGTGGGCATCGACTGGACGGTGAGCCTGGGCCAGGCGCGCGCCCGCGTGGGCGACCGGGTGGCCATCCAGGGCAACCTCGACCCGATGGTGCTGTTCGCCCAGCCCGAGCAGATCCAGGCCGAAGTGGCCCAGGCGCTCGAGAGCTTCGGCCCGCCCCGCCAGGCCGACGGCTCCACTGCCGGTCACGTGTTCAACCTGGGTCACGGCATCAGCCAGCACACCCCGCCGGACAGCGTGACGGTGCTGGTCGAGGCCGTGCACGAGTACTCGCGCCGGCTGCGCGGCTGACGCCGCTTGTGCACCGCGTCACAACCCGTGTTTTCCCTGGGAAATATTGCCAGCAGGGATTGACTTATCCCCAAAAGTAGGCAAGCGAGGCGAGCAACCGAGGGCTGCCGCGCTGCAGCAGCACCGATTCGGCGCGCGACGCTAAGTGCTTGATTCATAAGGGATCCCGCGATTGCCTAAGCAGGCAGCAATGAAGCTCAACCGCAAGCGGGGCAAGCATTTAGCACGCGTATGCGCAGGTTTCCCACAAAGTTTTCCACAGCTGGAGTGGATAGCTCGAAAGCGCTGAAGAATCAGTGACTTACGGCGCATCGTTGAAGCGACTTTGAAATTCTGTGTGTAACTCGAGCCCCGACTTGCAAGCTTCGTCCAAGGTGCGCGTGGCGGTGGACACGCCGCAGCACAGCGGCCTTGGCGAGCCGCTCGACTACCTGTGCGACCCGCTGCCGGCGCCCGGCAGCCTGGTGCGCGTGCCGCTGGGCCGCCGCGTGGTGGCCGGGCTGGTGTGGGACGACGCGGCGGGGCCGGCTTCGCCGCCAGCCGATGCCGAGCTGCGCGCGGTGGCCGAGGTGCTGTCCGAATTGCCGCCGTTGCCGGCGGCGTGGCGCCAGCTGGTGTCGTTTGCCGCCGCCTATTACCAGCGAGGCCTCGGTGAGCTGGCGCTGGCGGTGCTGCCGCCCGAGCTGCGGCAGATCGACGGTACCCAGCTCGCCCGGCGCCTGAAGCGACTGCGCAAGCAGCTCGCTGCCTCGGCATCGGCACCGGCCGACACGGCAGAGGCACCCGCGCCCCAGCTGAGCGCCGACCAGGCCGGCGCCTTGCAGCTGCTGCACGCCGGCGGCCCGGGCGTCGCGCTGCTGCACGGGGTCACCGGCAGCGGCAAGACCGAGGTCTACCTGCGCGAGGCCGAGCGGGTGCTGGAGCAGGGCCGCCAGGCGCTGGTGCTGGTGCCGGAGATCAACCTCACGCCGCAGCTCGAGGCGCGGTTCGCGCAACGCTTTCCGGGTCGCCGGCTCGTCTCGCTGCACAGCGGGCTCACGCCGGCCCAGCGGCTGCAGCACTGGCTGGCGGCCCATCTGGGCGAGGCCGACCTGGTGCTGGGCACGCGCATGGCGATCTTCGCGTCGCTGCCGCGCCTGGGGCTCATCGTGGTCGACGAGGAGCACGACCCTTCCTACAAGCAGCAGGAGGGCGCGCGCTACTCGGCGCGGGACCTGGCCGTCTATCGCGGCCGGCTCGAAGCCGTGCCGGTGTTGCTGGGCTCGGCCACGCCGTCGCTCGAGACCTGGCACAACGCGGCCGAAGGCCGCTACCGCCGTCTCGCCCTGCCGGCCCGCATCGGTGGCGGCATGCTGCCCGCGGTGCGGGTGCTGGACCTCTCCCGCTTCCCCAAGGGCACGATGAGCGACAGCGCGATCGCCCCGCCGCTGCTCGATGCGGTGCGCAAGCGGCTGGAGGCCGGCGAACAGAGCTTGCTGCTGCTCAACCGTCGCGGGTACGCACCGGTGCTGCATTGCCCGGACTGCGCCTGGAAGAGCGGCTGCCCCCATTGCAGCGCCTGGCGCGTGTTCCACAAGAGCGACCGCACGCTGCGCTGCCACCACTGCGGCTTCACCGAGCGGGTGCCCCGGGCCTGCCCCGAATGCGGCAATGCCGACATCCAGCCGGTGGGGCGCGGCACCGAGCGGCTCGAAGAACAGCTGGCCACCCTGCTGCCGGGTGCGCGCATCGGTCGCATCGACGCCGACACCACCAAGGCCAAGGGATCGCTGGAAAGCCAGCTCGCCAGCGTGCATGCGGGCGAGGTCGACGTGCTGGTGGGCACGCAGATGGTGGCCAAGGGCCACGACTTCCGCCGCATGACGCTGGTCGCCGCCGTGAACCCGGACTCGGGCCTCTTCAGCTCCGACTTTCGCGCACCCGAGCGGCTGTTCGCGCTGCTGATGCAGGCCGCCGGCCGGGCCGGTCGCGACGCCGGCCAGGCCTCGCGCAGCGAGATGTGGGTGCAGACCTGGAACCCGGCGCACCCGCTGTACCAGGCACTGCAGAAGCACGACTACGAAAGCTTTGCAGCCGGCCAGTTGTCCGAGCGCCGCATGGCCGGGCTGCCGCCGTTCGCCCACCTCGCGCTGCTGCGTGCCGATGCGCGCACGCAGGAGGCGGCGCAGGCCTTCCTGCAAGCCGCCTCGGACGCCGCCGCTCAGGCCGCGCAGGAACTGCTGATCTACCCGCCCGTGCCCACGCCGGTGCAGCGGGTGGCGAACGTCGAGCGGGCCCAGATGCTGGTGGAGTCGGCCTCGCGGCCGTTGCTGCAGCGCTTTCTCGCGGGCTGGCTGCCGCAGCTGCAGGGCCTGCGCAGCCAACACAAGGCCGTGCTGCGCTGGGCGGTGGACATCGACCCCCTCGCGATATGAGTCCACCCCCGTAGCGCCTGCGGCGCCCCCCTCAAGGCGGCGGCGCCAGCGGACCGGCAAAGCCGGATCCGCGGCGCCTGCTTGGGAGACTGGAGCCTTAGTCCAACTTGGCTTGGTGCTCGAGCAGCAACGTGCGCAGCACCGAGCGGTGGCAATGCTTCTCGTCTTCGCAGTAGCAGCCCACGGAGAAGTTCGCCGTGTGCGACAGCGCCGCCAGCAGTTCCAGCACGCGGCTGACCTCGGGCACCGACATCTCGGCGCGGTAGCGCTTCACGAAAGTGGCCCAGGCGGCCGGGTTCTCGGCGGCCTGCGCCAGCTTCACCAGCTCGGCGCTGGGCGACAGGTTGGGCAGCCACACGTCGTACCAGTTCTGCGACGCGAAGTCCGCCTTGGCCACGCCCCGCGGCGGGCGGCGCACGGTGCCGATGCGCAATCCTTCGTCGGGCAGGCGTTCGCTGCCCAGGCGCACGATGCGTACTGTCATGAAAAATCCCTCCGGCCGGCTCTCCTTGCGGGGCGCCATCTTCGCTCAACAGCGCCCCGGGCAGGCGTGATCCGCGACAATCCCGGGTTTTCCCGTCGCCCGCGCGCCCCGCTTCGCCATGTCCGCCGCCCTGCTGCAAGAAATCAACCGCCGCCGCACCTTCGCGATCATTTCGCACCCCGACGCGGGCAAGACCACGCTGACCGAAAAGCTGCTGCTGTTCTCGGGCGCCATCCAGATCGCGGGTTCGGTGAAGGCACGCAAGGCGAGCCGGCATGCCACGTCCGACTGGATGGAGATCGAGAAGCAGCGCGGCATCTCGGTGGCCAGCTCGGTCATGCAGATGGAATACCGCGACTGCGTCATCAACCTGCTCGACACCCCCGGCCACCAGGACTTCTCCGAGGACACCTACCGCGTGCTCACCGCGGTGGACGCCGCGCTCATGGTGGTGGACGCGGCCAATGGCGTCGAAGAGCAGACGCTGCGCCTGCTCAAGGTCTGCCGCGCGCGCAACACGCCCATCCTCACCTTCGTCAACAAGATGGACCGCGAGGTGAAGCAGCCGCTCGAGCTCATGGACGAGATCGAGCGCACCCTCGGCATGAGCCTCGTGCCGATGACCTGGCCGGTGGGCATGGGCAAGGTGTTCCGCGGCGTGATGGACATCCACAAGGACCGCATGCGCGTATTCACGCCCGGCGAAGACCGGGTGGGCGACGACGAGCTGGTGCAGGGCCTGCAGGGCGACGCGCTGAAGGAGCGCTTCGGCATCGAATACGAGCAGGCCGCCGGCGAACTGGAGCTGCTGCGCGAAGCCACGCCGCCGCTGGACCGCCAGGCCTTCCTCGACGGCCACCAGAGTCCGCTGTTCTTCGGCTCGGCGGTCAACAATTTCGGCGTGCGCGAAGTGCTCGACGCGCTGGTGGACCTGGCCCCGCCGCCCGGTTCGCGCCCGGCGCAGGAGCGCGTGGTCGAGCCCGCGGAAGACAAGCTCACCGGCGTGGTGTTCAAGGTGCAGGCCAACATGGACCCGGCACACCGCGACCGCATCGCCTTCGTGCGGGTGAGCTCAGGCCAGTTCCAGCGCGGCATGCGCCTGAAGGTCACGCGGTCAGGCAAGGAAATGCGGCCCCAGACGGTGGTGACTTTCATGTCCCAGCGACGCGAGCTGGTGGAGCAGGCGGTGGCCGGCGACATCATCGGCATCCCGAACCACGGCACCTTGCAGCTGGGCGACACGCTCACCGAGGGCGAGGCGCTGCACTTCACCGGCCTGCCGTTTTTTGCCCCGGAGAGCTTCCGGGCGGTGGAAGTGAAGGACCCGCTGCGCACCAAGCAGCTGCGCCAGGGGCTGCAGCAGCTGGGCGAGGAAGGTGCCATCCAGGTGTTCCGCCCGCACTCGCACGGGCCGATGCTGCTGGGCGCCGTCGGCCAGCTGCAGTTCGAGGTGGTGCTGCACCGCCTGAAGAGCGAATACGGCTGCGAGGCTCGCCTGGAGCCCAGCCGCTACACGCTCGCGCGCTGGATCACCAGCGACGACGAGCAGGAGCTGCAGAAGTTCATCGACGCCGAAGCGTTTCGCATCGCCTACGACGTGGTGGGCGCGCCGGCTTTCCTGGCGGCCTACCCGACCGAGCTGCGGGTCGCCGAGGAGCGCGCGCCCAAGATCAGGTTCCACTCGATGCGCGAGCACTCGGGCCTGGTGTTCGACTCGCACAACCACTGAGCATCGGCATCGGCATCAGGGGGCGGCGTAGTTGAAGGTGGAAGCCTGCAGCGAGCCGGCCCGGCCGGCCGTGGCGGTGAAGAGGTCGTAGGCGTAGGTGTCGGCCTCGCTGTCGTACAGCTGCGCGCCGATGCTGAAGGAGTCGCCGGCGAAACCCCAGGCGAAGGTGTACTGCAGCGTCCGCGAGGCCTTGGCCGTACGCGGCAGCGTGCCCAGCGTCGTGGTGGCCTGTGTGGCGGCATTGAACTGCTTCATCGTGCCGCCGTCGCAGTCGGTGCGGCCCGCCAGCGGCACGCAGTAGATGACGTCGCTGATCTGTTCCCACCATTGCCCGGCGGCCGGCGTGGCGCGGGCCAGCACGCCAGCATAGGCCACGCCGCTGGCCCAGGTCTGTGCATCGCGCCCGTCGGCACGGACCGAATAGATCGAGCCCAGCCCATGGGCGTCCTGCGAGAAGAAGAAGTAGCGGTCGCCGGCCACGGTGCCCCAGTGGGCGACGCTCTCATAGGCGCTGCCGTTCATGCCGCTTTCAGGGGTGGCAAGGTCGATGGGGGCGCCACCCGCCTTGGCGACCGACCAGGTGCTCCAGGTGGATGAGGCCGCATCGCGCAGCCGCACCACGACGTGTCGCTCGGTCGGGGTGATCTGCTGAACCTCGCCGGCGGCGAAGGAGGCCAGCAGGGCGTGGCCGCCGGCGGTGAGCTGGTAGAGCTTGCGGCCGTCGGCGAAGTAGTGGGTGCCCCAGTCGCCCCGCGCCGACGCGGCCTGCGGCGACTCGAACGTCATCAGCCCGGCGCCCAGGGTGGCCGCCTGCCCCGAATAGGACAGCACGCGCAGGCTGCGCTGGTTGCCGCCGTCGGCCCACACGCCGAGGTACAGCTTGCGCTCCCCGGCGAGCAGGCCGATCTGCCAGATCGCGGAGATGGCCTCGCCGCCAGCGACCGCGGTGCCCTGGGCCAGGTCGGTGTCGTACAGGCGAAGCTGGTTGCCGGTGTGTACCAGCAGCCCGAGCGCCCGGCCGTGTTCGTCCGGCAGCACCAGCATGGCGTGTGGCAGCCCGCCGGGCAGCGCCACGGCGGGCGTGCCGGCGTTCATCGTGGTGCGCACGCCGGCATAGGTGTTGTCCAAGTAGTCGTCGCAGCGGCCGTCGGGCCCGGCGGTTTCGACCACGGCCCAGGTGTCTGCACCCGCGGCATCCAGCGGGTAGGTGTTCCAGATCCAGCAGCCATCGGTGATGCGAGACAGCTGCTTCGGCGAGGCGTCGCGGCGGATGGCGAGGTCGAGCGTGTGCACACGCCCCTGCTGCAGATAGAACAGACGCGTCGTGCCCAGCTGCGTGATGCGCTGGCCGACCGGGTCCGGCCGCATGCCGCCCACGCCACGCGGCATGGCGGGCGAGCCGTCTGCCGCGGTCATCAGGATGCTGTGCTTGGGTGTGCCCGGCCTCGCGGGGTCCACCACGGCCAGCCAGTGCCAGCGGCCCCAGTTGGAACTGGCGACGTTCCAGAGGTAGTAGTCGGACGGGGCTTCGCCGGCCGGCGCCTCTTCTTCGCCGCTGCCGCCACCGCCGCAGGCGGCCAGCCACAGCGCGGTGCACAGCACGGCCAGCAGGCGTGCCGCCACCCGGTTCCCAACTGGTCGATCCACCCCAAGCCCCGAAAAGTTTGCAGGGCAGTTTAGGGATTGCCTTCCTGTGGCGAACCCCCGTCGATGAGTGGTTTGCGACGTGAAGAAGTAACGGGTGGTAGCCGTCGGGTCGCGGAGCGTGGATCAGCGGCCCGGCTGTACCTGGAACGCCCACGCCAGCAGCGAAAAGCTCACGAACGCCAGCGTGGTGGACGCCATGATGATGCGTGCGATGCGGCCGTTGTCGGCGCCATAGCGTTCGGCCAGCAGCGACACGTTGCTGGCCGAGGGCAGGGCGGCCGCCAGCGTCAGCACGGTGAGCTGGAAGTTCGACAGCGGTGCGCCCAGCGCTACCGCGCCCGCGCCCAGCGCGAACACCAGCACGGGGTGCAGCAGCAGCTTCACCAGCGCCACCGGAAGGAAACGGGCCACCGGCGTGCGCGAGTGCGCATGCTGGCTGGCGCGCCACAGCACCGCGCCGATGGTGAACAGCGCCACCGGCGTGGCGGCGTCGCCCAGCATCCTGACGATCTGGTGCAGCGGCCCTGGCAGTTCGAGGCTGGTGGCCGAGGCCAGCGCGCCGAGGGCAATGGACCAGGGCAGCGGATTGCTCAGCGCTCCTCGCAGCGCTCGTTTCGCCGCCGCGCCGGCGCCCTGGCCGGCCGTGCCGTGCAACTGCGCCAGCGCGATGCACAGCGAGCTGGTGACGAACAGGTCGGCCAGCACCGTGGCGATCACCGGGCCGGCCGCGAGCGGCCCCATCAGCGCGGCCAGCAGCGGCACGCCCATGAAGCCGGTGTTCGGGAAAGCGGCCACGAGCGCACCGAACGCCGCGTCCTTCAGGTGCACGTGCCGCGACAGCGTGACGGCGATGGTGAAGAAGACGATCAGCAGGGCCGCGGCCAGGTACACCGCCAGCACCACCGGGTTCAGCAGCTCCGGAACGGGCATGCTGGCGCCGAAGCGGAACAGCATGCAAGGCAGCGCGAAGAACAGCACGAAGGCATTGAGGCCGGGGATGGCCGACTCGGGCAGCACGTGCCGCCGCGCGGCCAGGTAGCCGCAGAGCACCAGCGCGAAAAAAGGGACGGTGACCGCGAGGATGGCCTGCATGGGCGCGCAGTATCGCAAGCCGTCCGGCCTGCCCCGGCTTGCCGCGGGCTACGCGGCCTGCGCGCCGGCGCGCCCGCTCTCGACCACGAAGCGGGCCGCCACCTTCACCGGGCTGTCCGGGTCGTCGGGCGAATCGACCGCCATCAGCTCGGCCTGCAGCTGCCGCTCATCGAGGGCGAACCGCATGTACCCGCGCTGGTCGCTGCGACCGTGGCGGATGTGCGGGTTGAAAGGCAGCGCGCGGTTCAGGCGTGCCTGTTCGGTGCCGTGGCTGCTGATCGAGGTGCCGCAGAACTCGGTGGCCACCACCGGCGACTTCAGGTCGTCGAAGTCTGCGTGCAGGTCGCACACGTAGTGCGCGTGCACGTCGCCCCCGAGCACCACCACATTGGGCAGCTCGCGCTGCGCCACTTCGCCCAGCAGCCGCGAGCGCGCCGCGGGGTAGCCGTCCCAGCCGTCGGTCCAGTGGCTGCGGTCGCCGACGGCCGGGTCGCGCCAGTTGAAGCGCGCCATCAGCGTCTGCTGCGCCAGCAGGTTCCAGGGGCGCCCGCCGCCCGGGGCGGCGCTGCGCCAGCTGTCGCTCAGCCAGCGCTCCTGCGCCGGGCCGAGCAGGCTGCGCTTCGGGTCGAAGAGTTCGGCGCACTGGCTGGCCAGCACCGTGCTGGAGCCGCCGCGGCCGGCCTTCGGGCAGGCCTGTGAGTTGCGGTACTGGCGGTCGTCGAGCGTCAGCACGCGCGCCAGCGCACCCCAGTCGTAGTGTTCGTGGATGCGCAGGTCCGGGCCGCGCGGCCGCAGGCGCTTTGGAAACGGCATGTGTTCCCACCAGGCCTGGTAGGCGGCGGCGCGGCGGAAGGCGAAGCCCTCCTCGAGCGTCTGCGATTGCAGGCCCGCGTAGTCGTTGTCGACCTCGTGGTCGTCCCACACGGTGATCCACGGCGCACGCGCATGCATGCGCTGCAGCGCCGGGTCGCTCTTGTACTGGGCGTAGCGGTTGCGATAGTCGGCCAGCGTGCGCACGAGGCCGATGCCCTCATGGGCGCGCACGCGCCCGGGCACCGGCGGGTATTCGTAGATGTAGTCGCCCAGGAACAGCACGAGGTCGAGTTCGTCCTCGGCCATCTGTCGCCAGGCCGCCCAGTGGCCGTGGTCCCAGCGCTGGCAGGAGGCAATGGAAAACTTCAACGGCTCGATCGCGCCGGCTGCCGGCAGGGTGCGCGTGCGGCCGGCCATGCTGCGCTGGCCCAGCGCGCTGAAGCGATACCAGTACCAGCGCCCCGGCACCAGGTCCTGCGGCTCCGCATGCACGCTGTGACCCCACGCGGCGGTGGCTTCCTCGCTGCCGCGCGCGACGATGCGCTCGAAGCCTTCGTCCTCGGCCAGCTGCCAATCCACCTTCACCGTTTCGGGCAGGGCGTCGCCCGTGAGCCGCGTCCACAGCACCACGGCACGCTCGCGGGGGCAGCCCGATGCGATGCCCAGCGCGAAACGTTCGGTGTCGGCGGCACGCGCATGGCGCACGAACCACGGCGCGGCCAGACCGCCGGCGGCGACGGCCAGCCAATCGCGGCGCGACAGCGCGGCCATGCCGGCGGCGCCCGCTACTTGCGCCCGAAGGCCAGCAGCACCACGCCCGCGACCACGCTGCCGACCGACAGCCAGACCGGTACGTTGACGCGTTCCTTCTCGTCGACCGACAGCTCCAGCGGACCGAGCTTGGCCTTGTGGGTTTCCTTGGTGAAGCTGAAGCCGCCGTACAGCAGGCCCAGCACGCCGGCGGCGATCAGCACGATGCCGACGATGCGTTTGAATCCCATCGAATGTCTCCTTCTCCTGGCGCGGACGGTCCCTCGGCCCGTCATCGAGCCGATGATTGTGCGGGATCGCGGCACACCACAATCGGCACATGCCCCGCGCTCCAAGGCACCGCTACAGCGTCTACGTCGTCGAACTGTCCGACGCGGTGTGGAACGAGCCGCGGTTCCGCAAGGCCAACCCGGACTGCCTGCTCGGCCGTCCCTTCGTCTACGTGGGCATGACCGGGCTCGACCCGGACCTGCGCTTCGACAGGCACAAGGCCGGCATCCAGGCCAACCGCTTCGTGCAGGTGTACGGCCTGCGGCTGCTGCCGCAGCTCTACGAGGTCTACAACCCGATGCCCTACGACGGCGCGCGGGACATGGAAGTGGAGCTCGCGATCGCGCTACGCGAAAAGGGTTTCGGGGTGTGGCAGGCCTGAGCCGCGAGCCGGCTCAGGCGCGCAGCAGGGCCTCGGCGCGCTGCAGCACCGCCGGCTCGGACTCGGCGTTCACGCCCACCAGCAGCCCCAGCGTGCCCGGCGTTGCGCGCTGCGCCTTCAGCACGCGCGGCAGCGCGTCGGCCAGCAGCTTGTCGAGGTGGGCGGCCACCGTGACGCGCTCATGCGGCCGGCCGGTGCCGCTGCGCAGCACGGCGAACTGGAACAGCGGCGAAGCGTCCCACAGCTCGAAGGCCGGGTCGTCGAGCACCGGCTGCAGCTCCGCGAAGGCGGGCATCGCGCGCAGCGTGAGCAGCAGGTCCTTGCCCCGCGCGGACTTGTCCACCACCACGCAATAGCGCAGCGGCTCGCCCGGCGTGCCGAACTCCCCGGCGGCGATGCGCTCCAGCAGCTGCTGCTCCAGCTGCCTGCCCTGTTTGTTCCTGCGTTTTGCCTCGCCCATGCGGATTCCTGTGGCTCATTGCGTGACTGCGAAAGAGCCCGGGATTGTTCCACGCACGGCCAGGCCCGTGCGGCCGCTCAGGAGCCGGAGCGGATGGTGCTGATGAGGTCGTGCGCGACCTTGCGGGCCAGCTGGGAGCGGGTGTCGTCGTCGAGCTTCCAGTCCTTCTCGCAGCGTCCCGCGCTCACGATCGGGCCGATCAGGTCGGTGCGCGTCACCGGCGCGGGCACCTGCACCGGACGTTCGGCGCGCAGCTGGCGCATGTAGGGCTCGTTCTGCGTGGCGACGAAGCTGCGGATCTCGCTGGCGTTGGCCACGTAGGTCCGCTGGCCCAGCTCGACCGCGATCGCCTGCACGCCGGAGCTGAACTCGTTCAGCTCGTGGCTGCCGATCCAGACGATCTCGCCGGTCTTCACGTGGATCAGCTTGGCGTTGAGCTCGGCGCCGACGATGGCGCAGGCCACCTCGTACTTGCCGTTGTCGAGGGCGGCCTGCAGCGAGGGATAGCCGCTGATGAAGGTCCGCACCTTGGTTTCGCGGCGCAGGTCGGCGACGGCCCGGACGCGCTTCTTGGTGTCGAACACGTTGATCTGCAGGATGTAGTCGGCCTGGATGTCGCCCGATTGCGCGGCGCGGATGACCTCCGAGATGTCGGTCAGCTCCCGCTGGTCCTCCGCCCGCGTGCGGCCGGCCGAGGCGGTCTGCATCTTTTCCTTGAACAGCGCGATCTGCGTGGAGTACTCGACCGCAGTGATCTTGCCCGCGTCGAACTTGGCCTTCAGGTCCTCGAGAATGGGCCGCGCCTCGGGCGCCACCTGGTCGATCAGGCACCGGTAGCTGGACAGGTCGCAGCGGGCGGCGTCGCGCAGGTCGCGAAGCTTGGCTTCGAACTTCGAGCGGCTGATGACGCGGAAGTTGTTGCCGATGAACACCTTCTCGATCTGCTGTTCTGCCTCGTTGAAGAAGTCCTTGGTCTTGAAGTCCTGGCCCTTGTCGCCACGGGCCGCGCCGGTCTCGATCAGGCTGGCAGGAACGTTGATGACCACCGAGCTGCCGCGCTTGACGTTGTGGCTGGGCAACTGCACGACGTTCTCGCTGAGGTTGCGCTGGGTGCGGAACTGCAGTTGCACGTCGACCACTTCGCGCTGCTCCGCCGGCAGGTTGGGCATCGGCAACTCGGGCGCCATCTTGGGCGTGCTGGAACATGCGGCGAGTGTGGCGATTGCAACGCTCAAACACCCCAGCGACCAGGTCCTTGTCATCTTGAGCTTCCTTTCGTTCAGCAGAGCGCCCGAGTATTGCAAGTTGTTACGACGACGCCATCGGCCGAAAGGCCCATTCGTGAGGTGCGGCCGTGAGCTTCGTCACGGCGGCGGCTGCTGCGCGGCGCCCCGCTTGCCGGGTGATTGAAATGCGCAGGCACGGACCCAACTCTCCGACGTCGCCCGCTGGAACTTCACGTGCCCCTGCTCATCACCCTCGGCCTGGCAGCGCTGCTGGTGGCCTGGCTGCTCGGCCAGCCGCAGCTCGCCGATTGGCGCCGTCGCCGCGTTCGCGCGCGGCCGTTTCCCGCCGAGTGGCGGCGCATCCTGAAACGGCGCGTGCCGGTGTTTCGACGGCTGCCGCCCGACCTGCAGCTGCAACTCAAGAAGCACATGCAGGTGTTCCTCGCCGAAAAGCCCTTCATCGGCTGCGCGGGGTTGCAGGTGAGCGACGAGATGCGCGTCACCATCGCGGCGCAGGCCTGCCTGCTGCTGCTCAACCAGCCCCGCCCGGACTACTTTCCGAATCTGCGCCAGGTGCTGGTCTACCCGGGTGCCTTTGCGGTGAACCGCGTGCACACCGACGGCGCCGTGGTGCAGGACCAGCGCCAGGTGCTGGCCGGTGAATCGTGGCAGCAGGGGCAGGTGATCCTGTCGTGGCAGGACGTGCTGGAAGGCGCGGCGGTGGCCGACGATGGGCGCAACGTGGTGATCCACGAATTCGCCCATCAGCTCGACCAGGCCAACGGCCCGGCCAATGGCGCGCCGCTGCTGCCCACCACGCGGGACCAGCGGCGGTGGTCGCGGGTCTGGAACGAGGCGTTCGCCGAGCTGCAGGCGCAGGCCGCCCAAGGCGAGTCCCGCCTGTTCAGCGACTACGGTGCCAGCAGCCCGGCCGAGTTCTTTGCGGTGGCATCCGAAGTGTTCTTCGAGCAGCCGCAGCAGATGGCCTGGGAAGCGCCCCGGCTGTACCGCGAACTCGCGCGGTTCTACCGGGTGAATCCGATCAACTGGTAGCGCCCGCTCACCCCTGGGGTT
>CAMLNA010000045.1 GCA_946481025.1 uncultured Rivibacter sp.
CCCCCCGAGGGGGGATGGTTGCGCACCGCACAGCGCACCAAACTGCCCGCGTGGCTGCCAAGCCGTTCGTGCGAGGTGGCCGCAAACTTTCCTCGGGAACGACCGGTGTGCTGGCTCTTTCGCTGTCAGGCCGCGGTCACTGGGAGGCGGTCGTCTCCCCGGGGTCCTTGTCCGCCGCCGGGTGTCAGCGCACCCGCGCCGCGTTGTCCATCATCGACTTGGCGAAACCCCGCGTGGTTTGCGTGAGCACCGCCTCGACGATGCCGCGGCGGTCGGCGTCGGTGAGCCCCGGGTTCAGGAACTGCATGCTCGACAGGTAGGTGTGCTCTTGCAGGGCCCGGCCATCGGGCAGGCGGCGCTGCAGGCCCATCAGCACGTACACCGCTTCGCGGCCGTCGGCGGCCTGGTGCCGGTCGGCCAGCACGTGCACCGCATAGGCCTTGGGGTTGAAGCTGCGGTCGAACTCAGGCGGCAGGGCCTTGCTGACCACCTGGCGCGCCTGGTCCTGGGTGAGCGGCACGTGGGTGAGGCTCACGTTGAGTTCGGCGGCGCTGCAAGCCGCGGCAAGGCACAGCAGCAAGCCGGTGGCGCAGGCGATTTTTTTCAGGGCGGGAGGTCGGGTCATCGCGAACAGTCTTCGGCAGGGGGCACTCACGATAGCCGATCGCGCCGGCCCTGGGTCGCAAGGGCGGCAACGGCGGCGGGTGTTATGGTCGCGGCCGTCCGACCCAGTGCAGAAGGAGCCTGTCCATGCGTCATGTCGCAATCGCTGGCCTGTGGCGCAGCCTGCTGCTGCTGGCGGCGCTGGCCTGCGTGGCCGTCCGCCCGGCATCTGCCGCCGATATCGCCTTCGCCGGCGGCGCCAGCCTGCGGCTGGCCAGCGTGGAGGAAGGCGCCGCCGCGCTGAGCGCGCGCGACGAATGGCTGCAGCTGTGCAGCGACTGGCATCGCGCCGCGCTGCTGCGCGGCCGCAAGCCCGACACCGAGGCGGCGCTGCAGGCCCTGCTGGCACGGGCGGCGCTGGCATGGACGCGCGAAGAGGCCTCGCGCATCGAAGCCTCGGCCCGCAGGCTGGCGCCGCGGTTCGAAGCGCTCGGCGTGCCGCTGCCGAAACAGGTGCTGCTCATCAAGACCGACGGCAGCGAAAGCGCCGGCGCGCCGCACACGCGGGGCGACGCGGTGATGCTGCCGGCCAAGGCGCTGCCGTCCGCCGGGCAGGAGCTGGACTACCTGCTCGCGCACGAGCTGTTCCATGTGATGTCGCGCCGCTCGCCCGCGCTGGCCACGCGTTTGTATGCGCTCATCGGTTTCGAGCCGGCGCCGGAATTCAGCTGGCCGCAGGAGCTGCAGGCGGTGCGCATCGTCAACCCCGACGCACCGCACCACCGCCACGCCATGCGCCTGCCGCGCCCCGAAGGCGGCGACGCGTGGTTGATGCCCATCCTCGTGGCGAAGCGGCCGGTGAGGTTCGATGCCGGCGAGACGTTCTTCGACGTGCTGGAGCTCACGCTGGTCGAGGTGACGCCCGAAGACCGGAGCAGCAGGGCCCGCCGCACGGCGGACGGCAAGGTGTCGACCGCCTCACCCGCACTCACCCGGGCCTACATGGACCGCCTGGGCGGCAACACCGGCTACGTGATCCACCCGGAAGAAACGATGGCCGACAACTTCGCCTTCCTGGTCGCCGGCATCCCGGTGCGCCAGCCGGCGCTGCTGGAGCGCATCGAGGCGGTGTTCAGGTCGCAGTGAGCAGCGCGGTGTAGCGCCGCTGCATCTCTTCCGGCGTCACTTCCTCGATCGAATGCCCCAGCAGCCATTCGTGGCCGAAGGGATCGCGGATGCGGCAGGAGCGCTCGCCGTAGAACTCGTCGGCCGGCGGGCGCACCATGGTCGCGCCGGCGGCGATGGCCCGCTGCGCCGCCGCGTCGGCGTTGTCCAGGTGCAGGTGAATGACGTGCGGACGGTTGTCGCTCTCGGCCGGGGCGCGGATGCCGTACTCGGGAAACTCGTCGCACAGCATCAGCACCGCCGGCCCCAGCTGCAGCTCCGCATGGCCGATGCGTCCGCCCGGCTCGGTGAGGCGGAAGCGTTCGGTGGCACCGAAGGCCTGCTCGTAGAAGCGGATGGCGGCCGCGGTGTCGCGCACGCAGAGGTAGGAGAACACTTCGTGGATCACGGGGGCGGGCATGGGGGACTCCGGTTGAACGAACGAGCTGCAGGCTAGCGGGCGGCATGGCGGCCGTCTTGTAGATTTTTTTGACTCCCCGGAGACAGCAGGCCCGCGCCGGCGCCGCTACCATGCAGCCGCCGGCTTCATCGCCGGCACACGTCTTCAGGGCGGGGCGAAATTCCCCACCGGCGGTAAGTTGCCCCGCGCAACCAAGCCCGCGAGCGCTCCGGATGCGCCATGCATCCGGAGGTCAGCAGATCTGGTGAGATGCCAGGGCCGACGGTCACAGTCCGGATGAAAGAAGATGTGCAGGGGTGCCCCTTGCTTGTGCTCGGGCGGCGGCTGCCGTGCGTGCGCGCGCAATGGCGCCCACGCGCGCCCTGAAACGTTTTTCGCCAACCTTTGTGATCGCGAGGAGCGTTTCAATGTCTGCAACTCTTGCTGTTCCCCAGGCGGTCTCGCACCGCAACCTTCCCCCAGCGCTGCGACGTGCGGTGCAGGCCCTGCAGCAGGGCCGCGCCGTCGTGCTGCTGGACGACGACGACCGTGAGAACGAGGCCGACCTCATCATTGCGGCCGACCGGCTCACACGGGCCTCGATGGCCATGTTGATCCGGGAATGCAGCGGCATCGTGTGCCTGTGCCTGCCCGACGAGCACATCCGCCGGCTCGGCCTCGCGCCGATGGTGACCCACAACGGCAGCCGCTACGGCACCGCCTTCACCGTGTCGATCGAGGCGCGCGAAGGCGTGAGCACCGGCGTCAGCGCGGCCGACCGGGTGACCACCATCCGCGCTGCCATCGCCGACGACGCTCAGCCCACCGACCTGGTGAGCCCCGGCCACGTGTTTCCGCTGCGTGCGGCGCCGGGCGGCGTGCTCGAGCGGCGTGGCCATACCGAAGGCGCGGTCGACCTGGTCCGGCTGGCCGGGCTGAAGCCGGCGGCGGTGCTGTGTGAACTCATGAACCCGGACGGCACCATGGCGCGCGGCAGCGACGTCGAGCGCTTCGCGAAGCTGCACGACTTCCCGATGCTGACGATCGCCGAGCTGGCGGCGTTTCTTGCGGGGTAGCGACCGGTCATCGTGACCGGTCCATTGCGCTATGCCTCAGCCACGTGCGACGGCTGGGACGCTGCAGCGGGTCGGTATTGCGACGGGGCCAGGCCCGACAGTGCGCGGAACTCGTGCACCAGGTGGGCCTGGTCGTGGTAGCCGCATTCGGGCGCCAGCTCGGCCCAGTGGACAACGCGTCCGCCGGCAGCGGCCTGCAGCACCCGGCGGAAACGCAGCACGCGCGCATAGCGCTTCGGCGGGAGGCCCACGCTGGCGCTGAAGCTTGCGATGAAGCCGGCGGCCGAGAGGCCGCTCGCTGCCTGCAGCGACGCGATGCGAGCGTCGCCTCCGCTTGCATGCAGGGCGCGCAGCGCCTGACGCACGCGGGCATCCGGCAGTGCCCGCGGGTCCAGCCGCGCGCGCAGCGCCGCCTCCAGGCGGTCGAGCCGCTGCTGCGGTGACGTCGCGGCCAGCAGCTGTTCGCGCAACCGGCGCGCCGGCCCGCCCCACAGGTCTTCCAGGGCCACCGACTGTTCCGACAGTTCGCCGGCCGGCAAGCCCAGCAGCGCCGCGGCGCCGCCGGCGCGGAAATGCACGCCCACTGCCAGCGAGCGGCGTGACGTGTCGATGACGAAGTGGCGCGAGCCGGCGCCGCTGGCCAGCATGGCCGGCCAGCGGACGCCATGGCGGTCCGCGGCGTCGGCATAGCGGGTGATGTGTTCGCCGGCCAGGTGGATCACCAGGTCGAGCCGCCCGGTGGGCAGCACCCGCTCGCGCGCATGCGGCTTGGGCGCGCGCTCGACATGCCACAGGCATTCGATCAGCGCATCGAGCGGAGGGGCGGGCGTGCGGCGCATCAGCATGGCCGGGCCATGCTACGCCGGGAGAACGGGATGCGGGGAGGGGGAGCGCGGGGGCGGCGGACAGGCGGCCCGCCGCGATGCGAGGGTCAGCGCTTCTGGTCCAGCTGGCGCGCGCGCGCCATGCTGCGGCGGTCGCTGCCGATCGCGGGGATGTAGAACGGCTCGAACTTGCGGCCCTTGTCCTGCATGGGCTCGAAGCGCTGGTCCTTGCTCGGAGGCAGATCGGTGGGCGGTGTCTTGGGCATGGTGAAAACCTCTTGCCGTTGTCGGCTCAGGCACAACGGACCTTACCTGCCATTGGATGACACGGGCACCGTGACAACTCGCATCCGTTGTAGTTTTGCGTGCCTCCGTCATGCCCTGGTTCGGCAATGCGTCGCCGCGTGGCGACGGAGTGATGCGGTTGTGCGTCGCCTATCGACGACAGGGGCCGCTGGTCGCTGATTGGCGACGCCCGTTCACGGCGCAGGATTCAGTAGCCGATCTCGTAGCGGTAGTCCTTGTAGCGCAGTACCGCCGACTTGAGCTTGATCTGCTCGAGCACCAGGCCGGGCAGCGGCTTGTCGCCCTCGTGGACGATCGAGCCGTTGATGACGACGAAGCGCTTCGCCGGGTCTTCCGAATACACCGATCCGCCGATCGAAAACTGCGGCAGCTCGCGCTGGATGTGACCCGGCAGTTCGTGCCGTGCATGGATGCGGCTCTTGCCTGCATCGGCCTGTTGCTGCTGCTGTGGCTGTTGCTGCGGTGGTGGCGGCGCAGGCGGCTCGGCAGGCAGCCGCAGCGGTGGCGCCGGCTCGAGCGCGGGCGCCACCGCAGCGCTTTGCGGCTGCTGTTGCGGTTGCGGTTGCGGCGCGGGCGGCGGCAATGCCGGGGGCGGCGCCGGGGTGGGTGCCGCGGCCATGGCCATGGCGGGCGCAGGCGGCTCCCGGTGGGGTTCGGCACGGCCGAGCAGCTGCCACAGCAGCCATGCGATGAGGGCCAGCAGCAGTGCCACCACCACCCACACGGCTGTCGGGATGGCACGGCGTCCCGAGCCGGTGTCGGTGTCGGCATCGTCGGCCACGGCCGGCACCGGCTGCGCATGGATGTCGGGCACCGCGCCGCGCTCGCGTTCCGAGTCGGCCCGTCTCAAGGCATCGAGGATGTAGGACATGCGGATCTCTCGTGCGTCAGTTCGAGGCTGTCTCGACCTGAAGTTGCGGCTCCTCGACGCCGGTGGCGCGGTTGAGCAGCATCAGGGTCACCGGGCCGGCCACGCCATCGGGCCTGAGCCCCTGCGCCAGCTGGAAGGTGTGCAGGCGGGCCTTCATCGTGGCGTCCATCACGGCCTGGCCGGCAGCCGGCGCGGGCTTGCCTTCGAAGCGTGCCAGGTGGGCGGCCAGCCACTGCGCGGCCGGCCCGGAGTCGCCCTCGCCGATCTTCCTGGCCCAGGCGGGCGGCGTGCGCCACAGCGTGGCGAACTCGCCGCGCCACACGCTGGCCAGCGAACTGAGCGGCAGGGTGTGGGAGACACCGCCGCTGCGCAAGGTGGCGCTCTGTTTCGTGAGGCCGGTGAGCAGCACGTAGACGGGTTTGCCGTCCTCGTCGCGCAGCGTGAGGATGCCCGGGCGGTCGAGCTGGCGTACCAGCGCGAGCCCGCCGCTGCCCCTGAAGCATTGCAGCTGCCGGCGCACGACGGCTTCGCACGGCGCGGCGTCGCCGGCGGCCAGCGGCACGCTCCACAACGAGGCCAGTTCGCGCCAGGCTTCCTTTTCGTCGCGTTGCTGCGGCTTGAAGGCGGCAGCCGGCGCGGGGCTGGCCGCCACCGGCACCGCGGAAGCCGCCACCGGTACCGCGCTGGCTGCCGCCACCGCCACTGCCGGCCGAGCCGCAGCGGGCGCCGCAGCGGCGGCCACGCCCGACGCCGCCGCCGAGGCAGCGGCCGGCGCCGCATTCGCGACGGCGGCCGTGCCCGGTGCCGGACCGCGGTCCACGGCCCAGCTGACGATGCCGAACAGCGCCGCACCGGCCACCACGCCGAGTCCGCCGAGGGCCGCAACACGGCCGTAGCCGAAGGCGGCCCAGGCCGGTGCGGCCGGTGCCGGCTCCACGGCGCCGAAGACTTCCCCGGCGGCCTTCTCGACCACCTCGCGATCGACCCGGTTGCGCCCGCTGGCGTAGGCACCCAGCAGGGCCCTGTCGCACAGCAGGTTGATGCGGCGGGGGATGCCGCGCGACAGCTGGTGGATGCGCCGCCTCGCCTGGCGGTCGAATGGCATGGTGGTGGTGAGGCCGGCCACGCCCAGGCGGTGGCGCACGTACTGCGCGGTTTCACGCTCGGAGAGCGCTTCGAGGTGGAAGCGGGCGATCACCCGCTGCGCCAGCTGCTCGAGCTCGGGCCGCGCGAGCATGGTGCGCAGCTCCGGCTGGCCGATCAGGATGATCTGCAGCAGCTTGCGTTCGTTGGTCTCGAGGTTGGTGAGCAGGCGCAGCTGCTCCAGCACGTCGGCCGAGAGGTTCTGCGCCTCGTCGATGATGAGGACGTTGTTCTGCCCGACCGCGTGGGTCTTGAGCAGGAACTCGTTGAGCGGGTCGAGGTAGTCCTTGATGGTGGCGACGCCCGGGCCGTCGTGATGCACCGGGATGCGGAACTCGTCGCAGATGGTCTTGAGCAGCTCCTCGACCGTGAGCTTGGGGTTGAAGATGTAGGCGACGTTGCAGCGCTTGGGGATCTTCTCGAGGAAGCAGCGGCACACGGTGGTCTTGCCCGCGCCGATCTCGCCCGACAGCAGCACGAAGCCGCCACCGCCGCGCAGGCCGTACAGCAGGTGGGCGAGCGCCTCGCGGTGCCGCTCGCTCATGAACAGGTAGCGAGGGTCGGGCGCGATGGAGAAGGGCTCGTGCTGGAGGCCGAAGAACTGCGCGTACATAAGCCGCGAGGATACGTCCACGCGCAGGGTTTTCGTGCCGGGTCGTACGCGAGGCCGCGCTACAGGTCGGTTCGCAGCTTCCAGATCTCGGGGAACAGCACCACGTCGAGCATCTTGCGCAGGTAGCCCACGCCGGAGGTGCCGCCGGTGCCGCGCTTGAAGCCGATCACCCGCTCCACCGTGGTGACGTGACGGAAGCGCCACAGCCGGAAGGCGTCTTCGAGGTCGGTGAGTTCCTCGCCCAGCTGGTAGAGGTCCCAGTGCTGCTGCGGGCTGCGGTACACGGTGAGCCAGGCCTGCTCGACCTCGGCGCTTTCGGCGTAGGGCTGGGTCCAGTCGCGCTGCGTGTGGGTGGCCGGCACCGCCAGCCCGCGGCGGGCCAGCAGGCGCAGCGCTTCGTCGTACAGCGAAGGCGCTTCATACGCGGCCTGCACCTCGGCCAGCCGCGCCGCGCTGTGCGCGTGGGGCTTGAGCATGGCGGCGTTCTTGTTGCCCAGGGCGAACTCGACGCAGCGGTACTGCCAGCTCTGGAAGCCGCTGCTGTTGCTGAGGTAGGGCCGGATGGCCGAATACTCCGGCGGCGTCATCGTGGCCAGCACGTCCCAGGCGTGCACCAGCTGTTCCATGATCTTCGAGACGCGCGCGAGCATCTTGAAGGCCGGCGGCAGCTCGTCGTTCGCCACCGCCGCGATCGCGGCGCGCAGCTCGTGCAGCATCAGCTTCATCCACAGCTCCGAGGTCTGGTGCTGCACGATGAAGAGCATCTCGTTGTGCTCGGGCGACAGCGGCTTCTGCGCCGACAGGATCTGGTCGAGCTGCAGGTAGTCGCCGTAGCTCATGTCCTTCGAGAAGTCGAGCTGGGCCTTTTCGTCGTGGACGATCTGTTCGGAGGTCTTGTTCGGGTTCATGTCTTCGGGTCGCTGCGTCAGGTCACTGCGGCGCGTTGGTTGAAGCGGGCTTCGCGCCATTCGTCCTGCTCGAGCACCTGCACGAAATGCTCCACCGCGTCCCACACGTCGGTGTAGCTGGTGTAGAGCGGCGTGAAGCCGAAGCGCAGCACGTCGGGGGCACGGAAGTCGCCGATCACGCCGCGGGCGATGAGCGCCTGCACCATGGCGTAGCCGCCGCTGTCGTGCGCGAAGCACACCTGGCTGCCGCGGATGCCGGCATCGCGCGGCGACGCCAGCGAAAGGCCGTGGCCCTTGCAGCGCGACTCGACCAGCTCGATGAACAGCTCGGTGAGCGCGATGGACTTGGTTCGCAGGGCGGCCAGCCCGCCCAGGGGCTGCACGGCCAGCAGCGTGTCGACGCCGCATTCCAGCGCGGCCAGCGAAATCACCGGCGGCGTGCCGCACAGGTAGCGGGTGATGCCGGTGGCCGGCCGGTATTCGGGCGTGAACTCGAACGGCTCCGCATGCCCCATCCAGCCCGACAGCGGCTGCCAGAAGCGGCCGGCATGGCGCGGGTGCGCCCACACGAAGGCCGGCGCACCCGGGCCGCCGTTCAGGTACTTGTAGCCGCAGCCCACCGCGAAGTCGGCGTCCGCGCCTTTCAGGTCCACCGGCAGGGCGCCGGCCGAATGGCACAGGTCCCACACCACCAGCGCGCCGGCCCGGTGGGCCGCGGCGGTCAGGGCGGCCATGTCGTGCACGCGGCCGGTGCGGTAGTTCACCTGGGTGAGCATCAGCACGGCGAGGCGCTCGTTCAGGTGCGCGGCGATCTCGTCCGGCTCCACCAGCACGAGCTCGTAGCCCTGGGAGCGGGCCAGGCCTTCGGCGATGTAGAGGTCGGTGGGGAAGTTGCTGCGTTCGGAGACGATGACGTTGCGCTCGGGCGCGTCCTCGTCGGTGATGCGCAGGGCCGCGGTCAGCACCTTGAACAGGTTCACCGAGGTGGAGTCGGCCACCACCAGCTCGCCGGGGCCGGCGCCCACCAGTTGCGCGATCTTGTCGCCCACGCGTTGCGGCAGGTGGATCCAGCCGGCCGTGTTCCAGCTCTTGATGAGATCGCGGCCCCATTCGTGCTGCACGACCTGCGCCACGCGCTGCGGCGTGGCCCTCGGCATCACGCCGAGGGAGTTGCCGTCGAGGTAGATGGTGTCCTCGGGAATGTCGAACAGGCTGCGCAATTCGCGCAAGGGGTCGGCGGCGTCGCGCGCCAGGCAGTCTTGTCTTGTGGTGGTCATCAGAGTTCTCGCAGCACGGCCCGCACGGGGCTCGCGTCGCAGGTCATGAGCTTCAAGGGCAGGGCGATCAGCTCGTAGTCGCCTTCGGGCACCTCGTCGAGCACGAGGTTCTCGAGCACGCGCACGTCGCGCCGGCGGATCACCTGGTGGCTGTCGAGCGTCTTGCTGTCGGCCGGGTCGATGCTGGCGGTGTCGATGCCGACGAGCCGCACGCCCAGGTCGGCCAGGCGTTCGAGGGTGTCGGGCGCATAGGCGGCGAGCTGCGTGTCGAAGCGGTCGAGCGGCGCGTGCCGGTAGGTGCGCACCAGCAGGCGCGGAGGCAGGTCATGGAGCGCGTGCTCGATGTGCTGCCACTCGACGAGCGGTCCGCGGCCGATGCTGTGGATCACCCGGCAGCGCCCCAGGTAGGGCGCCAGGTCCACCGCGCCGATGGCGGCGCCTGCGTTGTCGTAGTGCAGCGGTGCGTCGGCATGCGCGCCCACGTGCGGCGTCAGCGTGATGGCGCTCACGTTGACCGGGCAGCCGGGGCCGATGGTCGCCACGAACCGCTGCTGGTAGGCCGTGTCGCCGGGGAACACCGGCGAGGCCTCGCTGACGGGGGGCGAAATGTCCCAGAGCTTTTTCATGGCCGGCACCGTAGCACCGGCATTTGGGTCGTGGTGTCGGTTAATTCCAACGACCCCGCGAGTTCCGATAGTTCTCCGATCTCACCGCGTCGCGGGCGCAGCAAATTCGGCGATCGGGGGCGTGTCGTTGCCGCCGCGCCGGGCCAGCAGCGCCGAGGTTTCTCGTACCAGCGCCACGAACTCGGCACGCTGGCCGTGCGGGTCGCGGCCCAGCGAGGCGGCGGCCAGCCTCGCGCTGTCGTCGAGCGTCCAGCGGCCGGTGTAGGGGCTGCCGGCCAGCACCTGCGCATAGCCGGCCACCGCGGCAGCGAAGCGCAGGTCGGTGGAGGCCTGCTCGAAGGCCTGGGCCCCGCCATCGACCGGCTGCTCTATCAGTGCGCTGGCGTCGCTGCCCGGGGCCTTGTAGCGAATGCGCAGCCAGGCCAGCTCGTTCGTCTTGCCGCGTGCTTCGGGCTCGACGCGGTTGGCCGGATAGCGGCGCTCGGGCAGCAGGCCTGCCTGGCCCTGCAGCGTGACCTCGTACAGCGCCGTCACATGGTGGCCTGCGCCGATGTCGCCCGCATCGACGCGGTCGTTGGCGAAGTCTTCCTCGCGCAGCGCACGGTTGTCGTAGCCGATGAGCCGGTATTCCTTCACCACCGCCGGGTTGAACTCGAGCTGCAGCTTCACGTCGCCGGCCACCGTGGCCAGGGTGGAGCGGAACTCGTGCACCAGCACCTTGCGCGCCTCGGCCACGGTGTCGAGGAAGGAGTACTTGCCGTCGCCCACGTCGGCCACCGCTTCCATCAGCGCGTCGTTGTAGCTCGCATGGCCCACGCCCAGCGTCGAAAGCCCGATCCCGCTCTTGCGTTCGGCCGCGACGATCTCCTTGAGCTGGTCGATGTCGGTGACGCCGACGTTGAAGTCGCCGTCGGTGGCCAGCAGGATGCGGTTGATGCCGCCCTGGATGTAGCCCTGGCGCGCCTGCTGGTAGGCCAGCCGCAGGCCGGAGGCACCGGCCGTGCTGCCGCCGGCCTGCAGGGCTTCGATCGCTTCACGGATGCGGGTCTTCTCGTGCCCTGGCGTGGACGGCAGCGCAACCCGCGTGCTGCCGGCGTAGGTGACGATGGCCACGCGGTCCTGCTCGCGCAGCTGCTCCACGAAGGCCAGCATGGCTTCCTTCACCAGCGGCAGGCTCTGCGGGATGTTCATGGAGCCCGACACGTCGATCAGCAGCACCAGGTTGGCCGGCGGCAGCCTGTCCTGCGCCGGGTCGGCGGCCTGGATGCCGATGCGCAGCAAGTGGTTGCCGGCGTTCCACGGGCTGGGCGCGAGTTCGGTGCGCACCGCGAACGGCAGCTTCGAGCCCAGTGCCTCGGGGCGCGGGTCGTCATAGCTGAAGTAGTTGAGCATCTCCTCGGCACGCACCGCCGCCGCGGGCACCGACGCGCCGCGGCGCACGAGGCCGCGCACGCTGCTGTAGGAGCCGGTGTCCACGTCGATCGAGAAGGTGGACACCGGCGTCTCGGCCACGCGCCGGACGGGGTGTGCCGGTGCCGCTCGCGTGGTGATGCCGGTGTAGCTGGCGTCGCGCTCCATGGCCGGGGCGGGCGGCGCGATCGCGATGCCCCCGCTCATGGCCGCTGTCGCAGCAGGCGCTACCTGAGGGTGATGGGCCTGCAGCTGCGCCGGCCGATGCACTTGCGAGGCGATGGCCTCCCGCCTGGCGCGCTCGCCTTCCTTGGCGCGGGCCTGCGCATCGACAGCCGCCTTGCTTTCGACGGCGGGCGGCGGGCTCGCGGTGGGGGCGTCGCCGCCGCGCGTGTCGGAGGTGGAGCAGGCCACCAGCACGGCGGCCGCCATCAGCGCGGCCAGGCCGCGTGCACGGTAGGGGGTGGGGGGCATGGGCGTCCTTTCTGGTCTGGGCCACCGGGTGCCGGCTGGCACCGCTGGAGTCTCAAACGCAGGACGCGCGCGAACGGGGTTGAGGCCTAGATCAGCCGGACCTGCTTCAGGTGCTTCTCGACGTCCTTGTAGCTGCCGTCGTCGCCTGCGTACTTGACGATGTTGCGCACCGAGCGCAGCCATTCGAGCGTGGACGGCTGCAGCTGGGCCAGGGCCGTGTCGAAGTCGGCCTGCTCGAGCGCGCGTTCGCGCCCGCTGTGCAGGCTGTCGGCCAGCGCGCTTTCCTTGGCCAGCTCGATGAGGCCGTCCATGTCGGCGCCGGAGTAGTGCTCGGTCGCCGCGGCCACGCGGTCGAGGTCGAGGCTGCCCAGCGGCACGCCGGTGAGCTTGGTGTCGAGCATCGCCCGGCGGGCGTCGCGATCGGGCGGAGGCACGAAGATCTGGCGCGAGAAGCGGCCGGGACGCTTCATGGCGGCATCCACGTCCCAGGGCATGTTGGTGGCGGCCAGCACCAGCACGTTGCGGTTGTCGTTGCCGACGCCGTCGAGCTGGTTCAGGAACTCGTTGACCACGGTGCGCGTGCTGGCGGTCGAAGCCTTCGAGCGCGAGTACGCGAGCGCGTCGAGCTCGTCGAAGAACAGCACGCACGGCGCCTGGGCGCGCGCCTTGTCGAACATGGCCGCCAGGTTGCGCTCGCTCTCGCCCAGCCACATGTTCAGCACGTCTGCGATGCCCACGCTCACGAAGGCAGCGTTGCACTCGTTGGCCACTGCGCGGGCGATCATGGTCTTGCCGCAGCCCGGCGGGCCGTACAGCAGGATGCCGCCGCCCGCCTTGACGCGGAACTTCGCGAACAGGCCCGGGTTCAGGTACGGCTCGATGATCTTGAGCCGGATGGTCTTCTTCAGCTCCTCCATGCCCACGATGCTGGAGAAGCGGACCTTCTCCTCGCTGACCTGCTGGATCGAACGCACTTCCGCGCCGGCGCCGGTGCCGGCCGACACCAGCTGCAGCATGGGCCCCTGCGCGCGGCGGGCCTGGGCATGGAGCGCCTCGAGTTGCGCGTCCGGCTCGAAACCTTCGAGCCGCTCGGCCAGGGCATAGCGGCTCAAGGCTTCGCTCTTGCGGTCCTGCGCCAGCAGCGCACGCGCCGCCAGCACGGCACAGGCCGGGTCGCCGGGCGCCTGGCGGCACAGCAGTTCGGCCTGGGTGAGCGCGAGCTCGTGGTGCTGCTCGTCGAGCAGCAGGCGCACGTAGCGGGCCCGCAGCGGGATGCTGAAGGGATCGTTCAGGAGCTGCCGCTCGAATTCTTCGCGTGTCATCGTCTCGTTGCTCATGGAGGCGGCCCTTGCTGGGAGATGGTGGTGGCCTTCGCGCCGTGCGTCAGCCGCGCGTGAGCCAGCGCCGCAGCAGGGGCGGCCACACCCAGCTGTAGATCGCATAGCCCCACAGCAGCGGGTTCAGCACCGACACCACTCCCGGGGCGCTGCGCGCCAGCAGGTTCAACAGCAGGACGGCGCCGATCCACAGCGCGATCGAGGCGCCCCAGCCCCAGCGCTGCAGCGGCCACAGGGGCAGCATGGTCCAGTGGGTCTGCATGCGCAGGTCGCGCACCACCTCCAGCCAATGCGGGTTGCCGGGCTGGGCGCGCAGCAGCCCCTGGGCAATGCGCAGCGCCGCGCGGTTGCGGCCTTCCTGGGCCAGCGCCGTCATCACAAGCGACAGGGTGTACAGGTCGTCGGGGTTGGCGGCCAGCAGCTGCGACAGCGCACGGCTGTCGGTGCCCCTGGGCAGCTCGACCAGGTCGCACAGCACCTGCGCACCCAGGGCGGCTTCGTCCTGGGGGTCGAGGCGCAGCGCCTGCGCCACCAGCGCACGCGCCTTGGTGAACTGCAGCGCGCGCAGCATGAGCCGCGCATAGCGGGCGTAGAGGTCCGGGTCCCGGGGATAGCTCTTGAGCAGGGCCAGCACCACCTGCTCGGCCTCGGCCTTCTCGTCGTCGGCCATCAGCAGCTCGAACAGCAGCACGCGGGCGCCGTAGTGGTCGGGCGCGGTGGCAAGCAGCCGCTCGACCACCTGGCGCGCTTCGCCATGCCGGTCTTCGAGGTAGTGCGCGCGCGCCAGCTGCAGCAGCAGGCCCGGGTGGGCCGGATCGCGCTGCAGCGCCTCGCCCAGCAGCGCGCGCGCCTGCGTGGTACGACGTCGGTCAAGCAGTTCGCTGGCCTGCAGTTCGGCGTTTTCGGGCGTGATGGTGTCCATGCGGGGAGGCGTCTCTCGTGATTCAGGACAGCAGCGCCAGCCAGAGCGCCGAAGCCCCCCAGCCGAAGGCGATGAGGCCGACGCCGACCTTGAAGCCGTCCGGACGCGGCATGCCCAGCAGGTCGGCGGCACGCTGCTCGCTGCGGTGCGCCAGCATGCCCAGGGCGAAGATGAGCAGTGCGATCAGGCGCCGCAGGATGCGTTCGACGCCAGTGCCCCATTCGGCCTCCATCCACCGGCGCGCCTCGAGGCCGGCGGGCGCAAGCTGCATCCACCACTCGAATGCCGCGTAGGCCGCGAGGCACGCCAGGATCCACCAGGCGTCGCCCTTCAGGCGCGACAGCCGCCAGGCGTTGAGGCCCTGCATCGCCACGGCGGTGAACGGGCCGCCGAAGAAGGACGCGAGGAAAGCGGTCTGCAGGCCGAAGGGCGCCCGGCGCGGTGTCTCGGTGGTGGAGAGGGAGGGACGCAGCAGGTGTTCGGGGGGCAGGCTCATCGGTCCGTGCGGGTGGCGGCAGGGGCGCTGCAAAGGCGCGGGACTCTAGCACGCGGCTTCGAGCGGCGGCAGCCCGTGCCGGGCGCGCGCCCGGCTGCAGGCCTCGTCGCCGCGGCCCAGCGGCGCCAGCATGCCGAACTCGCGGCACGGTCCGGGGCGCCATTCGTAGATGCCGCAGCTGGCGCGTTCGCCCACCGTGCCCACCAGCGCCGCGCAGCGCGGCCGCGCGTGGTCGGTGCCGCGCATGCGGCAGGTCGATCCGGTCACCTCGACCGCCAGGCCGTCGGGAACCTGGCCGCCTTCGCTTTGCAGCTCATCGCGGGCGAAGTCCACCCGGAAGCTGGCGCAGCAGGCACCGCAGGTGATGCACGGGTTCATGACGCGGGCTCGCCGCGGCCGTCGTGCACGGCCCGCACCACGGTGACGGTGCACTCGGCCGCGGCCGAGACCTCGGAAGACACGCTGCCGAGGTAGCGCCGCAGCGTGGAGGCGCCGCGCGCGCCGATGATGATGTGGTCGACCTGGTTGCGCTGGGCATAGCCGAGCAGCGCGCCGGCGACGTCGGGCGACTCCAGCACCTGGCAGGTCACGCGATGGTCCTCGCGCCAGCCCAGCGCCTCGCGCAGGCCGTGCGCCCAGTGCTTGAGTTCGATGAGGCGCTGCATGTGCAGGTGGCGGCCCTGGGCATCGACGGTCTCGTCCATGCCGATGAGGTTGGTCTTGAGCACGCTCACGCAGGCGAGCCGCGCCGACGGCAGGCCGCCCAGCAGGCGCAGCACGTTGTCGCGCAGCGCAGCCGAAAGCTGCGGCGAGGCCGAGGTGTCCACCGCCGCCATGACCACCGGGTTGCGCTCGACCTGCGCATGAGCCGCCTGCTGCCGCACCGGCTCGGCGCCCGCGGCCTGCCACCAGCGCTTCATGCGCGTCCAGCGGCTGGCGGCCTGCAGGCGTTCGGCACGGGGGGTGAGCTCGACCTCGGCGGGGTTCTGCAGGTCGAAGGCCAGGTGCGCCGCGGTGGCGTAGCGGCGCTCGGCCTGCACTTCCAGGCAGCGCAGCACGACCTCCTGCAGCCACGGCGGGCAGTCCGGCCGCAGCGCGCGCGGCGGCACCGGCTCGGTGTAGAGCCGCTCGCGCAGCCCGCGCACGCTGGTGGGCGCGCCGAACGGCCGCTCGCCGGTGAGCAGGTGGTAGAGCATCACGCCCAGCGAAAACAGGTCGCTGCGCGGTTCGTCGCGCACGAACTGCACCTGCTCGGGCGACATGTACGGGCCGGTGCCCAGCGGCAGCAGGAATTCCTCGTCCAGCAGGTCGGGCAGCTGGTCGTGGTGCGACAGGCCGAAGTCGATCAGGACCGCCTCGCCCCCGGGGCGGAACATCACGTTGCTCGGCTTCACGTCGAGGTGGATGACGTGCTGCCGGTGCAGCTCGTGCAGCGCCTGCGCGATGCGCACGCCGGTGGCGACCACCTCCGCCAGCGGCAGCGGCGCGGCGTCGAGCCGCGGGCGCAGCGACTCGCCGGCGATGCGCTCCATCACGATCCAGGGGCGGCGCGTGTAGTCGCCGCGCGCAATGAAGCGCGGCACGTGCGGCCCCTGCAGCCGCGGCAGGATCATCTGCTCGACCTCGAAGCCGACGATGGCCGAGGCGTCGTCGCCGTCGCGCAGGTGCGGCGTCTTCATCAGCATCGGCAGGCTGTGCTGCGGGTGCGTGACGCTCCACAGCGTGGCCATGCCGCCCTGGTGCAGCCTTTCGCCGAGCACGAAGCCGTCGATCACGGCGCCCGGCTCGAACACCACGCCTGCCGCCGTACCGAGGCCGACCGCGCCGCCCGTCATGGCTCAGACCCCGGTGCGCAGGCGTTCGGCCCAGCGCGACGGCAGGCCGGCGGCCAGCACCTTGGCGGCCGCGGTCTCGAAGTCGTAGGGCACGCGGTGCAGCACCAGCTCGAGCGACTCGGTGTCGAAGCTGGCCCAGCAGACGGCCGGGTTGGCGTCGCGCGGCTGGCCCGCCGACCCCGGGATCACCAGCCAGCGCCGCGTGGGCAGCAGCGGCACGGCCACGCCCGGCACCGGCTGGAAGTCGAGCACCTTGGCGGTGGCGGACATGTGGTACAGGCGCGGCTCGTGGACGTGCCCGCAGAAGGTGTAGAGGCGGTCGGTGGCCTGCAGGCTGCGCACCGCGTCGCCGCGGCTGTGGATGTAGCCCCATTCGGCCGGTGCCCAGGCGTTGGCATGCACGAACAGGCAGTGGCCGAGCGTGGCGGTGAGCGGCAGCGATCCCAGGAACTTCAGCTGCGACGCGTCGAGCTGCGAGCGGGTCCACTGCGAGGTGGCCGCGGCCTCCGGGTCCATCGCGGCCGACGGTTCCCGCACGGTGGCGTTGTCGTGGTTGCCGAGCACCGCCAGCGCGCTCTCCTGCTCGACCAGGCTGCGCACCTGGTCGACCACCCAGGCCGGGTCGGCTCCGTAGCCGACGTAGTCGCCGATGAAGGCAAACCGGTCGACGCCGGCCGCCCGGGCCTGCGCCAGGCAGGTCTGCACCGCCTCGCGGTTGGCATGCAGGTCGGTGAGGATGGCGAGCTTCATGGACTGCCGGGCCCGCGACGTGGGGTCAGCCGATGCGTCCCAGCAGCAGGTATTCCATCAGGGCCTTCTGCACGTGCATCCGGTTCTCTGCTTCATCCCATACCACCGACTGCGGCCCGTCGATCACCTCGGCGGCCACTTCCTCGCCGCGATGTGCCGGCAGGCAGTGCATGAACAGCGCATCCTTGCGCGCCACGCCCATCATCTCGGCGTCGACGCACCAGTCGGCGAAGGCCTTGCGGCGCTCCTCGTTCTCGGCCTCGTAGCCCATGCTGGTCCACACGTCGGTGGTCACGAGGTGGGCGCCCCGGCAGGCGTCCATCGGGTCCTTGAAGACCTTGTAGCAGCCGGTGTCGGAGATGCCGGCCACGGCGGGGTCGATGCCGTAGCCGCTGGGGGTGCTCACGTGCACGGTGAAGCCCAGGATCTCGGCGGCCTGCAGCCAGGTGTTGGCCATGTTGTTGCCGTCGCCCACCCAGGCCACCACCTTGCCCTGCAGGGCGCCGCGGTGCTCGATGTAGGTGAACAGGTCCGCGAGGATCTGGCAGGGGTGGAACTCGTTGGTGAGGCCGTTGATCACCGGCACGCGCGAGTGCGCGGCGAAGCGTTCGATCTTGGCCTGCTCGAAGGTGCGGATCATCACCAGGTCGACCATGCGGCTGATGACGCGCGCCGAGTCTTCCACCGGCTCGGCCCGGCCCAGCTGGCTGTCGCCGGTGGTGAGGTGCACCACCGAGCCGCCCATCTGGTACATGCCGGCCTCGAAGCTCACGCGGGTGCGCGTGCTGGCCTTCTCGAAGATCATCGCCAGCGTGCGGTCGACCAGCGGCTGGTACTTCTCGTAGTTCTTGAAGCGCTTCTTGATGATGGCGGTGCGCTCGAACAGGTAGGCGTATTCCTCGGCGCGGAAGTCCTTGAACTGCAGGTAGTGCTTGCTGAGAGTCTGGCCGGGTTTCATGTTCATCGCGCTCAGGCAGCCGGCTTGGCGGCGAGGAAGTCCTTGATCAGGGGCACCAGGCGGGTGACGATCTCGCGCGCCTCGGCCTCGGTCAGGATGAGCGCCGGCAGCAGGCGCACCACCTTGTCGGCCGTCACGCTGATCAGCAGCCCGGCCTCGGCGGCGCGGCCCAGCAGCTCGCCGCAGGGGCGGTCGAGCTCGATGCCGATCATCAGGCCCTGGCCGCGGATTTCCACCACGCCCGGGTTGCCGGCGAACTCGCGCTCGAACTCGGCCTTCAGCAAAGCACCCTGGCGAGCGGCGTTGTCGAGCAGCTTGTCCTCTTCCATGATGCGCAACGTCTCGAGGCCGGCGCGCATGGCCAGCGGGTTGCCGCCGAAGGTGGTGCCGTGGTTGCCCGGACCCAGCACGTTGGCGGCCTTCGGCCCGCAGACGATGGCGCCCACCGGCACGCCGCCGGCCAGGCCCTTGGCCAGCGGCATCACGTCGGGCTTGATGCCGGCCCACTGGTGCGCGAACCACTTGCCGGTGCGGCCGACACCGCACTGCACCTCGTCGATCATGAGCAGCCAGCCGCGCTGGTCGCAGATGCGGCGCACCGCCTGGAGGTATTCCGCGCGCGCGGGATTGATGCCGCCTTCGCCCTGGATGGTCTCGAGGAACACCGCCACCACGTTGGGCCGCGTCTTGGCCACTTCCTCCACGGCTGCGATGTCGTTCAGCGGCACCCGCACGAACCCCGGCACCAGCGGTTCGAAGCCCTTCTGCACCTTGGCATTGCCGGTGGCCGACAGCGTGGCGATCGAGCGGCCGTGGAAGGCGCGTTCGTAGACCACGATCTCCGGCAGCTCGATGCCCTTGTCGTGGCCGTACTTGCGGGCGATCTTGATGGCGCCCTCGTTGGCTTCGAGCCCCGAGTTGCCGAAGAACACATTCGACAGGCCCGACAGCTCGCACAGCTTGGCGGCGAGCTGCTCCTGCAGGGGCATCTGGTAGTAGTTGGAGCAGTGGATCAGCCTGGCCACCTGGTCCTGCAGCGCCGGCACCAGCTTCGGGTGTGCGTGGCCGAGCGTGTTGACCGCGATGCCGGCGAGCGCGTCGAGGTACTCGCGCCCCTGCGTGTCCCACACGCGGACGCCTCGGCCATGCGACAGCGCAAACGGCAGGCGGCCGTAGGTGTTCATCACGTGGGAGGCGCTCGGGGTCACGGTGTCGGTCATCGTCTGGCTCCAAAAGAAAAGGGCGCGGACCGGAAGAGGGGCCGCGCCTGCAACATTCTAAGAGTGCGTGATGAATCACCCGCGGCCATGCGCGCCCGGTTCCGGCAGGCTGTTGCGCTGCAGCACAATACGCGTTTCGCGTTCGCGCTCCGCCTGTCCGCCGTACCGTGTCCACGCCGCCGTCCAAACCCCGCGAAGTTTTCATCCAGGGCCTCACCAGGGACGGCAAGACCTTCCGGCCGAGCGACTGGGCCGAGCGCCTGGCGGGCGCCATGTCCTGCTTCCGGCCCGGCGGCGGCCTGCGCGGGCCGGGGGCGCACATCGGCTACTCGCCCTACTGCGTGCCCACGGTGATCGACGGCGTGAAATGCGTGGTGGTCAACGAGGCGCTGCGGGACATCGAGGTGATGGCCTGGGACTTCGTGATGAACTTCGCCCGGGACAACAACCTGCAGGTCATCGAGGCCTGCCTGCTGCCCGAGCCCGGGCAGCCCCGCCACAAATGAAAAGGCCCGCTTGCGCGGGCCTTCGTTCACCTGGGATTCGGGTTCAGGCAGCCAGCGCCTTGACCTTGGCAGACAGGCGGCTCTTGTAGCGAGCGGCCTTGTTCTTGTGGAAGATGCCCTTGTCGGCGATCGAGTCGATCACGCTCTGGGCGGACTTGAAGGTTTCAGCAGCCTTGCTCTTGTCGCCGGCCGACACGGCCTTCAGCACGCCCTTGATGGCGGTGCGGAACTTCGAGCGCAGGGAGGAATTCGCCGCGTTCAGCTTGACGTCCTGACGCGCGCGCTTGCGGCCCGACGCCAGTCGAACCGTCTTTTTCTTGGCTTTGGAGGAGGTGGCCATGTGTGTATTTACCCCAGGTGAACGGCTGGAAAGCCGGCGAGTGTAGCACGCAACGCCTGCTTCCGATAGCCGGCCGTCGAGGCGTTAGTAGGCACTTCCTATAATCGCGCCCGCTTTCGTCCCGGCCGGGACCGCCTGCGACCGAAAAGAACCTGCCGAATGAACCTGCTGCGCGCCGCTTCCCTGGTTTCCCTGCTCACCCTGGCGTCGCGCATCACGGGGCTCGTACGCGAGCAGATGGTGGCGGCGGCTTTCGGGGCCAGCGCGATGACCGACGCCTTCAACGTGGCGTTCCGCATCCCCAATCTGCTGCGGCGGCTGTTCGCCGAAGGCGCGTTTTCGCAGGCCTTCGTCCCCATCCTGGCGGCCAGCCGCGCCGCCGAGGGCGACGAGACCACCCACCGGCTGATCGACGCGGTGGCCACCGTGCTGTTCTGGGCCCTGCTGGTCACCTGCGTGCTGGGGGTGGTGGGGGCGCCGCTGCTGGTGCTGCTCATCGGCGAGGGCCTGCGCCAGAGCGGCGGCTTCGACGTGGCCACCGGGCTCACCCGCTGGATGTTCCCCTACATCGGCTTCATGTCGCTGGTGGCGCTGTCGGCCGGCATCCTGAACACCTGGAAGCGCTTCGCGGTGCCCGCCGCCACCCCGGTGCTGCTGAACCTGAGTTTCATCGCGGCGGCCTGGCTGCTGGTGCCGCGTTTCCAGGGCTGGGGCATCGAGCCCATCTATGCGCTGGCGGCCGGCGTCATGGTGGGCGGGCTGCTGCAGCTGGCCGTGCAGGTGCCGGCGCTGCTGAAGATCGGTGCGTTGCCGCGCATCGGGCTGGGCCCGCGGGCCATTCGCGCGGCCTGGTCGCACGACGGCGTGCATCGCGTGCTCAGGCAGATGGCCCCTGCGCTGCTGGGCGTGTCGGTCGCCCAGATCTCGCTGCTGATCAACACGCAGATCGCCACCCAGCTCGGCGCTGGTGCCGTGTCGTGGCTCACCTATGCCGACCGGCTGATGGAGTTCCCGACGGCGCTGCTCGGCGTCGCGCTGGGCGTGGTGCTGCTGCCCCAGCTGTCGGCCGCCCAGGCCCGGGACGACGCCGCCGGCTACTCGGCCCTGCTCGACTGGGGCCTGCGCCTCGTGGTGCTGCTGGCCTTGCCTTGCGCGGTGGCCCTGCTGGTCATTCCGCAGGCGCTGGTGTCGGTGCTCTACCACCGGGGTGCCTTCGGCGCGCACGACGTGCAGCAGACGGTGGTCGCCCTGATGGGCTACGGCGCCGGACTCATGGGGCTGGTCGGCCTCAAGGTGGTGGCGCCGGGCTACTACGCCAGGCAGGACATCCGCACGCCGGTACGGGTGGCGGTGGTGGTGCTGGTGCTCACGCAGCTGATGAACCTGGTGTTCGTGCCGAAGCTGGGCCACGCAGGATTGGCACTTTCGATCGGCGTGGCTGCCTTGATCAACGCAGGCTGGCTGCTGTGGGGCCTGCGGCGGCGCGGCAGCTACCAGCCGCTGCCGGGATGGCCCGGCTTCGGGCTGCGGGTGCTGGTGGCCGCCGGCGTGATGGGCGCGGGGCTGCTGTGGGCCTCGCGGCGTTTCGACTGGGTGGCGCTGGGCGCCAACGAGCTGCTGCGCGCCGGCTGGCTGGCCGCGGTGATCCTGGGAGCCGTGGTCGTCTACTTCACCGTGCTGGCTGCCAGCGGCCTGCGGATCAAGGCCTTCATCAAGCGAGCCTGAGCCCGCGGGCCGGTCCCGGTCTCAATCTGTTTCTGCGGGTTGCCGCCCCTCCTGCTGCAGCAGCAGCGACCTACACTGAACCCATGCAGTACCTGCCGTCCGCGTCGGTCTCCCGCCTGGACTACTTCGCCATGCTGGTGGCCGACGACGCCAGCTTCGCGCTCACCGAGGCCGCCGCCTCGCTGGCGCAGGACGAATACCCCGCCCTCGACGTGCAGGGCGTTCTCGCCGAGATCGACACGCTGGCCGAACGGTTGAAGCGGCGCATCCCCTCCGACATGGTGCCGATCCAGAAGCTGCGGCTGCTCAACCGCTACTTCTTCGACGAACTCGGCTTTGCCGGCAACGTGAACGACTACTACGACCCCGCCAACAGCTACCTGCACAGCGTGCTCAGCACGCGCCGGGGCATCCCCATCTCGCTGGGCGTGCTCTACATCGAGCTGGCCACGCAGGTCGGCCTGGCCGCGCGCGGGGTGTCGTTCCCCGGGCACTTCCTCGTGAAGCTGCGCATGCATTCGGGCGCGCAGCACGGCGACGTGGTGATCGACCCTTTCAGCGGGCAGTCGCTGTCACGCGAAGACCTCGACGAACGCCTGGCACCCTACCGGCGGCGCCAGGGCCTGGCGAGCGAGGAGGACCTGCCGCTCGGACTCTTCCTCCAGGCGGCCGCGCCGCGCGACGTGCTCGCGCGGATGCTGCGCAACCTGAAGGAGATCCATCGCTCGGCAAGCGACTGGCCGCGGGTGCTGCCGGTGCTCGAGCGCCTGGTGGTGCTGCTGCCGCAGGACTGGGCGGAGCGTCGCGACCGCGGCCTGGCGCTGGCCGAGGTCGGGCAGTACGACGCGGCGGCGGCCGACCTGAGCGAGTACCTGGCGCGCAGCCCGGGTGCACGCGACCATGCCGCGATGTCGGGGCGCCTCGAGGAAATGCGCACCCAGCGGCGGCCCCGGCTGCACTGAACGAACCCGCGGCGCGGCCCGGCCCTCGGGCGGCCACTAGAATCCGCGCGGTTCCCCGCGCAAGCGGGTGTTCGCCCCGCTGGCTCCACCCCCCTCGAAGTCAACCGCATGCAGCTGTCTCCCTCGCAGAAACGCACGCTCGCCTGGGCCGGCATCGCGCTGGCCATCGTGCTGCTTCTGTGGCTGCTGGCGCCGGTGCTGGCGCCCTTCGTGCTGGCCGCCGTGCTGGCCTACGTGCTGCGCCCTGCCGCCGAAGGGCTGGCCAGGCGCACCCGCATGCCGCGCTGGCTGGCCATCCTGCTGATCGAACTGCTGGCGCTGCTGCTGGCCCTGGCGGTGCTGCTGCTCATCGTGCCCATCCTCAGCAAGGAGCTGCCGCTGCTGCGCGAGCAGATCCCGGTGCTGGCCGCCCGCGCCAACGAGCGCCTGGCGCCGTGGCTGGCCCAGTTCGGCATTCATGTGTCGCTCGATGTGCAGAGCCTCAAGGGCTTCGTCGTCAAGTACTTCAATGCCAACTTCGAAGACTGGCTGGGCACGATCCTGAGTTCGGCGCGCATCGGCGGCAGCTTCCTCCTGGCGATCCTGGGCAACGCGGTCCTGGTGCCGGTCGTGCTGTTCTACCTCATGCTCGACTGGGACCACCTGGCCAGGCTGCTGCACGAGCTGGTGCCGCTGCGCCTGCGCAGCAACGTGAGCGAGTTCGCCACCGAATGCGACTACGTGCTCGGCCAGTACCTGCGCGGCCAGCTGCTCGTGATGTTCATCATGGCCGTCTACTACAGCGTGGGCCTGGCCCTCTTCGGCTTCGACCTTGCCGTGCCGGTGGGCGTGTTCACCGGCGTGGCGATGTTCATTCCCTACCTCGGCTTCGGCGTCGGCCTGGTGCTGGCGCTGCTGGCCGGCGTGCTGCAGTTCGCGAGCCTCTATGGCGTGCTGGCCGTGGTGGCGGTGTTCGGACTCGGGCAGGTGGTCGAGAGCTTCTTCCTCACGCCCCGGCTGGTGGGCGAGCGCATCGGGCTGCACCCCATCACCGTGATCTTCGCCCTGCTCGCCTTCGGCCACCTGCTGGGTTTCGTTGGCGTGCTCGTGGCCTTGCCGCTGTCGGCCATCGGGCTGGTGGCGGTGCGCCGCCTGCGCGCCCTTTATCTGGGCAGCCGCCTCTACTCGGGCGCCTGATGCTCCTTTCGATTTCGAGATCCAGACCATGAAGCAGCTGCCGCTGCTGATGTCCGCGGGCCCCACGCCCAGCTTCGAGAACTTCGTCACCGGCCGCAACGCCCAGGCGCTGGACCACCTCTGCCGCCGGCCGCTGCCGGCCACGCCCGTCTACCTGTGGGGGCCGGCGGGCAGCGGCAAGAGCCACCTGCTGCAGGCGCTGGCGCGCCAGTCCGAACTCCACGGCGAACGCGTGGGCGGCTTTTCGCCGCGCGATGCCACGCCCTGGGCGTTCGACGAAGGCTGGCGCGCCGTCGTGCTCGACGACTGCGACGGCTTCGACGAAGCCCAGCAGCACGCGGCCTTTGCGCTGTTCGTCGAGGCGGCCACGCATGGCCTTCCGGTGGTGGCCGCGGGCAGCGTGCCGCCGGTCGACCTGCGCCTGCGCGACGACCTGCGCACCCGCCTCGGCTGGGGCCTGGTGTTCCAGCTCGAGCCGTTGTCCGAGGCGGAGGTGCGTGCCGTGCTGCGCCGCGAGGCAGACCGCCGGGGCATCTTCCTGTCCGACGAGGTGATGGGCTACCTGCTCACCCGCTTTGCCCGCGACCTGGGCTTCCTGATGACCCTGCTCGACCGGCTGGACACCTTTGCGCTGGCCAACCAGCGTGCCGTGACGGTGCCGCTGCTCAAGCAGATGCTGGCCGAAGGCGGCCACGACATGCCATGAACCTCGCCCTGTTCGACCTCGACCACACCTTGCTGCCGCTCGACTCCGACCATGCCTTCGGCGAGTTCATGGTGCGCATCGGCTGGGCCGACGGCGAGGCCTTCCGCACCGGCAACGACGCCTTCTACAGGCAGTACCTCGCCGGTCGCCTGGACATCGAGGCCTACATCGACTTCACCACCCGGCCATGGCGCGGCCGCACCGAGGCCGAGCGGGCCGCGGCGCACCGGCGTTTCATGGACGAGGTGATCACGCCGCAGCTCAAGCCGGCGGCGCTGCAGCTCGTGGAACGCCACCGCGAGCAGGGTGATGCGATCGCCATCGTGACCGCCACCAACGAGTTCGTGACCCGCCCCATCGCGGCCGCCTTCGGGGTGGCCGAACTCATCGGGGTGGAGCTGCACCGCGACGACACGGGTAACATCACCGGACGCATCCACGGCGTGCCGTCCTACCGCGAGGGCAAGATCACCCGGGTCGAGCAATGGCTGGCGGCGCAGGGGCGTTCGCTGGCCGATTTCAAGCGCGTGAGCTTCTACAGTGACTCGCCGAACGACCTGCCGCTGCTGGAGCGGGTGAACGATCCGGTGGCGACCAATCCGTCACCGGCTCTGGAAGCGGTGGCACGCGAGCGCGGTTGGCGCATCCTGAAACTCTTCGATGATCAAGAAATTCATTGACAAGCTGCTCGGCAAGAACGGCAGCAACGCGGCCGGCGGCCCCAAGAAGGTCTCCGGCAAGCGCGTGGAGGTAGGCAAGGCCGAACACGGCATCGATCCGACGCTGGTGGACGAGCGTGCCGTCAAGGTGGTCGCCACGCTCAAGGAAGCCGGCCACGAGGCCTACATCGTCGGCGGCGCGGTGCGCGACCTGCTGCTGGGGCTGCGCCCCAAGGACTTCGACGTCGCGACCAATGCCACGCCCGAGCAGGTGAAGGCGCTGTTCCGCCGCGCCTTCATCATCGGCCGGCGCTTCCGCATCGTCCACGTGGTGTTCGGCCGCGGCCGCGAGCACGAGGTGATCGAGGTCTCGACCTTCCGGGCCTACCTCGACAACGCGGCGGCCGAGCAGGTCGAAGGCAACGAGAAGACCTCCAAGCAGGACCTCGTCGGCAAGAGCCACGTGGTCGATGCCAGTGGCCGCGTGCTGCGCGACAACGTGTGGGGTCCCCAGATCGAGGACGCCGCCCGGCGCGACTTCACCGTCAATGCGCTCTACTACGACCCGCAGACCGAGATCGTGGTCGACTACCACGGCGGCATCAAGGACGCCAAGAAGCGCGTGCTGCGCATGATCGGCGACCCGGTGACGCGCTACCGCGAAGACCCGGTGCGCATCATCCGGGTGGTGCGCTTCGCCGCGAAGCTGGGCTTCGAGATCGAGCCGAAGACGCGCGCCCCCATCAAGGAGATGGCGGCGCTGCTCGACAACGTGCCGCAGTCGCGCCTGTTCGACGAGATGATCAAGCTGCTGCAGACCGGCCATGCGCTCGCGTCGCTCGAAGAACTGCGCAAGCAGGGCCTGCACCGCGGCGTGTTCCCGGTGCTCGACGTGGTGCTCGACGAGGCGCATCGCCATGACGGCCGCGAGAAGTTCGTGCAGCTGGCGCTGGCCGACACCGATCGTCGCGTCAACGAAGACAAGCCGGTGGCGCCGAGCTTCATGCTCGCCAGCATGTTGTGGCACGACGTGCAGAAGCGCTGGGAGCAGCTCAAGAAGAAGGGCGAGCCGCCGTTCCCGGCGCTGCAACAGGCCATCGACGAAGTGTTCAACGCCCGCATCGGCGACATCTCCGGCCGCGGCAAGCTGGCGGCCGACATGCGCGAGATCTGGATGATGCAGCCGCGCTTCGACCGGCGCACCGGCAGCGGGCCGGCCAGCCTGGTCGAGCAGCCGCGCTTCCGGGCGGGCTTCGACTTCCTGCGGCTGCGCGCCGACGCCGGCGAGGCCGACCCAGAGCTGGCGCGCTGGTGGGAGGCCTTTTCGCTGGCCAGCCCGGGCGAGCGGCACGCGCTGGTCGACCAGGCGCGGCAGCAGGAACATGCCCGGCGCGTGGCCGCCGGGCCGGACGCGTCGGCGCCGGCCGCCAAGAAGCGGCGTCGCCGCCGCCGCAAGCCGGCGGGTGAGGGCGGCGGCAGCGCCGACGTGGCGCCGACCGGCGGCGACGCGTAGACGGGCGGTGCACCCGATGACGCCGACGCGCTGCTACATCGGCCTCGGCGCCAACCTCGGCGATGCGCTCGCCACCTTGCGCCAGGCCGTCGACGCGCTGGGCCGGCTGCCGCGCAGCCGGCTGGCGGCGGTGTCTTCGCCATACCGCACAGCGCCCATCGATTCGTCGGGCCCCGACTACTTCAATGCGGTGGCCGCCCTCGACACCGAACTGCCGCCGCGCGAACTGCTGCAGGCGCTGCAGGCCATCGAAGCCGCGCACGGACGCGAGCGGCCCTATCGCAACGCGCCGCGCACGCTCGACCTCGACATCCTGCTGTTCGGCGACGTGGTCCTGGACGAACCCGGCCTCGTGCTGCCGCATCCGCGCGTGCAGGAGCGGGCCTTCGTGCTGCGCCCCCTGCTCGAACTCGCGCCCGCTCTGGCGCACCCGACGCGAGGGCCTTTGTCCGCCTGCCTCGACTCGGTGGGGGGGCAGGCCATCGTGCGGCTGCCGGCCTGGCAGCGAGTGTGAGCAGCAGGGGAGGCCGCGCGCAGGCGGCTTCCTAGAATCGCCGCGATGACAGGATTCAACCCGTTCACCCGTTTCCGGCACATCGCCATCGAAGGACCCATCGGCGTTGGCAAGAGTTCGCTCACCCGCAGGCTGGCCGCGCTCTTCGGGGCACGTGCGTTTTTCGAGAAGCCCGAGGAGAACCCCTACCTCGAGCGCTACTACGCCGCAGGCACCGACGACCCGTCGGCCAACCCGTATGCGCTGCAGACGCAGCTGTTCTTCCTGTTCCAGCGCCTGGAGCAGATGCGCGAGCTGATGCAGGGCGGCATGTTCGACGGCGGGCTCGTGAGCGATTTCACGTTCGAGAAGGACGCGCTGTTCGCCAGGCTCACCCTGGGCGACGAGGACCATCGCCTGTACACGCAGATCCATCGCCGCTACGCGCCGCAGGTGCCGGCGCCCGACCTGGTGATCTGGCTGCAGGCCTCCACCGCCACGCTGCAGGCCCGCATTGCCCGGCGCGGCCTGGCCATGGAGCAGGACATCGCCGACGCCTATCTGCAGGACCTGGCCGGGGCCTATGCGCCGCACTTCGAGGCCAGCACCGTGCCGTGGCTGGCCATCGACACCGAGGCCTTCAACCCGGCGGCACGCGAGACCGACATGCAGCGGCTGCTCGGCTGGCTCGAAGGCTTTCGGGGCCCGCGTGAGTTCGCAGGGCCTGCCGCAGGCATGGCGTCGCTGTCGATAACCGGCGCTACACTCCCGGCGTTGAAAATTTGATGACAACCGACCCGGCTGCATGGTGCAGGCCCGGGTCGCGTTGTTTCGGAGCGCCCTTCATGCTCTTTGGCAAGCTGCTGCCCCGCGAGGGCAACTTCTTCGAGCTGTTCAACCAGCACGGCGACCAGATCATCGCGGGCTCCCGCGCCTTCATGGCGATGGTGGAGAACTATGCCGACGGCACGCTGCGCGAGCAGCATGCGGCGAGCGTGGACCATGCCGAGCACCAGGCCGACAAGATCACGGCCGAGGTCAACCGGCTGCTGCACAAGACCTTCATCACGCCGATCGACCGCGAGCAGATCCACGGCCTCATCAACGCGATGGACGACGTGCTCGACCTGCTGCAGGACTCCGCCGAGACCATGCAGCTGTACGACGTGCGGGCCATGACCGAGGAAACCCTGCGCCTGGCGGACCTGTCGGTCAAGTGCTGCGAGCGGGTCGCCCACGCGGTGAGCCTGCTGCCCAAGATCAGCGACCACGCCGCGGTGGAGGCCGCGCTCAAGACCTGCGAGGAGATCGACAAGCTCGAGTCCGACGCCGACCGCGTGATGCGCGCCGCGATGTCCAAGCTGTTCCGCGAGCAGGAAGACGTCCGCGAGCTCATCAAGCTCAAGGCCATCTACGAGCAGCTCGAGTCCATCACCGACCGCTGCGAGGATGTCGCGAACCTGATCGAGGGCATCGTCCTCGAGAACTCCTGATCCGCGTGGCAGCGCCTCACGCCTCACGTCTGTCACGCTGATGGAAACAGTCCAGCTCGGTTTCTGGGTGGTCGCCACGCTGGTCGTGCTGGCCGTCGCATTCGACTTCATGAACGGCTTCCACGACGCGGCGAATTCGATCGCCACCGTCGTGTCGACCGGCGTCCTCAAGCCGCAGCAGGCGGTGGTGTTCGCGGCGCTGTTCAACTTCATCGCGGTGTTCGTGTTCCACCTGAGCGTGGCGGCCACCATCGGCAAGGGCATCGTGATGCCGGGCATCGTCGACGCGCACGTGGTGTTCGGCGCGCTGGTCGGCGCGATCGCCTGGAACGTCATCACGTGGTGGTACGGCATCCCTTCGAGTTCGTCGCACGCGCTGATCGGCGGCATCGTCGGCGCGGTCATCGCCAAGTCGGGCGTCGGCGGGCTGGTAGCCGCCGGCGTGCTGAAGACGGTCGCCTTCATCTTCGTGTCGCCGCTGCTGGGCTTCACCCTCGGCTCGCTGCTGATGGTGGTGGTGGCGTGGCTCGTGCGGGGCACGACGCCCCTGCGGGTGGACCGCTGGTTCCGCCGGGCCCAGCTCGTGTCGGCCGGCCTCTACAGCCTGGGCCACGGCGGCAACGACGCGCAAAAGACCATCGGCATCATCTGG
>CAMLNA010000046.1 GCA_946481025.1 uncultured Rivibacter sp.
GCGTAAGTGCGCGGTTACGGCGCTGACGTAAATCGTCACTTCGCAGCGCAGCAAAGCGCTGAATGGCGCTCAGCAACGTGAACCCGGCGGACGCCGTGGATCCGGCTTCGCCGGTCCACCAGCGTCGCCCCCTTGAGGGGGAGCGGCGAAGCCGCTACGGGGGTGGGTCACTTGCACCAGTCGGCCACTCGGGCCATGACGGCGGCATCGGTCAGGAGGCGGCGGTGCCCGAGACCCTCGACCGCCGTCAGCTGGGCCCGGGGCGCCAGGGTCAGCAGCTTCTGGCTGGTGGCGAACGGCGCGGTGCGGTCGCCCAGGTCGTGTACCAGCAGGCTCGGCACGGCCAGGCGCGGCCCCAGCCGCTCGGGCTCGAAGATCGAAAGCGGCAGGCCCTCGCGCGCCTCGATGTGCCCGCGAAACCTTGCCAGCGCGGACGCGTCGAGCCCGAAGCTGCCGGCAAACCAGCTCGTCACCTGCAGCGGCGACGGCGACGGCGCCAGCAGCACGAGGCGCTGCGTGGCCAGCCCGCGCCCCACCGCGGCCGCGGCTGCCAGGGCGCCGAGCGAATGCGCCACCACCGCATGCAGGTCGCCCAGGCGGACGGCCACGTATTCCAGCGCCCGCAGGAACTGCGGCAGCGTGCTGCTCCAGCCATCGCTCGCGCCATGCCCCGGGAACTCCAGCAGCACCGGCTGCAGGCCGGCAGCGTGCAGGGCCTCGGCCAGCGGCAGCATCTGGCCGGCATGGCCGCCCCAGCCGTGCACCAGCAGCACGAGCGGACGCGACGCGTCGGCGTCGGTCCGGTGGTAGACGGTGAGCGAGGCCCGCTCGAACGGCCAGCGTTCGGCGCGCCAGTGATGCGGCGCACGCCGGCCGCGCGTGGCGAGCTTGCTGGGCAGCACCGTGAAGAACAGACGGGTCGCCAGCCGCGTGCCCAGCGCCGGCTGCAGCGCATGGGCGGCCCGCAAGGCGCCGCCCAGCAGGCTGGCGGTGCGGCTGGCCGCATAGAAGTTGGTGGCCGGGTTGGAAGCAGAGGTCATCAGGAAACTCCCCGAGGAATTGCAGGGCGCAGGGCGCGGCATTGCGGGGGTGGGCGTCACAACCAGCCGAAATCGGCATTGCGCTTGGGGACGGCGCGCAGCAGGCGCCAGGCGGCGCGGGCGGCCAGGGTGCCGGCCCACAGCACGGCAGAACTCAACAGGACGATCAGCATGGCGGTTCTCCTTCTTCAGGATCGAGGGGGCTGCGGTTTTTTAGCACGACCGTGCGAAATCAGGAAAAGCAAGACGGCTGCAAGGGTCCACATGGCGGGCCTCAGTTCCGGGAGGGTTGTGATGCGGCGGGCTCGGCCTGCAGGGTGCGGATCAGCCGTTCGTAGGTGATCCAGGCCCGGTCGGCAGCCTTCGGGTCGCGCAGGAAGCGCGCTTCGCGCATCAGCGCGACGAACAGGCCGTCCAGCTCGAACACCAGCTGGTCGGGATGGGTGTCGGGTTTCAGGTGCCCTTCGTCGAGCGCCTGGATGATGGTGCGCTTGAGGGCGGAGCGCCAGCGCAGCGTGCCGTCCATGAGCAGGTCGCGGATCGGGCCGTCGCGGTCGTCGAATTCGAAGGCGCCGGCGCAGTAGATGCAGCCGTGGCGGATCTCGAAGTCGCGCGCCCGCGCCAGCCACAGCCGGATGATGGCGTTCAGGCGCGGCAGCCCGCGCGGCTCGCGCATCGCCGGCACGAACACTTCCTGCATGAAGCGGCGGTCGTACTCCTCGACCACCGCCTTCTGCAGCGCCTCGCGCGAGCCGACCCGGGAGAACACCCCGCTCTTCGACAGGCCCAGGCGCTTGGCGACCTCGCCGATCGTGAGGCTGTCCAGCCCGTCCCGCGCGGCCATCAGCAAGGCCGTGTCGAGGATGGCCGCCAGCGTCAGCCCGCTGCGTTCGGTTTTGGTCTCCATGGTGTGTGGAGTTTACGCACGGTCGTGCGAAATTGCAAACCGGCCGTGCCCGGTGTCCTCCGCCAGCGAGGCGGCCAGCGCCCGCCCGCGGGTCACGGCCTGCGCGCGGCTGCGCAGGCCGAGCTTTCCGTACAGGCGGTTCACATGGGTCTTCACCGTCGACAGCGAGACGTGCAGGCCGGCGGCGATCTGCTCGTTGCTGAAGCCGTTGGCGATGCCGCACAGCACCCGCCACTCCTGGCGCGTGAGCCCCTCCGGCGGCGGGCCCCGGCCGTCGGCCGCGCGGGGCAGCGCGGCGGAGGCGAGGCGCTGCAGCACCCGCTCGCAGCAAGTTCGCGCCGCGGGCAGTCCGACGCTGGCGCGCTCTCGCAGGAAGGCCTGCAGGCGCGGCGCCGACAGCGGTGCCAGCCACAGTAGGTCGAGCGGCTGCTGCGCCCGCCCGCTGCGCCACCAGTGCGCCAGGCGCTCGCTGCCCGGGTCGGGCTGCGCGAGGCAGGTCACCAGGGCCAGCGTGCTGCCCAGCGCCACGAGCTGCCGGTGCTCGAGCTCCGCGGCGACGGCGCGCGCTGCCGCCGCATCGAACCGGCCCAGCAGGGCGGCGGCGGCACAGCGGCAGACGGCCTCGCGCAGCGCGGCCAGCGTGGCCTGCGCATCGACCGCCGGGGCCTGCGCGGCCAGCCGTGCGAGCGCAGCGCCGTCGCCGCGCGCCCAGGCTGCCCACACTTGCGCCTGGCACAGGTCGGCGCGCCAGCGTGCGCAATGGAAGTCGAGCGCCGCGCGGGTCTCCAGGGCGGTGAGCGTGGCCTGCGCGGCGGGCACCTCACCTTCCGCCAGGGACGACATCACCGCCTGCACCTCGTCGGGGAACGACCAGTAGTCGGCCGGCCGGGCCGGCCACGGATCCAGGGGCTGCAGCGCCTGCAGCGCGCGCGCACGGGCCTGGCGCCTCAGCGAACGCGCAACCCAGCCCAGCGGCGCAGGCGCACCTGCGTCGGGCGACGCGAGCGCGTCGAGCAGGCGCGCGCCTTCGTCGGCGCGGCCGAGGTCGTCGAGCGCGCGGCCCAGCGCGTGGGCGCACAGCGCTTCGAGGTAGTCCAGGCGGTCGCGGCGAGCCGCGCGCAGCGCGTGCTGCAGCGACTCGAGCGCCGGCTGGGGCCGGCCGGCATCGAGCTGCGCAAGCCCCAGCACGAACCGTGCGGCCACGGCCAGCGGGTCCAGGTCCTCCTCGACTTCAGCCAGCGCCTCGCGTGCGTGTACCTGCGCCTCGGCGACCGCGTCGAACATCTGGGCCGCACGGGCGCGCACCAGCGCCAGGCCGGCGCGCGTGCGGCGCGGCAGGTCGGCCGCGGCATCGAGCCAGCCGGCTTCGCGCAATCCGCGCAGCGCCTGATGCGGCTGGCGCATCACCTCGGTCTGCCAGGCGGCGTGAAGCACTGCGGCGTCGGGGGGCGCTTGGGCCGCACCCTGTCGCAGCAGCGCCTGGAGGCTGGCAGGGTCGCTGCCGGCGTACAGCCGGGCCCACGCCTCGCGGCACAAGCGGGCGCCGGCTTCTTCGGAGGGCGGCGGCTCGTGGGCAAGACTCATCGGAAGCGGGTGGCGTCAGGACGGCGGCGCCGATTGTGCGGGCTCCACCGTGGGAATTCCACCGGGGCGGTGGACGCGCGAACGATCCGGTGCCCCGAACAATGGCGTCCCACCGTTTCGAGGACGACGACTGCGCCATGACAAACCTGGACGATCTGCGCCACGCCGCCCAAGCCGCCCTGCTCGCCGCCGGCACGCCGCTGCAGTTCGGTACCGCCGGCTGGACCGCCCTGCCGGACGACCTGGCGGCCGCAGCCGCCGACGCGGACCATCCGGCCTGGATCGACGGCGGACTCACCGCCCGCGTATGCCGCGTGGCGCGAGGCGACGGACCGGCGGTGGCGCTCAAGGTGGCGCGCGCCGAATGCCTGGTGCGCAACCGCGACGGCCAGCGCTCATTCCTGAACGAGCTGCAGCGCCGCCGGGAACTGCACGACCTGGCCGAGCGCGGACAGGGCATCGCCGGCATCACGCCCACGCTCCATGCCAGCCTGCACGAGGGCGTGCTCGTGTCGCCGTGGATCGAAGGCGGCCAGCCGGTCACGGCCTGGAGCGAACGCAGCATCGCCCAGCTGTTCGACACGGGGGTGGCCCTGCTGCTGGCGGGCCTGTTCGAGTGGGACTTCAGCCCCGGCAACCTGCTCGACGACGGCCGCCGGCTGTGGCTGTTCGACTTCGGCTACATGTACCCGTTCGACCCGCTGCGCCACTTCAACACGGCCGGCGACGGCAGCAGCGCGCCGCAATTCCACCTGGCCGAACGCTTCGAGACCCGCTGCTTCTTCGGCCACCTGCTGGCGCTGCAAGCCCAGCGAGGCGACGCGGCCGCGCTGGCCGTCTTCAGGCTCGAGAAGGAGATCGCGCTGGCCTGCTACCAGCGCCTGCGCGCCACGCTGGCGCAGCGCGGCGCCAGCACCGCCGTGCTGGCGCACTACGACGCGATCATCTCGCAGTGGCGCGACGCGCTGCGCGGCGATCTCGCGGCGCTGTACCTGCGCGAGGGCTGGCGTTCGCACGACGCGGACCTGGACGACGACCTGCGCGGCCGGACCTGCACGCCGATGACGCTGCGCCGCGCGTCGTGGCTGATCGACCAGGCGCGCGACCACTACGACGCGCTGCGTGCGGCCGGCGCGCTGGATCATCAGCCCGGCGGCGTCCCGACGCGCGAGGCACTGCTCGCGCGGCTCGCGCACGACCACGGACGGGCCGTGCGCTGGCAGGTGGCAGCCCGGCCGGGTTGACCGCGACCCGGACTCCGGCGACGCGGCTCAGGCGACCAGGCGCCCCTGCAGGCCGCGCGGCACGGCGGCCAGCAGCCGCTTGGTGTAGTCCTGCTGCGGATGGGCGAGCAGCACCTCGGTGGCATTGCGCTCGACCACTTCGCCGTCCTTCATGACCAGCACCTCGTCGGCCATGAAACGCACCACCGCGAGGTCGTGGCTGATGAAGATGTAGGCGAGGCCGAGTTCGTCCTGCAGGTCGCGCAGCAGGTTCAGCACCTGCGCCTGCACGCTCACGTCGAGCGCCGACACGGCTTCGTCGAGCACGATGACGTCGGGCTCCACCGCGATGGCGCGGGCGATGGCGATGCGCTGGCGCTGGCCGCCGGAGAACTCGTGCGGGTACTTGTGCATCGCGCCGGCATCGAGGCCGACCTTGCCGAGCAGGTAGCGCGCGCGCTCCTCGCGCTGTGCGTCGGTGCCGCCGCCCAGGCCGTGGATGCGCATCGGCTCGAGCAGCGTCTGCCCGATGGTGAAGCGCGGGTTGAGCGACGCGTAGGGGTTCTGGAAGACGATCTGGATGCGGCGGCGGAACGGCTGCCACTGCGAACGCGGCACCTGCAGCAGGTCCTGGCCGTTGAACAGCACCTCGCCGCCCATCGGTCCGCCGGCCGGCTCGTGCAGGCGCAGCAGCGCGAGCCCGGCGGTGGTCTTGCCCGAGCCCGACTCGCCCACGATGCCCAGCGTGTGTCCGCGGCGCAGCGCGAAGCTCACGCCCTTGACGGCCTGGAACTCCTTGCGGCCGAACACGCCCGAACGCAGCCAGAAACTCTTGGTGAGCGACTTCACCTGCAGCACCACCGGCTCGTCGGCGCGGGCCGCATGGTCCACCGGTTTCGGTGCCTTCAGTTCGAGGCGGCCCTCGATGTGGTCGTCGATCACCATCAGCCGCTCGGCGCGGCCGTCCAGCGTGGGACGGCAGGCCAGCAGCGCCTTGGTGTACGCGTCCTGCGGCGCGGCGAAGATCTGCGACACGTCGCCCTGCTCGCGCACGAGGCCGTGGCGCATCACCACCACCCGGTCGGCGATCTCGCCCACCACGCCCAGGTCGTGGCTGATGAACAGCATGCTCATGCGGTGCTTTTCCTTCAGCCGCGCGAGCAGTTCGAGGATCTGCCGCTGGATGGTGACGTCGAGCGCGGTGGTCGGCTCGTCGGCGATCAGCAGCTTGGGCTCGCAGGCCAGCGCGATGGCGATCATCACGCGCTGCTGCTGGCCGCCGGAAAGCTCGTGCGGGTAGGCCTTCAGGCGCCGCTTCGGGTCGGGCAGCCCCACTTCGGTGAGCAGGCTTTCGGCCTTTTCGAGGGCATGGCGACGGCTCAGGCCCAGGTGCCTGACCAGCGGCTCGACGATCTGCTCGCCCACGGTGAACACCGGGTTGAGCGAGGTCATCGGGTCCTGGAACACGCAGGCGATCTCGCGCCCGCGCATGGCCTGCAGCTGCGGCAGCGTGGCCGCCAGCATGTCGCGGCCGGCGAAGGTGATGCCGCCATGACGTTCGGCGTTGTCGGGCAGCAGGTTGAGGATGGACATCGCGGTGACGCTCTTGCCGGAGCCCGACTCGCCCACCAGCGCCACGGTGCTGTTCTCGGGCACCGCGAAGCTCACGCCGACGTCGCCGCGGCCCACGCCTTCGGCATAGGCGACCCTGGAGCCGCGGCCCATGCGGAAGCGCACGCGGAGGTTCTCAACGTTCAGCAGCGTCATCAGTCGGCTCCGCGAAGCTTGGGGTCCAGCGCGTCTCGCAGCGCGTCGGTCATCAGGGAGAAGGCGGTCACGAACACCGCCATGAAGGCGGTGGCGGCGGCCAGCTGCCACCAGTGCCCGAGGATCAGCTCGCTCTGTGCCTCGGCCAGCATCGTGCCCCAGCTCACCTGGTCGACGCTCACGCCCAGCCCCAGGTAGGACAGGATGACCTCGGCCTTGATGAAGCCGACCACGTGGATGGACAGCTGCACCAGCACCACGTGGCTCACGTTGGGCAGGATGTGGCGGAACATGCGCGACATGGTCGAGGCGCCGATGGCCTCGGCCGAGCGCACGTACTCGCGCACCGAATGCTTCAGGAACTCGGCGCGCACCAGGCGGTAGATGCCGGTCCAGCCGGTGAGGCCCAGGATCAGCACCACCGAGCCCACGCCGCGGCCGGTGACCGCTGCGAAGGCAAAGATCAGCAGGATGCCCGGGATGGAGGTGAAGACGTTGTAGACCCACTCCAGGAAGTCGCCGACCTTGCCGCCGAAGAAGCCGCCGAAGGCGCCCAGCAGCGTGCCGATGAAGGTGGCCAGCAGCGCCGCCGACACGCCCACCAGGATGGAGATCTCGGCCCCCTTGATGGCCTTGGCCAGCACGTCGCGGCCGAGGCGGTCGCCGCCGAAGGGCAGCGTTTCGGAGCGCACCTGCTCGGTGGTCTTGAACTGCTTGGCGCGCTCTTCCCATTCCTTGTAGCGCGGAGCCAGCGGGTCCACCGCGGAAAGATCGACGTTCGGCCCCTTGGGGGCGGCGATCGCGGCGGCCTCGGTGGGTGCGGCCGGGCCCATGAACGTGGGCGGCGCGTTCGGGACGCCCACCTCCTGCTGCCAGTCGCGGGCGACGAGGCCGACGCCCGCCGCGATGACCAGCAGCAGGAACAGGGCCACGACGACCAGCGACACCATGCCGACGCGGTCGTTGCGGAAGCGCCGCGCGGCGGCGGCCCACACGCCTTCGGAGCGGGTGGGCGCGGCCGTCGCTGCGGCCGCCGGATTCTCGAGAACAGCACTCATATCAGTTCTTCCCTGGAGCCGCGAGCCGCGCCCGATACACGGCAACGCAACCAAGCTGACGCCGCGGAACCGGCTTCGCCGGGCCGCTGGCGGCGCCCCCTTGAGGGGGAGCGCCGAAGGCGCTACGGGGGTGGGTCATTTCAGGACCACCCGTGGATCGACGACCTTGTAGGCCAGGTCCACCAGCAGGTTGATCACCATGGTGATCACCGCGATGTAGATGGTGACGGCCTGGATGACGGGGTAGTCGCTGCGGTTGACCGCCAGCAGCACCTCGCGCCCGAGGCCCGGGATGGAGAAGAACACCTCGATCAGGAAGGAGCCGACGAAGATGCCGGGCAGCTGCACGCCGATGTTGGTGAGGATGGGAATGGTGGCGTTGCGCAGCACGTGCTTGAGCAGGATGGTGCGTTCGCTCATGCCCTTGGCGCGGGCGGTGCGCACGTAGTCCTGGCCGATCTCGTCGAGGAAGAAGCTGCGGTACAGCCGCGTCTGCGGCGCCAGGCTCACCAGCACCGCCAGCAGCACCGGCAGCGGGGCGTAGCGGGTGAGGTTGGTCCACAGGCTGTCGGTCCAGCCCTGCACCGGGAACAGGCCCAGCTGGAAAGCGAACAGGTACTGGCCCACGATCACGTAGACCAGGAAGGAAATCGACAGCGCCACCGTGGTGAGCACCATGATGCTGCGGTCGGTGAGGCTGCCGCGGACGTAGGCGACGGCGATCGCGAACGGGATCGCCAGCAGCACCTCGAAGACGAGGATGGGCACCATCACGGTGAGCGTGGCGGGCAGCCGCGTGGCGAACAGGTTGGCGACCGATTCGTTGGTGGCCCAGCTGCGGCCCCAGTCGAAGGTGGCGATCTGCCTGACGAAGATCCACAGCTGTTCGAGCACCGGCTTGTTGAGCCCCAGCTGCTCGCGGATCGCGTCGATCTGTTCCGGCGAGGCGTTGAGCCCGCCCAGGATTTCCGCCGGGTCGCCGCCGAAATACTTGAAGAGGAAGAACACCAGCAGCACGACCCCGGCGAGGGTGGGGATCATTTGCCACAGGCGCCGTATCAGGTAGGCCGCCATGATGGGGATGGGTACTCCGCTGAAAAAACCAAACGCCCCGTCCGCTTGTGGCATTCGGGGCGTACGCCGAATCAAATCAGGCGGGAGTCTAGGGCTTTGCCGGCCCGGGTTCACCCGCATTTGCCCGGGTGGCATGCAACTCGCATGCCGTGTTGCCGTCAAAACACACGCGCTGGGGTTCGCCACGGTGGGCGCGGCAGGCGGCTCGCTCTAGACTTCGCGCCTTTCGCGGAAGCGCCGGCCCACCCCCGCCCTGGCGCACACCGGAAGTCCCACAAGGAGATGGCATGAAGATGCGACGCGGCCCGTGCGGCGTGATCGCCCTGTGTTTGGCGCTGTTGTCGGTGCTGCCCGGCGCGGCCGGGGCCGCTGCCCCGGAAAAGGGCGCGGAGGTCGAAGGCATTCCGTCGTCGGCACCGCCGGCGCCCCCGCACTGGAAGGTGCTGCGGGTGTCGTACCGCATCGCCGAAACCGGCTTCGATCCGGCGCAGATCTCGGACCTTTACTCGCGCAAGATCACCGAGAACATCTTCGACGCCCCGGTGATGTTCGAGTTTCTCGCGCGCCCGGTGCGCATGCGGCCCAACACGCTGGTGGCCATGCCGGAGATCAGCCCCGACTTCAGGACCTTCACCTTCCGGGTGAAGCCCGGCATCTACTTCGCCGACGACCCGGCCTTCAAGGGGGCGAAACGCGAGCTGGTGGCGGCCGACTACGTGTACGCCATCAAGCGCCACTACGACCCCAGGAACAAGAGCCCCAACCTCTACATCCTCGAGAACGCGAAGCTCGCCGGGCTGTCCGAATACCGCAAGGAGGTGCTGGCGGCCAAGAAGCCGTTCGACTACGACCGCCAGGTCGAGGGGCTGCGCGTGCTCGACCGCTACACCTACCAGATCCGCACCGTGGACCCGCAGCCGCGGCTGCTGCTGCAACTGGCCGACGGCTCGGTGTTCGGCGCGGTGGCGCGCGAGGTGGTGGAGTTCTACGGCGACCGCATCATGGAGCACCCGGTGGGGACCGGCCCCTACCGGCTGGCCTACTGGCGGCGCGCCTCGCGCATCGTGCTCGAGAAGAACCCGAACTTTCGCGTCGAGCGCTACCAGGAGGAGGCGCCGGCCGGCGATGCGCAGGCCCAGGCTGCCGTGGCGGCGCTCAAGGGCAAGCAGCTGCCGCTCATCGACCGCATCGAGGTCAGCATCGTCGAGGAAAACCAGCCGCGGTGGCTGGCCTTCATGAACGGCGAGCACGACTACATCGAGGAAGTGCCCACCGACTACGCCAACATCGCCCTGCCCAACAACCAGCTCGCGCCCAACCTGAAGAAGCGCGACATCGTGATGGTGCGCTATGCCCGTGCCGACGTGGCGATGAGCTACTTCAACATGGAAGACCCGCTGGTGGGCGGCTACACGCCCGACAAGGTGGCGCTGCGCCGCGCCATCAGCCTCGCGGTCGACCTGGACAAGGAGATCCGCCTGGTGCGCCGGGGGCAGGCGGTCCCGGCGCAGGGCCCCATCGCGCCCGGCACCTGGGGCTACGACCCCGCCTTCAAGACGGAGATGAGCGAGTACGACCCGGCCAAGGCCAAGGCGCTGCTCGACATGTACGGCTACACCGACCGCGACGGCGACGGCTGGCGCGACCAGCCCGGCGGCCAGCCGCTCGTGCTCGAGTACGCGACCCAGCCCGACCAGCAGTCGCGCCAGCTCATCGAGCAGTGGAAGAAGAACATGGATGCCATCGGCATCCGCATCGTGTTCAAGGCCGCCAAGTGGCCCGAGAACCTGAAGGCCGCCAATGCCGGCAAGCTGATGATGTGGGGCGTGGCCTGGAGCGCCGGAGCGCCTGACGGCGACACCTTCCTGGCGCTGGGCTACGGCCCGGCCAAGGGCCAGGCCAACAAGGCACGCTTCAACCTGCCGGCCTTCGACAAGGCGTACGACACGCAGAAGGTGCTGCCCGACGGACCCGAGCGCATGGCGGCGGTGGACGAGGCGCGCCGCCTCATGGTGGCCTACATGCCTATCAAGCTGCACGCGCATCGCATCTGGACCGACCTGGCCCACCCGTGGCTCGTCGGCTACCACCGCAACGTGTTCCTGCGCGAAGGGTGGCGCTACTTCGACATCGACCTCGAGCTGCAGAAGAAGTCGGCGAGATGACTCAGGCCTGCAGCGTCCACGGCGGTTCGAGGTCCATGAGGACTCTGTGGAGGACGGTCGGCGGCCTGCTGCTCGCGCTGGCTGCGCTGCACGGCCACGCCGCTGAACAGAAGGTGCTGCGCTACGCCTTCCTGATCGCAGAGACCGGATTCGACCCGGCGCAGATCTCCGACCTGTACTCGCGTGTCGTCACGCCGCACATCTTCGAGGCGCTGTTCGAATACGACCCGCTGGCGCGGCCCTACAAGATCCGGCCGCTGACCGCACAGTCGATGCCGGAGGTGTCGGCCGACTTCAAGGTGTGGACGGTGCGGCTGAGGCCGGGCATCTACTTCGCCGACGACCCGGCCTTCAAGGGCCGCAAGCGTGAGCTGGTGGCGGCCGACTACGCCTATTCGCTCAAGCGCTTCTTCGATCCGGCGACCAAGAGTCCGATGTACTCGAACATGAAGGACCAGGGGGTGCTGGGCCTGGACGAGTTGCGCCAGGAAAGCCTCAAGCACGACAAGCCCTTCGACTACGACCGCGAGATCGAGGGGCTGAAGCTGCTGGATCGCTACACGCTGCAGATCCGCGTGAAGGAGCCGCGCCCGCGCCTGCATGAGGTGCTGGCGCAAGGCGACCTGCTGGGCGCGGTGGCACGCGAGGTCGTGGAGTTCTACGGCGACAAGATCATGGAGCACCCGGTGGGCACCGGGCCGTTCATGCTCAGGCAATGGCGGCGCAGCTCGTTCATGGCCTTCGAGCGCAACCCCGGCTACCGCGAGGTCTACTACGAGGCCGAGCCCGCTGCGGGCGACGCCGAAGGCCAGGCCTTGCTGGCGAGGTTCAAGGGCCGGCGCCTGCCGATGATCGACCGGGTCGAGATCAGCATCATCGAAGAAAGCCAGCCGCGCTGGCTGGCTTTCCTGCAGGAGTCGATGGACCTGCTGTGGGGCCTGCCGCTCGAATTCGCCGGCATCGCCGTGCCCAACGGCAAGCTCGCGCCCAACCTCGCCAAACGCGGCATCCACCTGCACCGCCAGCTGAATGCCGACGTCGTGCTCACCTACTTCAACATGGAAGACCCGGTGGTGGGCGGCTACACGCCCGACAAGGTGGCGCTGCGGCGTGCCATCAACCTGGCCACCGATGTCGATCGCGAGATTCGCCTGATCCGGCGCGGGCAGGCGATTCCCGCGCAAGGTCCGTTCGTGCCCCACTCCTATGGCTACGCCGGCGACTTCAGATCGCTCAACAGCGAGTACGACGTCGCGCGAGCCAAGGCCCTGCTGGACATGTACGGGTACGTCGACCGCGATGGCGACGGCTTCCGCGAGCTCCCCGACGGTCGGCCGTTGACCATCGAGTACGCCACCACGCCGGACCTGCTGTCGCGGCAGTTCGACGAGCTGTGGAAGAAGAACATGGACGACGTCGGCGTGCGGCTGCAGTTCAAGGTGGCCAAGTGGCCCGAACAGCTGAAGTCCGCGCGCGCCGGCAAGCTGCAGCTGTGGCAGCTGGGCTCCACCGCATCGCTTCCCGACGGGGCCGACTTCCTGGTGCGCGGCTATGGCCCGGCTGCCGGCGGCCAGAACTACGCACGTTTTCGCATGCCCGAGTTCGACCGCCTGTACGAGCGCGCGCTGCAGTTGCCCAACGGCCCGCAGCGCCTCGAAGTGATGGGGCAGGCGCGCAACCTGATCCTGGCTTACGCGCCCTACCGCTACACCGTGCACCGCATGGTCAACGACCTGTCGCAGCCCTGGTTGATCGGTTACCGCCGGCCGGTGTTCACGTCGACCTTCTGGCAGTTTGTCGACATCGACCTGAAGAAACTCCACGCACGATGAAACGCCTCTCGCACCTGTTGACGGCCGTACTGGCGGCCGGTGCCTTCATGGCCGCGGCCGCACAACCGCAGAAGGTGCTGCGCTATGCGTTCCTCACTGCGGAAACCGGCTTCGACCCGGCGCGCATCAACGACCTGTATTCGCGCATCATCACGCCGCACATCTTCGAGAGCCCTTACACCTACGACCACCTGGCGCGGCCGTACAAGCTGAAGCCGCGTACCGCGGCCGGCATGCCCGAGGTGTCGGCCGACTACCGCGTCTGGACCGTGCGCATCCAGCCCGGCATCTACTTCACCGACGACCCCGCATTCAAGGGCAGGAGGCGCGAGCTGGTGGCCGCCGACTACGTGTATTCGTTCAAGCGCCTGTTCGACCCGGCAGTGAAGAGCCCGTGGTACTCGACGATGAAGGAGGAAGGACTCCTCGGCCTCGAGGAACTGCGACAGCAGGCGCTCAAGGGCAACAGGCCGTTCGACTACGACCGCGAAATCGAGGGCGTTCGCGCGCTGGACCGCTACACGGTGCAGTTCAAGCTCGGCGGGCCGCGCCCTCGCTTCGTCTACGTGCTGGCGGCCAGTGACATCTACGGTGCCGTGGCGCGCGAGGTGGTCGAGTTCTATGGCGAGAACATCATGGAACACCCCGTCGGGACCGGGCCGTTCACGCTGAAGCAATGGCGGCGCAGCTCGTTCATTGCGCTGGAACGCAACCCCGGTTACCGCGAGCACCGCTACGACGCCGAACCGAATGCCGACGACGCCGAAGGGCAGGCCCTGGCTGCGAAGTTCAAGGGCCGGCGCCTGCCGATGGTGGACCGGGTGGAGATCAGCATCATCGAAGAGAGCCAGCCGCGCTGGCTGGCTTTTCTCGACAAGCAACATGATTTCCTGGACCGCGTGCCGCTGGAGTTTTCCAGCATCGCGGTGCCCAACGGCAAGCTCGCGCCCAACCTCGCGAAGCAGGGCATCACGATGGCCCGCGGCGTCGCTTCCGACTCCACCATGACCCTTTTCAACATGGACGATCCCGTCGTCGGGGGCTACACGCCGGAGAAGGTGGCGCTGCGCCGCGCCATCGGGCTGGGTTACGACACGGACCGCGAGATCCGCCTGGTGCGTCGCGGGCAGGCGGTGCCGGCGCAGAGCCCGGTGCCACCGCACACCTATGGCTACGACCCGGAATACCGCAGCGAAAACAGCCAGTACGACCTGGCCAAGGCCCGTGCGCTGCTCGACATGTACGGCTATGTGGACCGCGACGGCGACGGCTGGCGCGAGCTGCCTGACGGAGCGCCGCTGACGGTGGAGCTGATGAGTCCCACCGATCAGGTCTACCGCCAGCTCAACGAGGTGCGCAAGAAGGCCTTCGACGCGTTGGGCTTGCGGCTGACCATCCGCTTCGGCCAGTGGCCCGAGTTGCTGAAGTCGGCCCGAGCCGGCAAGTACATGACCTGGACGGTCGGGCTCTCCGCTTCGTCGCCCGATGGCCAGCTGGCGCTGGAGGCGAGCTACGGGCCGGCTACCGGCGGGCAGAACCTGTCGCGTTTCAGGCTCGAGGCCTTCGACCGCCTCTACGAAAGGATGAAGGCGCTGCCTGACGGGCCGGAACGCCAGGCGCTGTTTGCCGAAGCGAACAAGCTCGTGGTCGCCTACCTGCCCTACAAGTACCACGTGCACCGTGTGCTCACCGATCTGTCGCAGCCGTGGCTGAGCGGCTACCGGCGGCCGCTGTTCTGGACCGAGTTCTGGCAGTACGTGGACATCGACACCGAACTGCGCGACAAGACCCTGCAATGAAAGCCTCCCTGTTCCGCTGCCTCGTGCTGGCGCTGGCCGCTGCGTTGTCCGTGTGCGCGCCGGCCGCCTTTGCGCAAGACCAGGTGGCGCCCAGGAAGGTGCTGCGCTACGCCTTTGAAAAGGCCGAAACCGGCTTCGACCCGGCGCAGATCGCGGACATCTATTCGCGCATCGTCACCGCGCACATCTTCGAGGCGCTCTACCAGTACGACCACCTGGCGCGGCCCTACAAGATCAAGCCGGCCACCGCTGCGGGCATGCCGCAGATGAGCGACAACCACCGCACCTTCGTCGTGCGGGTGAAACCAGGCATCTACTTCGCCGACGACCCGGTCTTCAAGGGGAAGCCGCGCGAGCTCACCGCGCACGACTATGTCTATTCGTTCAAGCGGCTGTACGACCCCGCAGTCAAGTCGCCGAGCGTCAGCAACTTCGACGAGCAGGGCGTCATCGGCCTGCGTGAACTCAAGCAGGAGGCCGAGCGGACCAAGAAGCCCTTCGACTACGAGCGCGAGGTCGAAGGGCTGAAGGCGCTCGACCGCTACACGCTGCAGTTCAAGTTGCGCGAGTCGCGCCCGCGTTTCGTCACCGCGCTGGCCAACCCCGACATCTGGGGGGCCGTTGCGCGCGAGGTGGTCGAGGCCTATGGCGACAAGATCATGGAGCACCCGGTGGGCACCGGGCCCTTCGTGCTGAAGGATTGGCGCCGCAGCTCCCTGATCGTGCTGGAGCGCAACCCGCGCTTCCGCGAGGTCACCTACGACGCCGAGCCCAACGCCGACGACGCAGAGGGCCAGGCACTGCTGGCGCGCTTCAAGGGCCGGCGCCTGCCGATGGTCGACCGGGTGGAGGTTTCGATCATCGAGGAGCGGCAGCCCTTGTGGCTGTCGTTCCTCAACGAGGAGCAGGACCTCCTCGAACGCCTGCCCAACGACTACGCGGGCCAGGCCATTCCAGGCGGCAAGCTGGCACCCAACCTGGCCAGGCGCGGCATCCAGAAGTACCGCATCCTGTCGCCCGACATCACGCTCGCGGTGTTCAACGTCGAACATCCGGTGGTGGGCGGCTACACGCCGGAGAAGGTGGCGCTGCGCCGCGCCATCAATCTCGGGCTGGACACGCAGCGGGAAATCGACCTCGTGCGCCACGGCGAAGCGGTGCTGGCGCAGTCCATCGTCGTGCCGATGACCTTCGGCTACCGCGATGACGTGCGCACCGGCGCGGCCGACTACGACGTGGCACGTGCCAAGGCGCTGCTCGACATGTACGGCTACGCCGACCGCGACGGCGACGGCTGGCGCGAGCTGCCCGACGGCTCGCCGCTGGTGCTGGAGATGGCCACCCAAAGCGACCAGGTGACACGCAAGCTCGACGAGCTGTGGAAGAAGAACATGGACACGCTGGGCCTGCGGCTGGTGTTCAAGACGGCGCAATGGCCCGAGAACCTGAAGGCCGTGCGGGCCGGCAAGTTCATGCTGTGGCGGGTGGCCTCGTCGGCCGCCTCGCCCGACGGACAGGGGGCGATGGAGCGCGCCTACGGGCCTTCGACCGGCAAGTCGAACCTGGCGCGCATCCGCCTGCCGGCCTTCGACGCGGTGTACGAACGCATGATGGGCATGCCCGACGGGCCCGAGCGGCAGGCGCTGTTCGACGAGGCCACCAAGCTGCTGGTGGCCTACGCGCCCTACCGCATCGGCGTGCACCGATTCCACACCGATCTTGCGCATCCCTGGGTCAGCGGCTACCGCCGCCCGCCCTACTGGCTGAGCTGGTGGCACTACGTCGATGTCGATGCTGCGCGCCAGCAGGCGGCCATGGGGCGGCGCTGAGCCGCCCGTTCAGCGTGGCGCCTCAGCGCGCCCGCTCCAGCTGCGCGGCCAGCGCATCGCCCACCTCCTGCATGAACAGGCTCACGCGCGCCGTGCGGCGCAGGTCGGGGTGGGTGAGCAGCCAGATGTCGGTGCGCAGCTCCTCGATCTCCGAGGACACCGCCACCAGGCTCGGCTCTGACAGCTCCACGAAGGTGGGCAGCAGCGCCACGCCGATGCCCGTCTTGAGCATCGCGACGCTGGCGTTGAACACGTCGACGCGCAGCCGCACCTGCCGGGGCAGCAGGTGTGCGTGCATCCAGCGGTCGAAGCTGCGGTAGGTGGCCTCCTTCTCGAAGGCGATCCAGGGTGCGGTCTCGATGAGCCTGGCCAGCGGCGTCACGCGCTGCGGCAGCCCAGGCGCGCCGCGCAGCGCGTAGACGCGAATGCGCGCCGGCCCGAGCCGGCGGCCTACCAGGTGTTCGGGCACGCTGTTCGCGATGCGCAGCGCCAGCTCCGCCTCGCGCTTCGACAGGTCGGCCAGCGTCACCGTCTCGACGGCCTCCACCTCGATGCCGGCATGCGCGCGCGCAAAGGCGGCCAGCGCCGTCGGCAGGAGGTAGTTCATGCCCACCGGGTTGGTGGACAGCCGCAGGTGGCCGGTGAGCGCCAGGTCGCGGCCCAGGATGCGGCGTCCGATGTCGTCGACCCGCGGCGCGAACAGCCGCGCCTCTTGCACGACCAGCTCGCCAGCCTCGGTGGGGGCGTACCCGCCGCGCTGCCGCACGAACAGCTGGGCACCGAGGCGCTTCTCCAGCGCGTCGAGCCGGCGCAGCACCGTGGTGTGGTTGACCCCCAGCGACCGCGCGGCGCCGGCCAGCGAGCCGGCGGTGGCCACTGCCAGCGCGATGCGCAAGTCGTCCCATTGCAGCGCGGATTCCATGGGGCGCGAGCCTACCGCACCCCCCTGGCTCTGTGCAAAAACGCAAAGTCGAACTGCGGGCCCGTGTATTGGCTGTGCACCTATGCACGCATACAGTGACCCCCTCGGATTGAAAGGGAGAGCCAGATGGCCGCCTCGACGATTGCTGTTGCCCGCACCCTGCCGCGTGCGGGCTCGCGCGCGGCACCGCGCGTCTGGGTGCCCGGTGTGGACACCCCCCGGCAGCTGCGCATGCTGGAGCCGCTGCGCGAGCGCGAGCAGGCCGAACGACGGCGTGCCGTTCAACAGGCGACCGCGCCCGAGGGCGTCGTGCCGGCCCGGCCGTCATGGGTCGAGCGGCTGGGCGCATGGTTGTCCCGCAGGGGTGACGCCGCGATGCAGCGCCACGTGAAGGCGTGGACGCTGCCGCGCTGAGCGCCTGGGCTACAGCGGCAGCTCGGTGAAGTAGCGCCCGCCGTGGAAGATCAGCGGCAGCGCGCCGGGCCGGTGCGCGCAGCGCTCCACCTCGCCGACGAAGATGATGTGGTCGCCCTCTTCGTACTGGCTGCGGTTGAAGCACTCGAACACCGCCGCCGCCCCGTCGATCAGCGGTACGCCGCCCGCCCCTTCGCGCAGCACCAGCCCGGCAAAGCGATCGGCGCTCTTGGTGGCGAACCGCTCTGCCAGTTCACGCTGCTCGGCCGCCAGGATGTGGATCGCATAGTGCGACCCGCGTGAGAACACCGGCATCGAGCCGGCCTTCAGCGACAGGCTCCACAGCACCAGCGGCGGCTCCAGCGACACCGAGTTGAACGAGTTGGCGGTGAGCCCCACCAGTGCGCCTTCTGCGGTGCGTGCCGTCACGATGGTGACGCCGGTGGCGAACATGCCGAGCGCCGCGCGGAAGTCGCTCGAGGTGAAGCTGGGCGCCTGAGCGCGGCGGGGCGGAGTCATGCGGCGGATTGTCCCGTATGCCGCGCGCCGCGCGCGGGTGCGCCATGGGCCTGCCTAGAATCCGCCGATGACCGAGCCCCAGCCGACCGCCTCCGCCCCCGTCGCCCACACGCCGGTCTATCGTCGCAAGCTGTTCTGGGTCGCGCTGCTCTACTTCAGCGAGGGCCTGCCGCTGGGGGTCTTCTTCGACCTGTTCCCGGTGTACTTCCGGCAGCAGGGCGTCAACCTCGCCGACATCGGCCTGCTCAGCCTGCTGGGCCTGGCCTGGACGGTGAAGTTCCTGTGGGCGCCGGCGGTCGACTGGGCACGCCATCACCGCTGGTGGGTGGCCGGCGCCAACTTCGGCATGGCCGCCGTGATGGGCCTGTTTGCCGGTGACCTCGGCTTCGGGCCCTGGGTGTGGGTGGCGATCGGCGTGTTCACCATGCTTTCGGCCACCAACGACATCGCCACCGACGGCTACACCATCGAGCTGCTCGACCAGCGCGAGTACGGCATGGCCAATGGCTTTCGCATCGGCTTCTACCGGGTCGGCATGCTGACCGCGGGCGCGGTGCTGGTGGTGTCGGGCTGGTATGGCTGGTCGCAGGCCTGGCTGGTGGGCGCACTGGCCTTCGCGCTCAACGGCTGCGCCGTGCTGTTCGCGCCGAAGGAGCCGCCGCGGCCCGGCAAGCCGCCGGCCAGCGTGGGCCAGGAATGGACGCTCTTGAAACAGCAGCCCCTGTGGCTGCTGGCGCTGGCACTGGTGATCGCGGGCCTGGCGTGGCCGGTGCTGGGGCCGGTGGCCAAGGCGGCCGGCTGGCAGGCGGTGCTGGCGGTCAGCAACACCTGGTGGTTCAAGGGCTTGCTGCCGGTCGGGCTGATGTTCGCCGGCGCCGGGCTGCTGGTGGTGGCCGCACGCGGGCCCCGTGCAGGCGAATTGCGCAACGGCCCCGTGTTCGGCGCCTGGGTCGAGCTGCTGGCGCGCCCGGGCATGCTGGCGGTGCTGCTGTTCATCCTGACCTTCAAGCTCGGCGATGCGGCCATGGGCTTCATGGTCAAGCCGTTCTGGGTCGACTCCGGCTTCTCGAATGCGCAGATCGGGCTGGTGAGCGTCAACGTCGGCCTGGCGCTGTCCATCGCCGGCGGGCTGGTGGGCGGCTGGTACGTCGACCGTGCGGGCATCTTCAAGGGCCTGTGGGTGCTGGGCCTGTGGCAGGCGCTGTCCAACCTGATGTACGCCGCGGTGGCCGCCTACGTGCCGAGGGTGCTGGCCGGCAGCGCCGAGCCGGGCGCGGTGGCCCTGTCGTACCAGTTCGCGGTTTATGCGGCCAGCGGGCTGGAGAGCTTCACCGGCGGCCTGGGCACCGGGGCCTTCCTCGCCTTCCTGATGGGCATCACCAGCAAGGCGCGGGCGACCACCGAATACGCCATCCTGTCGAGCATCTTCGCGTTCAGCCGGGCGGTGGCCGGATGGGCCGGCGGCATCGGCGCGCAGGAGCTCGGTTACGCCTGGTACTTCCTTGTCACCTTCTGGCTCAGCTTTCCGGCCTACGCGTTGTTGCCGCAGGTCCGCCGTATGCTGGAACACCATGAGGTCCGTTGAGGTCTGAACGACATCGTCAAGCGTTGCCCTTCCAGTCACCATGTACCACTGCGCCTTCTGCCAAGCCTTGCACGCCGTCTCTGCCGCGGCGAATGCCCACGACCAACCCGCCCCGCCCGACCCCGGCCGGCGCCTTTTCACGGGAGCGCTGCTGGCCGGCGCCATGAGCCCGGCGCTGGCGCGCGAAGGCGTCGAGGTCGGTGATCAATCGAGCCTGGCCAAGCTGGTGCCGGCCGAACAGCTCGAGGGCGCGGCGCAGCAGCAGTACGGCGAGATGATTGCGCAGGCGCGCGCCAAGAACGCGCTGGCGCCGGACGACCACCCGCAGACCGTGCGGCTGCGCGAGATCGCCAAGCGCATCATCCCGTTCAGCGACAACTGGAACGCCCGCGCCAGGCAGTGGAAGTGGGAGGTCAACCTCATCAACTCGAAGGAGCTCAACGCCTTCTGCATGCCGGGCGGCAAGATCGCGTTCTTCTCGGGCATCCTGCGGCAGCTGCGGCTCGAGGACGACGAGGTCGCGATGATCATGGGCCACGAAGCTGCGCACGCGCTGCGAGAACACGCGCGCGAGCGCGTTGGCAAGACCATGGCCACGCGCGGCGGCATCGAGATCCTTTCGGCGCTGCTGGGCCTGGGCAGCACGGGCCGCATGATGGCCGACCTGGGTGGCCAGCTGCTCACGCTCAAGTTCAGCCGCAGCGACGAGTCCGAGGCCGACCTGGTGGGCATGGAGCTGGGCGCACGCGCCGGCTTCGACCCCCGCGCGGGCGTGTCGCTGTGGGAAAAGATGGGCGAAGCGGCCAAGGGCGCGCCACCGCAGTTCCTGTCCACCCACCCGTCCGGTCCCAGCCGCATCAAGGACATCCAGGCGAACCTGCCGCGTGTGCAGCCGCTGTACGAGCGCGCGCCCAAGCCGCCACGGCGGTTTGCCGTGATGGCCTGAGGCGCCGACGCGGCAGCGGCGGGTCAGTTGTAGCGTGCGGTGCTGTCCTTGTAGCTGCCGTCGAGCATGCGGTAGCGCAGCTGGATCGTGCGGCTGCTCGTGCCGTCGCTGGTGAGCGCGCGGAACGTCGCGCCGTCCGGCGCATTGGCCACCGCCGACGTGGCGCCGCGCGCCACCCCCACCAGCCCCTGGTTCACCGTGAGACCGCCGCCGAAGGTGTAGACGCCGGCAGAACGGATGGTCTCGGCATACGGATTGGCTGTCCAGGCCAGCGTGGTGCTGGCCGCGGCGCCGGCCTGCGCACCGGCGGGATCGAGGAAGCCCAGCGTGGCCTCGGTGAGCGGCACCCACTGCATGCTGCCGGCCCGCGTGGCCGGCACCACCGGCGTCAGCAGCGTCTTGCTGAAGGTGTGGCGCGGCGTGGTTTCGCCGTCGTAGAAGATCTCGAAGGTGTACGAGGTCAGGGCCTTCAGCGCGCCGAAGTCGATGTAGTCGGTGGCGCCTGCGGCAGCACCGTAGTCGAGCGGGTGGGCCCAGTTCACGAAGGCGGTGTTGTTGCCGTTGTTCGCATTGGGGTTGGGTCGCAAGGTGGTGGCCTCCGTGCCGGAAAGCCCCATCGTGCGCTGCAGCCGGAAGATGTTGCTCACGTCGCCGGCCGGCGTGGCCACGGCCGGATCGGTGTTGCCGTTCTTGTTCTTGATGTTGAGCCAGCTCTGCTCCACCACCAGGGCCGGGTCGGGCCGCGTGAGCACCACGCCGGACGCCGGCAGCCCCGGCCCGGTGACGCGCGCGGCACGCATCCCGCTGCTGCCGGGCCCGTCCTTGTTGACGAAGATCTCGATGCCCGACTCGTAGCGGCTTGCGCCGGCATTGGCGAACGGTGCCGTGCCCGGGTTGGGTGCCAGCTGCTGGGAGCGCCGCACGAAGGCACGCAGCGCCGTGTCCACCGGCTGCTGGTTGCCCCACAGCCACCAGTCGGTGTTGCGGTCGGGCGTGGCGGTGCCGGTGAGCTTGATGGCCACCGTGATGATGTTGCCGGCGTTGCCGTTCGCATCGACGTAGCGGATGTTGACGACCACACGGTCGCGGTCTTCGCTCGTGCTGTCGTCGATGAACCACATCACCTCGGGCAGGCTGAACTGCGCGCCGGTCATGGCGCTGTCGTGCAGGAGGCCGTAGAACTGCTGGCCGGCACGGTAGCCGTTGTGCAGGTAGCCGGCGTGGGCGATGTCTTCGCAGTCGGAAGCCACCTCGGTCACTTCGGGGCCGCCTTCGGTGGCCGGGATGCCGGTGTTGCTGGCCAGCGCCCGCTGGGCCGGCGGCAGCGAAAAGCACGCGTTGAACGCAGCCGCTGCCCGCTTGATCGCGTCGGCCAGCGTGATGACCGTGCTGCCCGGTGCCGGCAGCGTGGGCGGGGTGCCGGTCGTGGCATCTGCCAGCGGCACCGCATCGGCCGGCCGGTCGATGGTGGCGACGGTGGTGACGCCGTCGACCGTGGTGATCTGGAGGAGATCGACGATGCGGTCGGCCGTGTTGCCGGACACCGAGGCCGTGGCTGCCGTGATCGGCGTGCTGAAGGGGTCGTAGCCGGCCGGCGCATTGAGCGCGGCCAGCACGTCGGCCAACTGGCCCACCACATTGGCGGTGATGTTGCCGAGCGCCGCCGTGTCGAGCAGCGACGGGTTGGCCACGACCGACAACGCGCTGCGGTCGGGCGCCAGCTGCGCGACGATGGCCGTGGTGATGGGCGTGACGTTCACGGTGAGCGGTGTGCCGGGGCCCGGCGTGCTGGTGCCCACGCTCACCATCGGGGCGCGGGCGCCGCTCGGGTCGGTGACCACCACGATGAACGGCGCCGTCCTGCCGCCTTGCAGCGTGCAGCTGTAGGCGCCGGTGTCGGTCGTCACGATGGTGGACTCCAGGCACACCGAAGCGCCCGCGGTGTCGGTGATGCGCACCTCCGCCTTGGACAAGGCAGCACCCACGGCCGCGACCCCGGCCAGCGTGACGGGCGCGGCCGGAGGTGGCGGGGGCGTCGCGTCGTCATCGCCGCCGCAGCCCAGCAGCATCCAGGCTGCCAGCATGGCGGCGGAACGTCCCGCACCGGCGTAAAGCGAATGGGTGGGTGTGCGCATGCTCTCTCTCCTGACTCGGCCGCCCGGCGGACAGCTCGGCGAGCGAGGCTAGGCGTGCGGGCCGGGCAGCGCATCGTTCAACGGAACGAAGAGCCGGCGGCCACCCCCTAGTTCGAAGTGGCCCATCCGCCACATGCCTGATGGCGCGGGGGGCAACCCGTCCCACAGAATGAGGATGACGGTTGCATTTGCTAACAGCATGCTCACACCACCCAAAACAAACAGCGGGGATATCGATGCCTGGCTCGTGCTGCCCCGGGTTCACCGGGTGGTGCTGGTGGTGGACGTGGTCGAGTCCGTGCGCCTCATGGAGCAGGACGAAGAAGACACCATCACCCGGTGGCGCGCCTTCGTGCACGGCGTGGAGCGCGAGCTCCTGCCGCAGCACGGCGGCCGCCTGGTCAAGAGCCTTGGGGATGGCCTGATGCTGGAGTTCGAACGTGTCCTGCCTGCCGTTCAGAGCGCCCTTGCCATGCAACAGCTTGCCCAGACGATGAACCAGGGCCGCGGCGGTGCCGAGTGCATGCATTTGCGGATGGGCGTGCATGCCGCCGACGTGGTGGTGGATGACAGGGACATCTACGGTACAGGCGTCAATCTCGCAGCACGCCTGGCGTCGCTGGCGCAACCAGGGCAGATCGTCGTGTCCTCGGAAGCGCAGGCCGAACTCACCGTCGGCCTCGATGCCGAAGTGGAGGACCTTGGCGAGTGCTACCTGAAACATCGACGCGAGCCCGTGCACGCCTTCCGACTCACGGCACCCAACGTCGGAGGCGCGCTACCCAGCCTTTCGGCCGACTCCTGCACAGGCGGCGCGCCGGTGATTGCCGTCCTGCCCTTCGAGTCGTCGTTGCAGGACGAGGTCACGGGAGTGTCGGGCGACGTGATCGCCGACGCGCTGGCGAGCCGCCTGTCGCGCAGCGGCGCCGTGCGGGTGATTTCCCGCTTGTCCACATCGGCATGGAAAGGCCGTGTCGCGTCGTTGACCCAGGTGAGTGCCACGCTCGGCGCCGACCTCGTCGTCAGCGGCCGCTGCCAGGGTGGCGTGAGTGCATTGAAGGTCTATGTCGAGCTGTGCAGCGCGCGCGGCGGCGAGATCGTCTGGGCTCGTTCGATGGCCACCTCGATACCGGAGCTGCTTCAGGAGGACGACGACTTCTCGGCTGCCGTTTCGCAGGAGTTGCTGGCAGCCGTGGCCGCCGCTGATCTGCGACGCGCGCTGACCGCCCCCCTGCCCTCGCTGAACAGCTATTCGTTGCAACTGGCCGCCTCGTCACTGATGCACCGCTCGGCCACGAGCGAGTTCGACCGCGCAAGGGAGGTGCTCGACCACCTCGTCGAGCGTCACCCAAGGGCGCCGGTGCCGCGCGCATGGCTGGCGAAGTGGTACGTGCTGCGCGTGACGCGGGCCCTGGTGCGTGACCTCGACAAGGAGACCGCGCTCGCGCTCGAGCAGACGCGCCGTGCGCTGGAGGCGGATCCGGAATGCTCGCTCGCGCTGGCGATGGAAGGCTTCGTGCACTGCCACATGCTCAGGGACCTCGATGGTGCACAGGCTCGCCTGACGCGCGCGCTGGAGTGCAACCCGAACGACTCCCTGGCGTGGCTGTTTCAATGCGTGGTGCATGGCTTCCGCGGCCAGGGCGAGAGCGCCTGGTCCTGCGCCGAGAGGGCGCTGTCGTTGTCTCCGCTCGATCCGATGCGTCACTACTTCGACGCGCTGGCGGCCAGCGCTGCGCTGGCCGCAGGGCGCCTGGAGCGCGCCGTGGAGCTGGCGCAGCGGTCGTTGCGGGTCAACCGGATCCACCTTCCCACATTGCGCGCGCTGGCGATCGCGCAAGTCGAATCGGGCGCCATCGAGAGCGCTCGCGAAACGGCTCGCCGCATCCTGGAGATCGACGCCGGCTTCAACGTGCGTGCCTATGTCGAGCGCGGCCCCAGGGGCGCGGAAAGCACGCGTGAGCGGTATGCGCGGGCGCTGCGGATGGCGGGGCTGCCGGCGGGTGGTTGACGGAACTGGCAGTGCTTCACGGGAGGGGTGAAATGGGTGGTTTTCTCGGAGGGTCGGCGGGCGGTTCCGCCGGAGGGTCGGCAGGCGGTTCTGCCGGAGGATCTGCGGGAGGTTCTGCGGGGGGATCTGCAGGCAGCGTGGCGCCCTTTCTCGGCGACATGTATTGCAACCCGTTGTTTGCCGAAGCGATCTTGCGCAATCGCGGTGCGATCGTCGACCTGGGCGAGCGCGAGCCGCCGTGGACCCTGCCGCTGCGCGAGATCAAGTCCGGCCACGATCACATCTATCGGTGGGACCCATGGGTGCGAAGCCATCTAGTTGCACAGGACTTGATCGGCTTCATGGACTTCAATGTGGGCGTGGACAGGGCGAGCAAGGAACTGGAGGTCACCCTGCTCCTGCCGCAGCACAACGCAGGAACAGGGCAGTACCGCTGGTACGGCGCGGTCAGGATCGTGCGACCCACGCCTGCGGTGTTCGAGGGCCAGCTGGACCGCGTCCTGACTTGGGCCGAGCTGCGCGAAGAACGGGCTCCCGAGATCCTGTGCCAGGTGGACAACCAGCATGCCTTCTGGGGCTCGATGGTTCCCATTCACACGGACCGTATGCGTCATACGCGCGAGTTGCTGGAAGCGGCAGTGAACATGGCGGTGTTCGTCGAGATGCGCTTCAAGCACGAACTTGCCTGCTGGCGGCCTTGTGACTACTCGCCACAGGTGCAGCCGATGGTCACCACGCCCGGGCACGGCAGCCTTCCGAGCGGGCATTGCACGCAATCCTATGTGGTGCTCGAAGTCTTCAAGGCGCTTCTCAACCTCGAACGAGCCAGGGATGAGGCGCTCACCACGCAGTTCTCCAGGCTGGCTGCCCGCATTGCCACCAACCGCGTGATCGGCGGCGTGCACTTCCCTGTGGACAACGCGGCTGGCCTGGTTCTGGGGAAGATACTGGGCGAGTACTTCGTGTATCGATGTGATCCGGTCATCACGCCGCCTTGGCACTATGCGGAGTTCATCGGCCCGAACTTTTCTCCTGACGGCGAATTCGATCCCTTGATCGACCTTCCTGGCCGCAAGCTGCCGACCGCCTACGTCTATCAAAAGAACCGCCCGCCCTTCGGTCATACGGCCAAGACGAGAGGACAGGCTGCGGTGGCGAACTCGGTGCTTTCGGCCTTGTGGAAGAAGGCAAAGGAGGAAGTGAGCCTGCTGGAGTGGAGGTACGGATGAGCGCTGCGCATTGGGTCACCCTGCCGGCCGGTTGGCTGGGCTCGACTGCGAGCACTGCAGGCATGGATGCCAACAGCGTCCATGCCGACGCCACCGCCTTCCGTGACTTTGTCCGGCCCGGATCCGTACCCGGACAGATCCCGGTGCTGATGGAGCTGGCACGTGGCGAGACCGCGAAGTCCGTGCAGTCTGCCCTGCCTTCCGGCAGTGTGATTCCCGCGGCGTACTTGTTGGCCGGCACGCGATATTGCACGGCGCTGCTCGACCCGCAGGGATGCCGGCGACTCATACGCAACCGCCTGGGCGGCAGGGTGGAGCGCTTCGAATTCCAGTATCCAGTGATCCCGCGGCGCGCCCAGCCTGCCCGGGGCGGTCCGGCCACCAAGGCGGCAACGGCCAACCCGCATGTCGTTAGTGGCTCCAGGACGCTGATCGGCGTGATCGACAGCGGCTGCCCGTTCGCGCACCCGATGCTTCGCGATACGGCCGGTACCGGCACGCGCGTGCTGCGCTTGTGGGACCAGAGCGCGGAGCCGGCGTTTGCCGCGGTGGGTGCGCTGCCGTCCGATTTCGACTACGGGTGCGAGGTGTCCCGAGCGGAGATGAATGGCCTCATGGCAGATGCCACGCGCGGTGGGGTGATCGATGAGGCGGCCTGCTACGAAGCCTGTGGCTACCTTGCCCTTCGGCGCGCCGTCGGTCATGGTGCCGGCGTGCTGAGTCTGCTCTTCGCCCCCCCGCCGGGGTCAGAGCCCCTGAGCACACGGCAGGCGGAGCGGTTTCGCGACGTGGACCTGGCCTTCGTGCAGTTGCCTGCGGATGCACGCCAGGATTCCTCGAGCGCGGGCCTGCCCCGCCTGCTCCTCGACGGCTTGCGCTACATCGTGGATTGCGCGCGCAAGACCGGCGCCGAACGCGTGGTCGTGAACATCAGCGACGGCACCAGCCGTGGTTCGCATGACGGGGACGCCCTCATCGAACGAGCCATGGCTGCGATCATCCGCGAATGGGAAGGCCGTGGGCGCCGCTACCGCATGCACATCGTCGTGGCGGCAGGCAACAGCTTCGATGAGCAGCGCCATGCCCAATTGCGGGTGACGTCCAGGCCGGAACCTGGTGTGGTGCTGTGCCTGCCCCCGAACTGCGAAACGGCGGCCTTCGTGAACGTCCGCGTGCCGCCGGACGCATCGGGCGTCCGGCTGCGGGTGACGCCGCCAGGCGGCCGGGTCTCGCCCTGGGTGCGCCCCGGACAGGCGCTTGGTTGGCCCAGCGGCTCTGCGCCGGAATGCACCCTCGTCTACCCGGTGCCGGCCAAGGGTCGGGCCACGTGCGCCCAAGTGTCATTTGCGCCGACGGTCGGCGGCCAAGCCCTGGGCCAGCCCAATGCCACGGCCGGAAGCTGGAAGTTCGAGGTCAAGGGAAGCGGTGATGCGACGGGGCCCGTGCACCTGCACGTTCCGCGCAATCAACGAAACCTCGGGGCTCTGCAGCGGGCTTTCCAGCCCCACTTCGTTGACGTGGGAGGGGGCTATGACCCGATGCGTCCCTGGCGGTTCCTGGAGGACGACCCGTCGCCGCCGGCTTCGCCGATACGCCGCCGAGGATCGCTCAATGGGCTTGGATGCGGGGCAGATGGGCTTGGCGTGATCGTGGTGGCCAGCCGCTATCGGCGCGAACCGCTTGATGCATCGCCAGTGAAACTGCATGCGCCGTATTCGTCGGCCGGGCCTGCTTGCGGCGGTAGCCGGAAGGGGCCGGACGTTGCCGCACCCGTCGACACATCCCGTGCCTTGCGTGGCATCTGCGTGCGTGGAAACCATGGCGGCGAGCTGAACCGGCAGACCGGCACCAGCTTTGCCGCACCGCAGATCGCGCGTGCTCTGGCCGGCGGGGCGTGGAAGCCAGCCAACGCCGCCACGCCGCTCGATCCGTTGCTGGGCGAGCTGCCGCCCCCGCGCCTGCGACGTCGCCTTACCAATGGGCCGGGGGCGGACGATTGACCTGGTAGCTTCCTCGCCGGGCTTCGACGTAGCCTCCGACCTCCAGATCCTTCATCAACCTCGACACCATTTCCCTCGAACACCCCACCCGGCTCGCGA
>CAMLNA010000047.1 GCA_946481025.1 uncultured Rivibacter sp.
CATGCCGAAGCCCGCCGGTGATCCCTAAGCCGGCGGCCCCTCTCAGCCGTGAAAGGCGATGAATGCTGGCCTTGCGCAATCATACTGGATGCAAATACAGTGTCGGAATGACGCCTAGGTCGCCCTCTTCGCCGCCACGTCCGCCTCGACTGCTGGATGAAGTCCGCCGGCGCATTCGCGCATTGCACTACAGCATACGAACCGAGGAATCCTATATTCATTGGGTGAGGACCTTTGTTCGATTTCACGGTCTTCGTCATCCTCGCACCATGGGTGCCGCGGAAGTCGCATCGTTTCTCGACTACCTGGCCAACGAGCGCGGCGTCGCTGTCGCGACGCATCAGCAGGCGCTTGCCGCGCTGCTGTTTCTCTACAGGCAGGTGCTCGACCTCGAGTTGCCCGGCCTGGGCGAGATTGCCCGGCCGCAGCGCAAGCGAAGGCTGCCAGTCGTACTCGATCACGGCGAGGTGATGCGGTTGTTCGAGCAGCTCCCTGTCGAGCACTTGTTGACGGCTCAGCTGCTATACGGCACCGGGATGCGCATCCTCGAAGCGCTGCGCTTGCGCGTAAAGGACATCGACTTTGCGCATCGCACGATCGTCGTTCGGGAAGGCAAGGGCGGCAAGGACCGCGCGCTGATGCTTCCCGACACCTTGGTTGCGCCACTGCGAGCGCAGCTTGTGCGCGCGCATGCGCTCTGGGAGGCAGACCGCAGCGCTCAGCGCGCCGGCGTGTGGATGCCTGACGCTCTGGCACGCAAGTACCCGCGCGCCTCGCAATCGTGGGCCTGGCACTGGGTGTTTCCCCACACACGGCTGAGTGTCGACCCGCGCACAGGCGCCGAGCGCCGTCACCACGCAACAGAACAAGCGCTTCAGAGGGCGTTCAAGCGCTCCCTGCAGTCCTGCGGGATCGTCAAACCAGCCACGCCTCACACGCTGCGCCACAGCTTCGCCACGCACCTTCTGCAGTCCGGCTACGACATCCGCACGGTGCAAGACCTCCTGGGCCATGCCGACGTGAGCACCACCATGATCTACACGCATGTGCTCAAGGTGGGCGGTTCGGGCGTGCGCAGCCCGCTAGACGCCCTGATGCTCGAGCCGCACGCCGCAGCCCTGAGCCCGCCCCACGCAAGATGCAGCGCCGCCGCCTGATCGCCCACCTCGACATGGACGCGTTCTACGCGTCCGTGGAGCTGCTGCGCTATCCGGAGCTGCAGAACCAGCCCGTCGTCATCGGTGGCGGGCGCCGGCACCAGCCTGAAATGCTGGCGGACGGCACGCGGCGCTTCGCGCGCCTGCGCGACTACACCGGCCGCGGCGTCGTCACCACCGCCACCTATGCCGCGCGCGACTTCGGCGTGCACTCCGGCATGGGGCTCATGAAGGCCGCCCTGCGCGCGCCCGACGCGGTGCTGCTGCCCACCGACTTCGACGCCTACCGCCACCACTCGCGCCTGTTCAAGGCAGCCGTCGCCGAAGTCGCCCCCGTCATCGAAGACCGCGGCATCGACGAGATCTACATCGACCTCACCGACGTGCCGGGCGCACAAGACACCGTGGGCCACGACCCGCTCGGAGGCGCGCGTGCCGTGGCCCAGGAAATCAAGAACAGCGTGCGTCGCGCCACCGGGCTCACCTGTTCCATCGGCATCACACCCAACAAGCTGTTGTCCAAGATCGCTTCCGAGCTCGACAAGCCCGACGGCCTCACCGTCCTGGCCGCCGACGAGGTGCCCACGCGCATCTGGCCGTTGCCGGTGCGCCGCATCAACGGCATCGGCCCCAAGGCGGGAGCGCGGCTGCAGCAGCTGGGCATTGCCACCGTCGGCGAGCTGGCGCGGTGCGAGCCCGCCTGGCTGGTCGAGCACTTCGGCAGCAGCTACGGCATCTGGCTGCACCGCGCCGCCCGTGGCATCGACGAGCGGCCGGTGGTCACGCACAGCGAGCCGGTGTCGATGAGCCACGAAACCACTTTCGAACGCGACCTGCATGCGGTGCGCGACCGCGCCGTGCTGTCGACCATCTTCACGCAGCTATGCCAGCACCTGGCCGAAGACCTGCAGCGCAAGGGCTACGTGGGCCGCACCGTCGGCATCAAGCTGCGGTACGACGACTTCAAGACCGTGACCCGCGACCACACCCTGCAGGCGTGGACCAGCGACTTCGCCACCATTCGCCGTGCGGCAGGCGAGTGCCTCAAGCGTGTGCCGCTCGAAAAGCGCCTGCGCCTGCTCGGCGTGCGCATGGGCTCGCTGTTGAAAACCGCTGACGCCGCCGCTGCGCTCGAAGCGGCGGAGCGGGCCAGGCGCAAAAAGAACAAACGTACCTCGCCGGCCACTCCCGACGACAACACGCTGCGCGCCGAAGAACCGCAGGCACCCTACACGCCCGGCCTGTTCATCTGAGGCCTCTGCACCGAGGCTATGGGCGCCGGCCGAGGCCGCGCCACCAGCCGCCCGACATCACGAAGCGCGGAAAGGTCACGAACTGCTCGACCACGAAGCGCGAGAAGAAGTCGCCCGCCCCCAGAAAGGGCTCGGGCGCCTCGGGCTCGGTCTTGTGGCCCACCGCCTGCGCCACAAAGGCCCCCAGCAAGCCGCCCAGGCCCAGCAGCCACATCGACGCGCCGCCCGCACCAAGCGCTGCAGCCGCCAGCGCGGCCACGCCGCCCCAGAACAGCGGCACCGTCGCGATGTGCAGCCACAGGTTGAGGCGGCTGCGGTGCTTGTTGCCGTAGTCGGCGTATTGCCAGCGGAGCAGGTCTTTGCGGATCGTCATGGCCGTGCTTCTCGAAGTGGGACTTGAAACTTGACAGCAGCCAATCTAGGCGCTTATCTTTCCACTGTCAAGATAACTCGCGCGCATGTCTCGCACCGTCGACAAGGCCGCCTCCAGGCCCTACCACCACGGCGACCTTGCCGAAGCCCTGCTGCAGGCCACCGCAGACCTGCTGGCCGAGGCAGGGCCCGAACGCTTCAGCCTGCGCGAGTGCGCACGACGCGCTGGCGTGTCGCATGCCGCCCCGGCCCACCACTTCGGCGACACGCGCGGGCTGCTCACGGCCTTTGCGGCCAGAGGTTTCGAAGCCCTGGCCCAGCGCCTGCGAAAGGCGGCCGGCGTCGCCGCCGACCCGGTTGCACGCCTGCAGGCACAAGGCGAAGCCTATGTGGCCTTCGCGCTCGAGCACCCTGCCCGCTATCAGCTCATGTTCCGCAGCAGCCAGACCGACATGGAGATGCCGCTGCTGAGCGACGCAGCCCAGGCGGCCTGGGCCGAGCTGGCCAATGCCGTTGCAGCCGCACGCGGTACTGAACCGCCGCGCGACAGCAGCGACCCGCATGCCGCACTCGCCTGGGCCTCGGTGCACGGCCTTGCGCTCCTGCTGATCGACGGCCGCATGGCGCCGGCCCGCGCGCGGCCTCAGGCATGGCGCCGCATGACCCGAGACACGCTGGCGGCCTTGGCCCCTGCCTGGCGACCACCGGTTTGAGGGGTGGCGCGGTCTCGCACTGGCACGAAACCCGCTTGTAAGGCTGCGCCGACCTTCGCGTCCGCCCCATCCGTGCGAAAGGCAACGGATGCAGGCCCGGGTCGGTTGCAGGAGCCTTACATGACTGACAAGCAACGTCACCAACCGCGCGCCCGCCGCGTCCCCGCCGCATCGCTGCCCAACTGGGTCATCGTGCTCATGGCCGCCAGCGTCGCTCTGGCCGCCGCACTGGCGCGCCAGTTCGGCTGACACGCCACGGCTCGCCCAACAAGGGCGGCCAGCCTGCGCCCGACGTGGCCGTGCTGGTGCGCCCGCTCATCGCCCCGACGTTGAAGGCTGCGCGGCCGCCCCTCTGCTGAGGCCTGCGGTCCCTCGCAGCAGGAACGGGATCTCGCCGCGACCGATGCCCAGGTCGCAAAGCTCCCGCTCGGTCATCACGCACAGCAGCTCGCGGTCCCGCCCGCGACGCAGCCAGTTCAGCAACAGGTCGATCATCTTCATCAGGGCCTCCGAGGTTGCGCATGCCCGCATCGTGCGCCGCGGCGTACCATCTGAGAAGTTGCATCTTCTGAACCATTCCATCAGGAAGCCTGATGAGATCGCTGAACCTCGACCAGCTGCGCACCCTGGTGGCCATCGCCGACCTCGGCTCGTTCTCGAACGCCGCCAGAGCGCTGCACCTGTCGCAGCCGACGGTGAGCCTGCACGTCAGCGAACTGGAGTCGCGGCTGGGCGCACGGCTGCTCGACCGCACCGACCGCCGTGTCAGGCCCACGGCCGCCGGCGCCGCACTGGTGGAGCGCGCCCGCACGCTCCTGCACGACGCGCAAGAGGCCGTCGAGCTGGTGAGGCGCCATGCGGAGGGACTGGTGGGCCGCGTGCGCCTGGGCGCCTCCACCGTCGTTGTCACCCACCTGCTGCCGGCGGCGCTCGACTGGCTGTCGCAGCACCACCCCGGAATCGACGTCGAACTCGGCATCACCGGCACGCTGCAGGCAGCCCAGCGGTTGCGCGAAGGGAGCCTGGACATCGGCATCGTGTCGCTGCCGCTTGCCTCCGAGGTGGGGCTGGAGATCCGCCCCTGGCGCAGCGACCCGATGGCCGCCTACCTGCCGCCGCGCTGGGAAGTCCCCGCCACCGTCACGCCGCAATGGCTGGCCCAGCGCCCGCTGGTGCTCAACGACAGCAGCACCAACATGTCACGCCTCACCGCTGCATGGTTCGCCAAGGCCGGCCACGCGCCCAAGGCCCGCATCGAACTGAACTACGACGAGATCATCAAGAAGCTCGTGATGGCGGGCTACGGTGCCTCGGTCCTGCCCCTGGAGCCCACTGCCGATGCCGCCCAGCTGCAGGCGCAAGTGCAGATCCGCCCGCTGAGGCCGCCCCTGCGGCGCCGCCTGGGCGTGGCCCTTCGCCGCAGCGCCGTGGCACGCGAACCGGCACTCGACATCGTGCTCGGCGTGCTGGACGGCCTGCGCCAGCGTTGAGTCGCGCCAGCGGCAGCGCTGCTAGAGTGCCCTGCATGAGTTCCCCGCTGCCGCCTGCCGACCTGCGCCTGCCCTCGATCGACGGACTGCGCGCCTTCGAAGCCGCCGCCCGGCTCGGCAGCTTCGAGCGAGCTGCCGAGGAGCTGCATGTGAGTGCCAGCGCCGTGGGCAAACGCCTGGCCACGCTCGAAGAGCTGCTGGGCACGCCGTTGCTCGTGCGCAGCGGCAAGGCCCTTGCGCTCACCACCGAAGGCAAGGAGTACCTGGCCTCGGTGAGCGCCGCGCTCGGCCTGCTGGCGCAGGTGCCACTGCACCGGCGTGCGGTGCAGCGGCAGCAGCGGCTGCGCATCACCACGCCTCCCACGTTCGCCCGTCAGGTGCTCGTGCCTCAGTTGGCAGGATTCACTCAGGCACACCCCCACGTGGAGCTCGAGGTCGTGCTGAGCATCCCCTTCCTCAGCGCCGCCTCGGGTGCGGAGACCGACATCGAGGTGCGCAATGGCGACGCGTCCGCGGACGGCGGCACGGTGCTCATGCACGACGTGGTGCTGCCGGTGGCCGCGCCGTCGCTCCTCAGCCGGCTGCCGCCCATGCGCAGCCCTGCCGACCTGGAGCACGCTCCCCTGCTGCGCACGCCGCTCGAACCGTGGGTGCGGTGGTTCCAGGCGGCCGGGCTGGCATGGCCGGAGCCGTCGCGCGGCCCCAAGCTGGTGGACCTGGGACTCACCCTCGAGTCCGCCGTCAGCGGCCAGGGCGTGGCGCTGGCCCGGCCCAGCCTGGCGCGCGACTGGCTGTTGAGCGGGGCGCTGGTGCCGCTGTTCGAGCCCGCCCGGCGTGTCCTGGCCACCCCGGTCAACCTGTATTTCCTGATGCCCTTCTCGCCCGAGGGCGCCGCGGCCGAGTTCGCCGCCTGGCTGCAGCAGGCCTGCAGCAGCGTGGCGCAGGCCGGGCTGGCGGCCGTTTCCGGTGCCACCGGAGAAAAATTCCGCGACGGGTGAGGCAGCTTGCGCGAGCATCGGCGCCACACCCGAAAGGCAAGAGCGAGACGAGACACCCCACATGAGACATCCAGTGTCAACCTGTATTTCGCGGGCCGAGCGCCGGGCCGCTCCCAAGCCGGCCCGCATCCCCATGGGGGATCGGCCGGCGTACTCGCCGGCCGAGGGGCAGTCATGAGCGTCATCACCAACATAGAAGACCTGCGCGTGCTGGCGAAGAAGCGCGTGCCGCGCATGTTCTACGACTACGCCGACAGCGGCTCCTGGACCGAAAGCACCTACCGGGCGAACGAAAGCGACTTCCGCAAGATCCTGCTGCGCCAGAAGGTGGCCTGCAACATGGAGGGCCGCACCACGCAGACCACGCTCGCCGGCCAGGCCGCATCGATGCCGGTGGCCATCGCCCCCACGGGCCTCACCGGCATGCAGCACGCCGACGGCGAGATCCTCGCCGCCCGTGCCGCCGAGAAGTTCGGCATTCCCTTCACGCTGTCGACCATGAGCATCTGCTCGATCGAGGACGTGGCCGCGCACACCCAGGCGCCGTTCTGGTTCCAGCTCTACGTGATGCGTGACCGCGACTTCATCCTGCGACTGATCGACCGTGCCAAGGCCGCGCGCTGCTCGGCACTGATGCTCACGCTCGACCTGCAGATCCTCGGCCAGCGCCACAAGGACCTGAAGAACGGCCTCTCGGCGCCACCCAAGCCGACGCTGGTCAACATCCTCGACCTGATGACCAAGCCGCGATGGTGCCTGGGCATGCTGGGCACCCGGCGCCGCAGCTTCGGCAACATCGTCGGCCATGCGCAGGGCGTAGGCGACCTCTCCTCGCTCAGCTCATGGACGGCCGAGCAGTTCGATCCGCGCCTGTCGTGGGCCGACGTCGAATGGATCAAGAAGCGCTGGGGCGGCAAGCTGATCCTCAAGGGCATCATGGACGTCGAAGACGCCCGCCTGGCCGCCGACAGCGGCGCCGACGCGCTGATCGTGTCCAACCACGGCGGCCGGCAGCTCGACGGCGCCCCTTCTTCGATAGCCGCGCTGCCGCCCATCGTCGAAGCGGTGGGCAACCGCATCGAGGTGTGGATGGACGGCGGCATCCGCTCCGGCCAGGACGTGCTCAAGGCCGTGGCACTGGGCGCGCGCGGCACGCTCATCGGCCGCAGCTTCCTCTACGGGCTGGGTGCCATGGGCGAAGCCGGCGTCACCAGGTGCCTGGAGATCATCCAGAAGGAGCTCGACCTCACGATGGCCTTCTGCGGTCACACCGACATCCGCAAGGTCGACAGGAGCATTCTGCTGCCGGGCACCTACCCGACCGCCTGAGCTCAGGCCAGCAGCACCGCCGCCAGCGCCACCGCGCCGGGCAGCGCCTGCACGAAAAGGATCTTGCGCGACGCCGTGGCAGCCCCATACACCCCTGCCACGATCACGCAGCCCAGGAAGAACAGCATCACCGGGCGGCCGGCGGGCAAGCCCAGGATGAGCCCCCACACCAGGCCAGCGGCCAGGAAGCCGTTGTACAGGCCCTGGTTGGCCGCCAGCGTCTTGGTGGCGCGGGCGAACTCCTCCGTCAGGCCGAAGGCGCGGCGACCCACCGGCCGGTCCCACAGCACCATCTCGAGCACCATGATGTAGACGTGCAGCAGCGCAACCAGCGCCACCAGCACACAGGCAACAAGCGTCATTGCAGAACCCCTCTGGCCGCAGCCTTTTTGAGAAACATTGATGTTTCCTTCCGGTATGCTATCGTTTTTCGAACATGCCGGCAACGAAAACCCACCGCTCCCCCGCGCCGCTGCCGAAGCTGCCTCGCGGCGGGCGCCACCCGCTCACTCAGGAAGCGGTCGCCTCCTCGCAGCGCACCCGCATGCTGGGCGCCGTGGCGCAAGCCGTGGCGCAGAAGGGCTACGCCGCGGCCACGGTGGCCGACGTCATCGCCATCGCCGGCGTATCGCGCCGCACCTTCTACGAGCAGTTTCCCAATATCGAAGACTGCTTCATGGCCGCCTACGTGGAAGGCATGCAGAGCCTGCTCGGCGCCATTCGCGAGGCCATGCGCAACGTGCCCGAAGACGACTGGCGGGCGCGCACCCGCGTGGCGATCGAAGCCTACCTGCAGGCGCTGGCCAGCCGGCCCGACGCGGCCTGGGCCTTCTCGATCGAGGCGCTGGGGGCCGGGCGCCAGGGGCTGGACCAGCGCGCCTGGGTCCTGTCGCAGTGGGTGGCGCAATGGCGCGCGCTGTGGGCGCTGCGCCAGCGCAGCGAGCCGGAGCTGGCGCCCATCGCCGACGAGCCGCTGCTCGGGCTCACCGGCGGGCTGGAAGAGATGGTGCGCGAATGCCTGCGCCGGCGCGGCGCCCGGCACCTTGCACAGCTGGCGCCCGCGGCCACCGATCTCGCCCTGGCGGTGCTCGAGGGCCACAGCCGGCGCGCCGGGAAGCAGCCTTGACTTCCGTCAACGCAGAAAACGGCCGCTTACCCGTTCCGGGGGGTGCATTTCACTGACGCCAAACTTACACTTCGCATCAGGGTTGCCAGAGGCAGCCTACGGGTGGCAGGAGAGCGTCATGACCCTCAACCAGCTTCGCGATCTCAAGCGTTGGCACGTGTCGCACCGGCGCGACCATCCGCTCGAATACCAGGTCTTCGACGTCGTGCTGACGCTGTGGCTGCTGGGCTGGGTGGGAGCGGTCCCGGCGCTTCTGCTGCAGCAGGCCGCCCTGCTGCCTCTGTGCCTGCTGGGCTCGCTGGCCCCGGAGGTCTACCGCTGGCTGCGGGTGCGGCTGCACCGCAGCGCCCGCCTGCGGTGCGACTGGCTGGGCGCCCTGTCCGCCTGAGATCCGCCCGCCTTCAGGCGGGCGTCAATGGCCGTGCCCCCCCGTGGCCACCAGCGTGATGGCCAGCAACCCGGCCGCGAGCCAGGCGATCTGCACCGCGGTTTCCTTGAACGACAGGCGTCGCTGCAACTGCGGGATGAGGTCGGCCACGGCCACGTAGATGAAGCTGCTGGCCGCGATCACCAGCAGGTAGGGGAAAAGCGACTCCCATGGACCCACGATGAAGTAGCCCAGCACGCCGCCCAGCACCCCGGCCAGGCCCGAAAGCGCGTTCCATGCGAGCGCCTTGGCGCGCGTGAAGCCGGCGTTGACCAGCACGATGTAGTCGCCCACCTCCTGCGGAATCTCGTGCGCGATCACGGCCACCGCGGTCGCGACGCCCAGCCGCACGTCGGTGAGGAAGGCGGCGGCGATGATCACGCCGTCGCAGAAGTTGTGGATGCTGTCGCCCAGCAGCACGCTCCATCCGCCGCGGCCGGCCTGCTCGGCATCGAAGCCATGGTGATGGTGGTGGTGCGGATCGTCGCCTTCGTGGTGGTGGCTGTGGCGGTAGAGCTCGGCCTTCTCCAGGAGGAAGAAGAACAGCAGGCCCGCCAGCAGCGTGACGAACAGCGCATGCGTGTCCGCCCTGCCTCCCTCGAACGCCTCGGGGAGCACGTTGAGAAGCGCCGTGCCCAGCAGCACGCCGGCCGACAGGCTGACCAGGTGCTGTACCAGCTTGCTGAGCACGGTGACCGTGAGGCTCGCCGCGATCACGACTGAAAGCACGCCGCCGGCAAACGTGGCCAGCACGATGTAGAGCAGGGTCATCGAAAGAGTCCCGGGCCAAAGAAAAAACCGCGCCTCTGTTGGTTCCTAGGGGCACGGCTGCTGCAACGTCGATGTTATCAACCGTGTCAAGCGCAAGCGCCGCCCGCGGTTTCGACATCAAATGCACCGACAATCCGCGCATGGAATTCACGGTCGATCCCCTGCGCGCCGCAGCCTCCCTCGAAGCCCCCTCGCGCTGGCCCGGCCTGCTGGCCGCCATCGACATGGGCTCCAACAGCTTCCGCCTCGAGATCGCCGAGCTGCCCCGCGGTGGCCGCTACAAGCGCATCGACTACCTCAAGGAAACCGTGCGCCTGGGCGGCGGGCTCGACGAAAACGGCTTGCTCACCCCCGAGGCCGTGCGTCGCGGGCTCGCCTGCCTGGACCGTTTCGCGCACCGCCTGAAAGGATTCGCCCCGCATCAGGTGCGCGCCGTGGCCACCCAGACGCTGCGCGAGGCGAAGAACCGCGACGCCTTCCTGCTGCAGGCGCGCACCGTGCTCGGCTACCCGATCGAAGTGATCTCCGGTCGCGAGGAAGCCCGCCTCATCTATGCCGGGGTGGCGCGGCTGCAGCCCTCGGACAAGCCCCGGCTCGTGGTGGACATCGGCGGGCGATCCACCGAGATGATCCTCGGCCAGGGCCGGCATCCGACCCGCGCCGAGTCGTTCCAGGTCGGCAGCGTGAGCCTGTCGCTCAAGTACTTCGGCGACGGCCGCTTCACCGAGGCCGCCTTCCGGTCCGCGCAAGTGGCGGCCGGCGCCGAGCTCGAAGAAGCGCTCGAACTGTTCGCCCGCGAACATTGGACCGAAGCGCTGGGTTCGTCCGGCACCGTGGGGGCAGTGTCACAGCTGCTGGTGACCAACGGCATCAGCAAGGACGGCAGCATCACGCCCGACGGATTGCGCTGGTGCATGGAGCAGTGCCTTGCCGCGGGCCACCAGGACGACATCCTGCTGCCCGGCTTGAAGCCCGAGCGGCGCGCGGTGCTCGGGGGCGGCCTTTCCATCCTGTACACGCTGGCGGTCCACTTCGGCATCGATCGCCTGCTGCCCACGCGCGGCGCCCTGCGGCAAGGCGTGATCTTCGACCTGGACGAACGGCTCGACGCAGCCCGCAGCGCGCGCCACAAGGACATGCGCGACGCGTCGGTGCGGGAGCTGCAGCGCCGTTTCGGGGTCGACGAGACCCAGGCCCAACGCGTGCAGGCGCTCGCGCTTCAGCTGTATGCCGACGCCTGGCCAGACGCCGATCTGGAATCGGTGCGCGAGCTGGGCTGGTCTGCGGCGCTGCATGAGATCGGCATGATGGTGTCGCACCATGACCACCACCGCCACAGCGCCTACCTGCTTGCGCATGTGGACGCACCGGGCTTTTCGCAGAGCCAGCAGCGCCGCCTGGGCGAGCTGGTCCTGGGCCAGCGCGGCGGCCTGCGCAAGCTGGAGGCGGCGTTCACCCAGGAAGCCATGGTCTGGCAAGTGATGTGCCTGCGGCTGGCCAGCATCCTGTGCCATGCACGCAGCGAAGTGCCGAACGGCGTGGCACGCCTCGATCGCACCGGCCGCAGTGCGCTGCTGCGGCTGCAGGCGTCCTGGGCCGAGGCTCATCCGCGCACCTTGCACCTGCTCACCGAGGAAGTGGACACCTGGAGCCGCAGCGGCGCGTTGCGGCTGGCGCTGCAGGCGCGCTGAGCGCTGTAGGCAGATGCCGACGGCGGCGCGGGCATTGCGCCTGTAGCGGCGCTTTGAAGCGCGCGCGAATCTTGTGTGGCAGCGAATGCTGCCCAACCCCACAGGAGTCGCACATGGCCCAGAGCAAGAACCCCGCGTCGCAGGACGCCATCGCCCTGCTGAAGGCCGACCACGCGCAGGTCGACAAGCTGTTCAAGCAGTACGACAAGCTGGCTGAAGAAGGCAGCGCCGAAGAGAAGAGCGCGCTGGCCCAGCAGATCTGCACCGAACTCACGGTGCACACCCAGATCGAGGAAGAGATCTTCTACACCGCCGCGCGCGAAGCGATGGACGAGCAGGACCTGCTCGACGAAGCCGAGGTGGAACATGCGAGCGCCAAGGAGCTCATCGCGCAGATCTCCGGCATGCAGCCCGACGAGCCGCTGTTCGACGCCAAGGTGAAGGTGCTCGGCGAATACGTCCGGCACCACGTGAAGGAAGAGCAGGACGAGCTGTTCCCGAAGGTGAAGAAGACCGACCTCGATCTCGACGCCCTGGGCGAACAGCTGGCCGAGCGGAAGCAGCAGCTGATGGGCGAGTACGGCGAGATGCTGGAAGGCGACCCCGGTCTGGCCTCACGGCAGCAGAAGGGGGCGGGCAGCAGCACGGCCCGGCGCGCACCCTCGCAATCGCGTCACTGAGCGGTGGCGGTGGGCCCTACAGCAGGTCGGGCCCCTGCACCGCCTGCAACACGACCTGCGGCGCGTCGCCGCGCATGCGGTGACGCAGCCACCAGACCGCGCTTTTCTTGATGGGCCAATAGATCTCGCTGCCCGTCATCACCCGGCCCGCGGCCAGGCCGAGGGTCGGCTGGTGGCCCACCACCAGCACCGGCTCGGTGGCGTCGGGCCAGCGGGCGGCCTTCAACAGCGCCTCGACGCCGCCATCGGGCGCCAGCGTGGCCACGGTCTTGAAGGGCCGCTCCAACGCCTGCGCGGTCTGCTGCGCGCGCAGCGCCGGGCTCACCAGGATGCGGGTCGATTCGGCGAGCCGCTGGTTCAGCCACTCGGCCATGCGCTGCGCCTGGCGCTCGCCCTTGGTGGTGAGCGCGCGATCGAGGTCGCTCTGCCCTTCGCGGATCACGTGGGCTTCTGCATGGCGCCACAGGATCAGATCCACGAGCGGGCTCCTTCCTTCAGCCGCTGAAGCGCACCATCAGCGCGTGCTGGGCGCTCACCCCTTGAGTGCCTACGCGCAGGTAGCTGCCGTCGGACTGCTGCAGCCAGGCGTCGCGCCCATCGTGCAGGTAGGGTACGAGGCACTCGTCGATGACGCGTTGCCGCAGGGCAGCATCGCGTACCGGCCATGCAATCTCGATGCGCCGGAACATGTTGCGGCTCATCCAGTCGGCGCTCGAGAGGTACAGCGCCTCATCGTCCTCGCCGGTTCCCCACCGGAAGTACATGATGCGCGAATGCTCGAGGAAGCGGCCGATCACCGACCGCACGCGGACCCGTTCCGTGAGGCCCTTCACCGAAGGCGGCAGCATGCAGGCGCCGCGCACGATGAGGTCCACATCGGCGCCCGCCTGGGCCGCCGCCACCAGCGCCTTGATGAGCACCTCGTCGGTGAGCGCATTGAGCTTGGCGACGATGCGCGCTGGCTTGCCGGCCCGGGCTGCCTGCTCCACCCGTTCGATGAAGGCGCACATCTGGCGGTGCAGGCTGAACGGCGCCAACAGCAGCTGCCGCGGTGCACGGTGCTTGGTGAGGCTTGCCAGCTGCTGGAACACCGTGTCGGCGTCGGCCGTGAGCTCGGCGTCGGCGCTCAGGTAGCCCACGTCGGTGTAGAACAGCGCGGTCTTGGGGTTGTAGTTGCCGGTGGACAAATGCACGTACCGTCGCAGGCGCCCTTCTTCGCGTCGCGTGATGAGCAGCAGCTTGGCATGCGTCTTCAGCCCGACGATGCCGTACACCACCTGGGCGCCCACCGCTTCCAGCCGCTCGGCCCAGTTGATGTTGGCCTCTTCGTCGAAGCGCGCCTTGAGTTCCACCACGGCCATCACCTCCTTGCCGCGGCGGGCGGCCTCGAGCAGGAGGTCCATCAGCACGGACTCGCTGCCGGTTCGGTAGATGGTCTGCTTGATGGCCAGCACCTCCGGGTCGGCCACCGCCTCGCGCAGCAGCTGGACCACGGGGTCGAAGCTCTCGAACGGATGGTGCAGCAGCACGTCGCCGCGGCGCAGCCGCTCGAACATCGACATGCCCTCGCGCGGGAGGCTCTGCGGCCATGCCGGCTCGTACGGCGTGAAACGCAGCTGCGGCGCCTCGGCCTGGTCGATCAACTGGTTCAGCCGCACCAGGTTGACCGGCCCGTTGACGCGGTACAAGGCGGCCTGCGGCAGACCGAACTGCTGCAGCAGGAACTCGCTCAGCTCGCTCGGGCAGGTGTTCACCACTTCCAGGCGGATGGCCTGGCCGAAGTGCCGGGTCGACAGAGAAGAGCGCAGCGCCTGGCGCAGGTTGGTCACGTCCTCCTCGTCGACGTCGAGGTCGGAGTCACGCGTGACGCGGAACTGCGAGAACGCCTCGACGCTGCGCCCCGGGAACAGCTCGTCGAGGTGGGCGCGGATCACGCTGGACAGCAGCACGAAGGCCTGCGCGCCCGGTGCCACCAGCTTCTCGGGCAGGCGGATGACCCGCGGCAACACCCGCGGCACCTTGACGATGGCGATGGAGTTGTCGCGGCCGAAGGCGTCTCGACCGCCCAGCTTGGCGATGAAGTTCAGCGACTTGTTGGCCACGAGCGGGAACGGATGAGCAGGATCCAGCCCCAGCGGCACCAGCAATGGCCGTACCTGTTTCTGGAAGAACTGGTCGACCCAGCGGCGCTGCGCCTCGTCGCGCTCGGCATGGTTCAGGATGCAGATGCCTTCGCGCTTGAGCGCCGGCATCACTTCGTCGTTGAAGGTGGCGTACTGGTCGTCGATGAGCTGGTGCGCCTCGGCGGCCACTTCGGCCAGCTCGCGGGAGGTGATGGCCGACGTGGGCAGCCGGGAGGCTTCCAGGTAGTCGGCAAAACGCACCTCGAAGAACTCGTCGAGGTTCGACGACACGATGCAGATGTAGCGCAGCCGCTCCAGCAGTGGCACGTCTTCGCGCCTGGCCTGCGCCAGCACCCGGCGGTTGAATTCCAGGATCGCTCGCTCGCGATTGAGCAAGGTCAGGCCGGCCACGGCCGGGGCTTTCACTTCAGCGTCCATGAATTCAGTTTATGACGCTTCGGCGACAGAATCGTGACAAGGCTCCGGTGCCCGGAGTTGCCGCCGGGTTGGCACCAGATAACCCAGGAACTCCTCACAAACGCTGTCCCAGTCGAACGTGAGTGCCCTGGCCCGCGCCCGCTCGCGCGCAATCTTCAGCGCCTTCAGCGAGGCCGACGCGAGGTCATGGTCGAGCACGCCTGCATCGCTCGCCCCCACCACGTCGAGCGGGCCGTCGACCGGAAATGCAGCCACGGGGGTGCCGCAGGCCATGGCTTCCAGCATGACGAGGCCGAAAGTCTCGGAATGGCTGGGGAAGGTGAAGACGTCGGCGGCGCTGTAGATGAACGGCAGCTCCGCGCGCGGCACGACGCCTCGCCACATCACCTGCGGGAATTTGCGCTGCAGCTCGGCCAGCAGCGGACCGACCCCGTACACCACTTTCGTGCCCGGCAGGTCCAGCTTCAGGAAGGCCTCTAGGTTCTTTTCGTAGGACACGCGCCCCACGTACAGGAACACCGGCCGCGGCAGGCCGAGGTCCGCACCGGGCACCGGCTGGAACAGGCTCAGGTCCACTCCGTGGGACCAGGCCCGCAGCCGCGAGAAGCGCTGCGCCTCCAGCTGACGGAGCATGCCGTGCGTCGGCACCATCACACCCGACGACTTCGCATGGAAACGCCGGAACCATGCGTACCCCCACGACTCCGGAATGTGCAGCGCCTTCGACAGGATGTACGGGAAGCGGGTGTGGAACGCGGTCGTGAAAGCCAGCCCCTGCTTCAGGCAGAAGCCGCGCGCCGCGCCGCCCAGCGGGCCTTCGGTGGCGATGTGGATCGCATCGGGCGCAAAGGCGGCCAGGCGACGGGCGACTTCACGCCCGGGCCGCCAGGCCAGCTCGATCTCCCGGTAACCGGGGCAGGGGAAGCGGCGGAAGCCGGACGGCTCGATCACCTCCACCACGTGACCACGTTGCTCCAGGCCGCCGACCAGCTCGACCAGGGTGGTCACGACACCGTTGACCTGCGGCCTCCAGGCGTCGGTGACCAGCGCGATCTTCATCGGGAATGCTCCGCCATGGCCGCCAGGCGTTGCGGCGCCAGCTCCTCCTCGAGGCCGGCCTTGCGCCGCCGTGCGGCAGAGGCCCGGTCGCTCCAGTCGAGGATCTCCAGCCGGCCGTCGTGGTGTTCCACCAACGCGGTGAGGCTTTCGACCCAATCGCCGTCGTTGGCGTACAGCACCCCGTCGATGTCCCGCAGTTCGGCATGGTGGATGTGGCCGCACACCACGCCCTGGACGCCGCGCTTGCGCGCCTCGCGCGCCACCGCCATCTCGAAGTCGCCGATGAAGCTCACGGCACGCTTGACCTTGAGCTTGAGGTACTTCGACAACGACCAGTACGGCAGCCCGATGCGGGCGCGCAGCGAGTTGAAGTGACGGTTGAGCTTGAGCGTGAACTCGTACAGCGAGTCGCCCACGTAGGCGAGCCACTTGGCGCACTGGATCACGCCGTCGAACAGGTCACCGTGCGTGATCCACAGCTTGCGGCCGTCGGCCGTCTCATGGATCCAGTCCTCCGCCACCTCGATGCCGCCGAAGTTGTGGTCGAGGTACTTGCGAGCGAACTCGTCGTGGTTGCCCGGGATGAACACCACCCGCGTGCCCTTGCGGGCCTTGCGCAGGAGCTTCTGCACCACGTCGTTGTGAGCCTGCGGCCAGTACCAGCTGCGGCGCAGCTGCCAGCCGTCGATGATGTCGCCCACCAGGAAGAGATGCTCGCTCTCGACGCGCTTCAGGAAGTCGAGCAGCGCGTGAGCCTGGCAGCCCGGCGTGCCCAGGTGCACGTCGGAGATCCACACGCTGCGATAGCGCTGGCCTGCGGGCTCGGGCTTGTCGTCGGACGCCGCCTCGTCTGTGGCCGGCCAGGCCACCCCGGGAGCTTGCAGAGCCGCCGCGCCGTTGCCGGCCCAGCCGCTCCATGCCCTCTTCACGATCGAAGGTGTCCATCGCATGGACCCGTATCGTTGCGCCGCAGCATGACGCTGCAGCGTCCGGCGGATGAAGCTTTGGTGACATGGGCGGCCGAACGTGCGCCGTCACGTCGGGTGGAGGATCACTCCGCGATCAATGCGCCTCGTCCCAGTTCGGGCCGAATCCGATCTCGGCCACCAGCGGCACCTTCAGCTGCGCCACTGAGGCCATCACCCTGGGCACCTCGGTCCTGATCCAGTCGATCTCGGCCTGCGGCACCTCGAACACCAGTTCGTCGTGCACCTGCATCACGATCAGGGCCTGCTTTCCGGCGGCGTCGAGTGCCTCCTGCACCGCGATCATGGCGAGCTTGATGAGGTCCGCGGCCGTGCCCTGCATGGGCGCGTTGATGGCCTGCCGCTCGGCGCCGCTGCGACGCGGGCCGTTGGGGCTGTTGATCTCGGGCAGATAGATGCGGCGGCCGAACAGCGTTTCGACGTAGCCCTTTTCCTTGGCCGCCAGGCGTGTTTCGTCCATGTAGCGCTTCACCCCGGCGAAGCGCGCGAAGTAGCGCTCGATGTAGTCGCGCGCCGCCTTGGTCTCGATGCCCAGGCTCGAGGCCAGTCCGAACGCGCCCATGCCGTAGATCAGGCCGAAGTTGATGGTCTTGGCGTAGCGCCGCTGCTCCGCGCTGACCTCGTCGGGCGGCGTGCCGAACACTTCGCTCGCGGTGGCGCGGTGCACGTCCATGCCCTCGCCGAAGGCACGCAGCAGGCCCGGATCCTCGGAGATGTGCGCCATGATGCGCAGCTCGATCTGCGAGTAGTCGGCCGACGCGATCACGCAGCCCGGCGGCGCAATGAAGGCCTCGCGAACGCGCCGCCCTTCCGGCGTGCGGATCGGGATGTTCTGCAGGTTGGGGTCGTTGCTCGAGAGGCGCCCCGTCACCGCCACCGCCTGGCCGTAGCTGGTGTGCACACGCCCCGTACCGGGGTTCACCATCAGCGGCAGCTTGTCCGTGTAGGTGCCCTTGAGCTTCGACAGGCTGCGGTGTTCGAGGATCTTGGCCGGCAGCGGGAAGTCCGCCGCGAGCTTCTCGAGCACCTCTTCATCGGTGGACGGCGTACCGCTCGCGGTCTTCTTGACCACCGGCAGCTGCAGCTTGCCGAACAGGATCTCGCCGATCTGCTTCGGGCTGCCCAGGTTGAAGGGCTGGCCCGCCAGCTCGTGCGCCTCGCGCTCGAGCGCCATCATCCGCTGCGCCAGCTCCTGGCTCTGCCGCTGCAGCAGCGCGGCATCGATCAGCACGCCGTTGCGTTCGATGCGCAGCAAGCGCTCGGAGATCGGCATCTCGATCTGCTCGTACACGTGGCGCAGGCCCGGCTCGGCCTCCAGCTGGGGCCAGAGGGCGCGGTGCACGTCCAGCGTCATGTCGCTGTCTTCGCCCGAATATTGGGTGGCGCACTCCACCGTCACCTGTGCGAACGGGATCTGGTTGACGCCCTTGCCGCACACCTCTTCATAGCTCAGGCCGCTGCGGCCCACGTGCCGTTGCGCCAGGCTCTCGAGGCCGTGCGGCTTGTGGGCCTCCAGCACGTAGCTCTGCAGCATGGTGTCGTGCCTGTAGCCTCGGACCGTGATGCCGTGGTTGGCGAACACATGCGCGTCGTACTTGATGTGCTGACCCACCTTGTGGCGCGCGGCGTCTTCGAGCCAGGGCTTGAGCTGGGCCAGCACGTCGTCGAGCGGCAGCTGCGCCGGCGCATCGGGGTAGCTGTGCGCGAGCGGGATGTAGCACCCGGTACCGGTCTGCGTGCTGAACGAAAGCCCCACGATGCGGGCACGCATCGGGTCGAGCGAATCGGTCTCGGTGTCCAGCGCCACCAGCTCCGCCGCCTGCAGCTTGGCGAGCCAGGCATCGAACGCTTCCTGCGTGAGCACCGTGTCGTAGTGCTTGTTCGCGATCGCCGGCGGCACGTGGGTGGGCGCATCGTCGAAGAGCGACTCCTGGGCCGGACGGTTCGGCGCCGGCGCTGCGGCCGCCGAGGCCTGCGGGGAAGCGCCTCCCAGCGCATCCTCCATCTCCTTCTTCCAGGTGCGAAAGCCGTACTGCGCGTAGAAGTCCAGCAGCGCCGGACGGTCGGCCTCCCGCCAACCCAGGTCGTCGAGCTTGGGAAAACCCGGGATGTGCTCGGCCATGTCGCAGTCGGACTTGATGGTCACCAGCTTGCGCGCAGTGGGCAGCCAGTCGAGCGCGCGGCGCAGGTTCTCGCCGACTGCACCCTTCACGCCGGCGGCCGCGGCCATCACGCCCTCGAGCGAGCCGTGTTCGGCGAGCAGCTTCACTGCCGTCTTGGGACCGACCTTGTCGACCCCCGGCACGTTGTCGACCGCATCGCCCACCAGCGTGAGGTAGTCGACGATGCGCTCGGGCGGGACGCCGAACTTCTCGTTCACGCCGTTGATGTCGAGCGACTCGTTGCTCATCGTGTTGATGAGCACCACCCGCTCGTTCACCAGCTGCGCCATGTCCTTGTCGCCGGTGGAGATGATGACGCGCTGCCCGCCGGCCGAGGCCAGGCACGCCAGCGTGCCGATCACGTCGTCCGCCTCGATGCCCGGCACCTCGAGCACCGGCCAACCGAGCAGGCGCACCACCTTGTGGATCGGCTCGATCTGCTGCGCCAGCGCCTCGGGCATGGGCGCCCGATTCGCCTTGTACTCGGGATACCACTCGTCGCGGAAGGTCTTGCCCTTGGCGTCGAACACGCAGGCCGCATGCTGGGCCGGAAACTGCTCGCGCAACTTGCGCAGCATGTTGATGATTCCGTAGATGGCGCCGGTGGGCTCGTTGGCCGCGTTGCGCAGGTCGGGCATCGCGTGGAAGGCCCGGTACAGGTAGCTGGAACCATCCACCAGCAGTAGGGTCGATTCAGCAGGGGTATTCATCCGCCGGATTGTGCCCGGCGGGGTGCAAGCCCGCGCCTACAATCGTTCCATGAGCCCACGCACTTTCGCCCTTCAGATCGGCGGCCTGGCTTTGGCCGGGGCTGCGGCGCTGCTGCCTGCCCAGGCCCAGCAGCCTGCGGCAGCAAGCCCCACGACGCTGCCCAACGAGCCCGCCGTGCAACACAGCAAGATCGAGGACGAAGGCTCGCGGGTCGAGGAGCTCAAGATCCGCGGCGAGGTGCGGCGCATCACCGTCACGCCCAAGGTCGGCACCACGGTTCCCTACGAAGTGCTACCCGCCGAAGGCTCGCGCGACCTGAGCCAGAGCGGCAGCCGCGGCGTGGCCGGCCAGCGCGTCTGGCACATCCTCACGTTCTAGGCCGCCGGCACCATGGCGGTCTTTACCGAAGTCGGCTTCGACGAAGCCGCCGAGCTGATGACGAGCCTGCAACTCGGGCGCCTGCTCGAGTTCAAGGGCATCACCTCGGGCATCGAGAACACCAACTACTTCGCCACCACCGAACGCGGCGCCTACGTGCTCACGCTGTTCGAGCGGCTCACCCACGAGCAGCTGCCGTTCTACCTGCACCTGATGAAACACCTGGCGCAGCGTGGCATCCCCGTGCCCGAGCCGCAGGCCGACGGCACGGGCGAGATCCTGCTCACGCTCAAGGGCAAGCCGGCCGCCGTGGTGGACAAGCTGCGCGGCGGCCATCAGCTTGCGCCGGCCGTCGAGCATTGCGAGCAGGTGGGCGCCATGCTGGCGCGCATGCATGAGGCGGGCCGCGATTTCCCCCGCGAGCAGCCCAACCTGCGCAGCCTGGCGTGGTGGCAGGAAACGGTGCCCGTGGTCGTGCCCTATCTCGACGCGGCACAGCGGCAGCTCATCGAAGAGGAGCTCGCCTTCCAGCAGGCGTTGGCCGGCACGGCCGCCTACAAGGCGCTGCCCCGCGGTCCCATCCATGCAGACCTGTTCCGCGACAACGTGATGTTCGAAGGCCATGCGCTCACCGGCTTCTTCGACTTCTACTTCGCGGGCTGCGACACCTTCCTGTTCGACATCGCGGTGTGCCTGAACGACTGGTGCATCGACATCGACACCGGCCGCCTCGACGAAGAACGCGCCAATGCCTTCGTGGCTGCCTATGACGGCGAGCGCACTTTGAGTGGCGGCGAGCTGCGGCTGCTGCCGGCGCTGCTGCGCGCCGGTGCCCTGCGGTTCTGGATCTCGCGGCTGTGGGACTTCCACCTGCCGCGCGAAGCCTCGATGCTCAAGCCGCACGACCCCACGCACTTCGAGCGGGTGCTGCGCGAGCGCGTCAACACCCCGTGGCACTACCTGCGCACCGAATGAAGCTCAAGCACGCGGGCTTTCGTGAAGGCGTGCTGTGGGTGCGCAGCGGCTTCCGGGTGTTCTTCCGCTACCCGCTGGCCTTCACGGGGCTCTACATGATGTGCACCTTCGCCGCCCTGCTGGCGGTGTCGGTGCTTCCGCTGGTGGGCGTCCTGGTCCTTCTCGCGGCCTTGCCCCTGCTCGGGCTGGGCTTCATGGTGGGCGCCGAGCGCGCGCTGCAGGGTCGCCCTCCGCTGCCCGACGTGTTCCTGGAGCCCCTGCGCGCCGACCGGGGGCACCGCGCGACCCTGCTCAAGTTCTGCGCACTGCATGCGGCGGCGATGGCGGCAGCGGCGTTCCTGGGCGCCTCCCTCGTCGACGCATTCGACGGCGAACGTGTCGACCAGTGGCGAGAGGGGTTCATGCGCCAAGTGCAGGGTGCCTCCACCGGCGACGAAACCCCTCAGCCGGCCGGCCCCGCGGCGAGCGCTGCCGAGCCGCCGGCCCTGCCCCCGCCCATGCCTGCAAGCCTGCTGCTGCCCATCGGCTTGCTGGTGGTGCTGTCGCTGGCCTTCTGGCACGTGCCGGCGTTGATCCACTGGGGCCGTCTTCCACTGGCCAAGGCTCTCTTCTTCAGCGCCGTGGCCGCCTGGCGCAACTTCGGGGCGTTCGTGGGCTATGGGCTGGCCTGGGGCTTCATCTCGGCAAGCTTCAGCTTCCTCACGCAGGCCCTGTTCGGCCTGTTCGGCCAGCCGCAACTCGTGCCGCTGGCAGTCATGCCCGCAGCGCTGATGTTCTCCACCGTCTTCTACGCCTCGCTGTACTTCACCTTCATCGACAGTTTCAGCCCGCCTTCCGAGGCAGCCGAGGAGAGCCCCGATGAGCCAGCAGGCCCACCGACTTGAAGGACTGAGCGACCCGGAAGTGCTGTGGACGCGGCGGCGCGACGTCCTCGGCGCCGCCGCGGCGTTTGCCGCGGCGGGCGGCGTGGCGGCCGTGCAGGCCCAGGGCCTGTCCAACATCGTGCAGATCACCGGCGACGTGCTCGGCAACGGCCAGCGCCTGCGCCGCGAAGACAGCATCCAGAGCGGCGATACGGTCGAGACGGGCCCCGGCGCGAGCCTGGTGTTCGTGATCGGCGCGGCGGCGTTCCACCTGCGGCAGAACACCCGCCTTCGCGTCGAGCGCGGCCGCTCTCTCAACTTCGTGTCGCTGCTGCGGCTGCTGACCGGCGGCGTGGTCTCGGCCTGGGGCCGCGGCGGCCAGCGGCTGGTGAGCACGCCCAGCCTCACCGCGGGCATACGCGGCACCGGCGTGTACACCGAGGTGCGGCCCGACGGCCGCAGCTACTTCTGCAACTGCTACGGCACCGTGGCGCTCGAAACACGCGGCGAAAGCGTGCTGTCGCAGGCCGACTACCACCAGGCCTTCTGGGGCGAGGTCGAGCCCAGGGGCGGCCGTCTCATCACGCCCGCGGCGGCCTTGAACCACACCGACGAGGAACTGGAATTCCTCGCGCGGCTGGTGGGGGAACGCGCACGCTGGGAGGTGCTCGGCCGCAAGGGTGTGAAGGACGGCCGAGGCTACATGGACGAGCGCCCGGCCGGCGCCCACCCCGCGGCGCGCTGACGGCATGCCCGCCGGCCCGCCGGCCCCCCAAAGCAAAAAGGGCCGGCAACCGCCAGCCCGCAGAAGGCAGGGCTGCACCCCTGCCTGACCACTCGTCGTTCTGGTTGTTGTTGTCTCAGGCCCCCACCGGCTTGCCGTCCGTGCGGCGCACGACGATGGTCGAAGAACGCGGAGGCAGCGTGTTGCCCTGCACGTTCGACGGCCAGGTGCCCGTCGGGTGCTGGATGTTGATGAAGAAGGTCTTCAGGTCCGGCGTGTAGGTGAGCCCGGTGATCTCGCAGCCGTTCGGGCCCACCAGGAAGCGGGTCGACTGGCGCGTCTCGGCGTCCACGTAGTACATCGAGTTGTTGCCGAAGGTGTTGGTGATCGACGTGCCGGTGCCGGCGTCGGTCTGCACCCAGAGGCGGCCCTGGCTGTCGACGCGGATGCCGTCGGGGCTGGAGAAAGTGTCGCCCTTGATGTTGCCCCGCAGGTTGCTGGCCGTCAGGCGCGGGTCGCCGCCCAGCAGGAAGATCTCCCACTTGAAGGTGGTGGCGGTGGGCGTGTTGCCGTCTTCCGTCCAGCGGATGATGTGGCCGTGCGAGTTCGTCACGCGCGGGTTGGCCGTGTCGGTGACCTGCCGGCCGCCGTTGTTGGTGAGCGTCACGTAGATGCGCTTGTCCGGGCCGATGCTGATCCACTCCGGGCGATCCATCAGCGTGGCGCCGGCCACGCGGGCGGCCGCCTTGGTGTTGATGAGCACGTCGGCCTGGGTGTTGAAGTCGATCGTCACCGGGGTGGGCGGCGTCACGCTCTGCGTGTAGTTGCCCGGGTCCTGCGCGCCGGCCACGAGGCCGTTCTGGCCCTGCACCAGCGCGATCCACTGGCCGGTGCCGTCGGCGTTGAACTTGGCGGCGTACAGGGTTCCGGTGTCCAGCAGGTTGGCATTGGCGGCGCGGTCGGCCGGGTTGTACTTGTTGCTCGGCACGAACTTGTAGATGCAGCCCGGCGTGCCGTCGTCGCCCATGTAGACGCCGATGTTGTTCTGCGCGTCGAGCAGGTAGGCGGTGTTCTCGTGGTCGAAGCGGCCCAGCGCGGTGCGCTTGGCCGGCACGCCCGTCAGGGTGCCGTACGGGTCGATCTCGATCACCCAGCCGTAGCCGATCTCGGCTTGCGTGGGGTCGATGTAGTTGTCGGTGCTTTCCTCGCAGGTGAGGTAGGTGCCCCAGGGCGTGCGGCCGCTCGAGCAGTTGTTGAGCATGCCCACCACGGTGGCGCCCACGGCAGCGGCCGCCGGGCCGGTGACGTTGTAGACGGTGTTGCCGGTGTAGCGCTTGTTGAAGGTGGAGTTGGCCTTCACCGCCCACTTGCCGCTGGCGTCGGCGGCCACTTCGATCACCGACACGCCCACCGCCGACAGCGCGATCTTCTTCTGCTCGGCCGTGGCCGTGGCTGCGTTGTAGGTGCCGCCGGTGAAGAGGATCTGGTAGTCGGGCAGCTCGTGGTTGATGGCCAGCAGCCCGCCCTTGTTCGGGTCCACGCCCTGCAGTTCGTAGAACTCCATGCCGTCGTGGTTGCCGCCGGCGATCTGCTCGGTACCGGCGGAGTCGAGGAAGGCACCGGTATAGGCGGTGGCACCCGCCACGACCGCATCGCCGGCGCTGAACAGCAGCTCGGCCGTGTAGCCCGGGGGGACCACGACGCTGTCGCCCGTCACTGCGGCCACACCGTCGAACTCGACCTTGTAGCTCACCGACGGAGCGGCCGGCGCATCGTCGTCGCCGCCGCCGCAGGCCGTCAATGCGGTCCCGCCGAACGCGGCTGCGAGCGAGGCGCCGAAGGTGCCCTTGAGCAGGCCGCGGCGCTGCATCCTGGCTTGCTGCAGCACGTCCTCGAACATCTGGCCGGGCACGTGGTCGACTTCGGTGCGGCCCTTGGCGGCGGCCGCCTCGGCACGAGCGCGGTCGGTGAGATACGACATGAGGTACTCCTTGCGTGGGGTGTCGTTGTGAACGCCGCGCATGCTAGGAAGCGCCTGTTACGAACCCGTGTCGGTCCTGTGACAGTTCGACGCGGGAAGCGGCACGCAAGCCGCAGCACTCAGTCGACGGGTGTCAGCTTGGCCACGCTGAGCGCCAGCCACTTCATACCGTGGCGGCCGAAATTCACCTGCGCGCGGGCATCGTCGCCGCTACCTTCGAGCGTCACGATGACGCCTTCGCCGAACTTGGTGTGGAACACGCCCTGCCCGGCGCGGAAGCCGGTGCCCGCACCGCGCGACGCGGCCATGGCAGGCGGCAGCGGTGGCTCGCTCGCCACCCGCCCCGCGCCGACGATGGAGCCCAGGCCACTGCCCCGATTCCAGGCCTGCTGGTAATCGCGAGCGAAGCCCGAACCGAAGCCCTGCACGCGCGGCGTGATCCACTTGAGCGCCGCTTCGGGCAGCTCGTCGAAGAAGCGGCTCTTGATGTTGTAGCGGGTCTGGCCGTGCAGCAGGCGTGTCTGGCTGAAGCTCATGTACAGGCGCTTGCGCGCGCGCGTGATGGCCACGTACATGAGGCGGCGCTCCTCTTCGAGGCCGTCGACGTCGGACAGCGAGTTCTCATGCGGGAACAGGCCTTCTTCCAGCCCGGTGATGAACACGTTGTCGAACTCCAGCCCCTTGGCCGAGTGGATCGTCATCAGCTGGATCGCGTCCTGCCCGGCCTGGGCCTGGTTGTCGCCGGCCTCGAGCGCCGCATGGGTGAGAAAGGCTGCCAGCGGCGACATGATCTCGCCCGTTTCGGCGTCGGGCGTGGTGGCCGCAGCGGCCGGCGCGGGCGGCTCGCCGAGCGCGATGGCACCGGGGCCCTGTTCGTCCACCGGCAGCGCGACCGCGTCCTTGCCGAAACCCTCCTGTGTCACGAAGGCTTCGGCCGCGGTCACCAGTTCGGCCAGGTTCTCCAGCCGCTCCTGGCCTTCCTTTTCGGTGCGGTAGAAGTCGGCCAGGCCCGAGGCCTGCACCGTGTGCTCGATGATGTCGCGCAGCGTGAGGCCATGGGTCGCCTGGCGCATCGCATCGACCAGCGCATTGAAGGCAGCAAGGTTGACGCCGCCCTTGCCGGTGACGGCGCCCACGCTCTGGTGCAGGCTGCGGCCGCTCGCACGTGCGGCGTCCTGCAGTTGCTCCAGCGTGCGCGCGCCGATGCCGCGCGCGGGAAAGTTGACCACCCGCAGGAAGCTGGTGTCGTCGTTCGGGTTCTCGATCAGGCGCAGGTAGGCGAGCGCATGCTTGATCTCGGCCCGCTCGAAGAAGCGCAGGCCGCCGTACACGCGGTACGGCATGCCGGCGTTGAACAGCGCCGACTCGATGACCCGCGACTGCGCGTTGCTGCGGTAGAGCACCGCGATCTCGCTGCGTGCGGAGCCGTCTCGGATGAGCTGGCGCGCCTCTTCGAGGAACCACTGCGCCTCCGCGAAGTCGCTGGTCGATTCATACACCCGCACCGGCTCGCCCGGCCCTGCCTCGGTGCGCAGGTTCTTGCCCAGGCGCCGGCTGTTGCGGCTGATGAGTTCGTTGGCGGCATCGAGGATGTTGCCGAAGCTGCGGTAGTTGCGCTCCAGCTTGATGACCTGCTCGACGCGGAACTCGCGCTCGAACAGCGACATGTTGCCCACCTGCGCTCCGCGGAAGGCATAGATGCTCTGGTCGTCGTCGCCCACCGCCATGACGCTGCTCTCGGCGCCGGCGAACATCTTGAGCCAGGCGTACTGCAGGCGGTTGGTGTCCTGGAACTCGTCGACCAGGATGTGCCGGAAGCGCCGCTGGTAGTGCTCGCGCACCGCCTGGTTGTCGCGCATGAGCTCGTACACGCGCAGCATCAGCTCCGCGAAGTCGACCACGCCTTCGCGCCGGCACTGGTCTTCATAGGCCTGGTAGATCTGCACCAGCGTGCGGGTCTGGCCGTCGGTGACCTCGATGTCGCCCGGGCGCAGGCCGTCTTCCTTGCTGCCGGCGATGAACCACGTGACCTGCTTGGGCACGAAACGTTCTTCATCGAGGTTCATCGCCTTGATGACGCGCTTCACCGCGGAGAGCTGGTCCTGGCTGTCGAGGATCTGGAAGCCCTGCGGCAGGTTGGCCAGCTTCCAGTGCGCGCGCAGGAAGCGGTTGCACAACCCGTGGAAGGTGCCGATCCACATGCCGCGCACGTTCACCGGCAGCATCGCGCCCAGGCGCGTGAGCATTTCCTTTGCAGCCTTGTTGGTGAAGGTCACCGCCAGCACGCCGCCCGGCGACACCTGCCCTGTCTGGAGGAGCCACGCGATGCGCGTGGTCAGCACCCGAGTCTTGCCGGAGCCCGCGCCCGCCAGCACGAGCGAGTTGCCGCGCGGCAGCGTCACCGCGGCGAGTTGTTCAGGGTTGAGGTTGGCCAGGAGGCCCGCGGGCACGGCGTGGCCGTCTTCGACAGAATGCTCGGAATGCATCCACGGATTCTAGGAGTCGCCGTGTTCTCGACCTTGCGCCACGGCCTGTGGCTGCTGCCAATTGCTGCCGCCTGTGCCCAGGCCCAGCCGGCCCCCTGCCCGCCTGCCGCCACCCGGTTGCTGCAGCGCTTCATCCCGGCCGATTGCGAAAGCTGCTGGCAGGCCGCCGGCGAGGCGGCATTGCCGGCTCGCACCTGGGCGCTCGACTGGGTCGTGCCGAGCCCGCAAGGCGATGCGGCGCCGCTGTCGCTGGCGGCATTGCCGGAGGCGGCCGAGCGTGCGCAACGCGCCGGTGCCCAGACGCAGCAGGACAAGACGGCACGTGCCCCGCGCCTGCAGGTGCAGGGCGGCCCGGCCTGGAACGGTTATTTCGGGCTGCAGCTGTCGGTGCGCGGTACGCCGGCGCCTGCCGGCAGCACCGGCTGGCTGGCGCTGGTGGAACAGATTCCCGCAGGTGACGAAGGCACGGCCATCGCCAGGCAACTCGTACGCTCGGTGGCCGGCCCGCTGCCGCTCGATGGGCTGTCGCCGCGCAGGCCGGTGCAGCACCTGCGGGCACTGCGGGTCGGCGAAGGCGCGCAACCGCAGCGCCTGGTCGGCATCGGCTGGGTCGAGGCGGCCGACGGGCGCGTGCTGGCGGTGGCGCAGGAAGCCTGCCCGAAACGCTGAGGCGCATCGAAGCGTGCGAACCTGCATGGGCTTTTCGCCGCGCCGAAAGAATCGACCCGCGTAGAATGCGCCACCGGGCCCAAATTTTGTCTTCGGCCCGGCGCTTCGCGCCTTAACTTCGCCGAGAGCGAAGTTAGCCTGCGACGCAACGGCCTCCCGGTCGTTGTGGCCACACCCCTCCCGCCGAAGCAAGTCAAGCGCTCGCAGCCATTGGGCCGCGCACTGCCTCAACGCGCCGCCCGCCCATCTGCAACCGGAGCCTTGGAACTCATATGGAAATCTTCGACTACGACAACGTCCTGCTGCTGCCGCGCAAGTGCCGCGTCGAGAGCCGCAGCGAATGCGACACGTCGGTGCAATTCGGCGGCCGCAGCTTCAAGTTGCCGGTGGTGCCGGCCAACATGAAGACGGTGCTCGACGAGCCGATCAGCGAATGGCTGGCCGCCAACGGCTACTTCTACGTGATGCACCGCTTCGACCTCGACAACGTGGCCTACGCGAAGCGCATGCGCGAGCAGGGCCTGTTCGTCTCGATCAGCTCGGGCGTGAAG
>CAMLNA010000048.1 GCA_946481025.1 uncultured Rivibacter sp.
CAACGCCAACCCACGAAAGACCAACGATGTCGTCTGTCGTTTCGTCTCGCCGCCGCCTGCTCGCTGCCGCGGCCGCATCCCCCTGGCTGCTGGCCGGCGCGCACGCGCAGGCGTGGCCCGCGCGGCCGGTCAGGCTGGTGGTGCCGTTTCCGCCCGGCAGCTCGCCCGACCTGATCGCGCGGCTCATCGCCGAGCCGCTGGGGGCTGCGCTCGGGCAGAGCATCGTCATCGACAACAAGCCCGGCGCGGGCGGCAACCTGGGCACCGGCCTGGTGGCGAAGTCGGAGCCCGACGGCTACACGCTGCTGTTCACCATCCAGGGGCCGCTGGTCACGGCGCCGATGTTGTCGAAGAGCCTGCCCTACGACCCCTCGAAGGAACTCGCGCCGGTGACGCTGGTGGCCACCAGCCCGAACGTGCTGGTGGTGGACCCGAAGCTCGGCGTCGACAGCCTGGCCGACTTCGTGCGCGTCGCGAAGGAAGGGAAGGGGCAGCTCAACTACGGCAGTGTGGGCAACGGCAGCGCGTCACACCTGGCGATGGAGTCGTTCAAGTCGCGCGCCGGGCTCGACATCGCGCACATCCCCTACCAGGGCTTCCCGCAGATCGTGAATGCCATCCTCGCCGGGCAGGTGCAAGCCGGCTTCATGGTGCCCGGCATCGCGATGGGCCAGGTGCGTGCCGGCAAGCTCAAGGCGCTGGGCGTGACCACGCTGGGCCGTGTCGCCTCGCTGCCCGAGATGCGTACCTTTGCCGAGCAGGGCTACCCCGGCTTCGAGGCGATCAGCTGGCAGGCCGTGCTGGCGCCGGCCAGGACCCCCGCGCCCATCATCGCGAGGCTGAACCAGGAGCTGGTGCGCATCATCAGGAGCGACACGCTGCGCAGCGCCATGCTCAACCAGTACTTCAGTGCGGCCGGCACCGCGCCCGAGGCCCTCGCGTCGCTCATGAAGAGCGAGCGCGAGGTCTGGGGCAAGGTCATCAAGGCCGCTGGCGTGCGGCCCGAATAGCCCGGATCAAGGGCGGATCGCCTTCAGCTGCGCGTCGGCCATGCCCACCAGCAAGGCCTTGCCGCTCGCGTTGACCCGGAACTCGCCATACCTGGCGGCGGCCCAGCGTTCGGCTTCGCCTTCGCGGAAGAACCATGCATCGCTCACGAAGATCCAGCGGCCGTCCTTGGGCGTGAGTTCGATGCGCAACTCGCCGTCGGCCAGCGGGCTGCCGTCGTCGATGCGCTTGAGGGTGGCCACGCCGCGCGCGTCGCGCCGGGCCACCACGTGGGGGCGCTCGAGCGTGACCAGGCCGTCGAGCGTGCCCTGCAAATCGGCAGGCAGGGTGAAGTTCAGCTGCATGTAGTCGCCCTGCATCAGCGATCGCGGGTCCACCGGCGCCAGCTCCACGTAGAGGGGCTGGCCATGTGCGATGAGGTCTTCCTTCTGCCAGATGCCGAGGTTGGCCACGGCCAGCACGGCGGCGCCGCACAGGCCGATGCCGGCCCGTGCGGTGCGTGACGCGGGAAGTGCCCGCCCGGATGCCGCCACAACCGCGGAACGACTGCTCCGGTGCGCCAGCCAGGCGAGCCCGCCCAGCACCAGCCCTGCGACCAAGAGCACGAGCGCCTTGGTGGCCAGCGGCCATTGCAGCTGGTAGTAGAAGCTGCCGATGATCCAGGCGGCGACCAGGGCCGCCGCACCCGCCTGCCGCCAGCGCTGGCTGGTGACGCACCAGGCGAGCGCCAGCCACACGGCGCCCAGCGCGGGCAGGAACCAGGCCAGGCCCGCCAGCACGAAGGCCACGCCGGCAAGCCAGGGCTGGCGCAGCACCGGCCACTGGCGCGCGGCCCACAGGGCGGCCGCGATGGCCAGCCCCGCAGAAACCGTCTGCAGCGCAGGCCACTGCCATAGCAGATGGCGGTGCAGCGCCAGTTCACGAGCCACGTCGCCGACCGGCGTGCCGCCGAGGCTGGCACCTACCAGGAAGGTCATGCCCGACCACCAGGCCAGGCCGCCGAGCGTGGCCAGCAGCCAGCCGGCGGCGAACGATTCCAGCGCGGCGGCATGGCGCGCATGCAGGCCGTCGTCGAAGAGCCGTTGCTGGATCACCTGCGACGACACCCACAGCCCGAAGCCCACATGCCATGCCAGCCAGAAGGCCTCGACGCCGCTCTGGCCCGCATGGAACCAGCGTTGCGGCGCGCAGGCGATGGCGGTGAGCACCGCGGCGGCGGCGCCCAGCAGCACCTGCAGCCAGGCTTGCCGCAGCATCACTGCCAGCGCCGCGGCCACGAGGGCCAGCACGCCGGCCGCTGCCGGGTCGGGCAGGTCGCGGAACAGGCCGAAGCCCAGCGCCCCGGCGCCCACCAGCAGGCCGGGCACCGCGAGCTGCTCGAAGAACAGCGGCACCTCGCGCGAGCGCAACACCACGGCGGTGCCGGCCAGCACCAGCACGCCGATGAAGTAGGGACCGGCGCCGCGGCTGATCAGGTCGCCCAGCAGCAGGCCCACCACCCCGAGCAGCGGCACCGCGGCCAGCCAGGCGCCCAGCGCGGTGAGCAGCACCACCGGCCAGGGCCGGGTGTCGCCGCCCGGACGCGAGGCGGCTGCGGGCAGCAGGCCCTCGGCGATGGCCGCCTGCAGGGTCTGGTCGAGACGGTCGGGCTTCATGCGGCACCTCCGGCGTGGGCATGGCGGCGCGACAGGCGCATCACGCCGCTCACCGTGCCGGCGAGCAGCCCCGCCGCAATGACGCCGAGGAACAGCAGCGAGCCGATCGGGTCGCCATGGTGCGGCCGGTCGAACAGCCAGCGCGCGAGGCCCGCCACCGCCAGCGTGTTCCATCCGAGCGCCACGGCGCTCAGCACGTAGATCTCGAACCAGCGCGGCAGCGTCAATGCTGCTGCGGCGGCGGCCAGCAGCACGAGCCCCAGCCAGTAGTGCGGCGCCACATCCCGGTGGAACAGGCCGCCGATCGCGGTGAGCGTGACCATCACGATCGCCAGCGTCGCCGCGCCGCGCAGGGCCCAGGGGCCCGCGCCGCTGTAGCGCTTCAGCGGGGGACTCAGGGCGCCCGTCAATGCGGCGGCGGCCAGCCAGCCCGCGAGGTGGGCGCGCAGGTCGTCCGGCTCGACACGCCAGCGGTGGCCGGTGTGCGCATGCACCCACAGAGAGACGGCCGTCATGACGACCAGCGCCCAGGGCGCCCACATCACGTCGCTGCGCACTGCCAGGCACAGCGGCAGGGCCAGCACGGCCCACAGCGCGAACAGCTGCCACGGGTCGGCGCCGGTCTGGTAGGTCTGGCCGAAGTAGGCGAACAGCGCGCCGATGCCCAGCAGCGCCAGCAGAGCGAGCGGCGCGCGCGCGGCGGGGCGCCACAGAGCGCCGAGGCACATCACCAGCACGAAGCCTTGCAGCAGGGCGAATCGGCCGAAGCGGCCCAGCGTGTCCCAGTTGGCGGCGATCCACAACACGATGCCCAGGCCGCCCAGCGCGGCCGCGAGCACGGCCACGGCGCGGGGCAGCCAACTTGCGGCGCCCGGCGCTTCGTCATTCAAGGCGGCGAGGCCGAACAGCCGCCGCGTTCGCTCGCGGTCCAGTCGATGTTCGGCAGCCAGTTCGTAGAGCGCCAGGCGCAGGTCCATGCGGGTCCCTCCATGCTTGGGTGGCGCGCATCGTAGCGGCCGGCCCGGCCGCGGCCGCAGCCCGGGAGGCTGGTATCGTGCCGCGCGCCTGCGGGCATCGTGGCACTCGCCCCGTGCTCAGGCGCCGCCGGCGTATCCGTTCTGCCGCCAGGCGTCGAATACCGCCACGGCGACCGCGTTGCTGAGGTTGAGGCTGCGCTGGCCGGCGCGCATGGGCAGGCGCACACGTTGCGCCGGCGGGAAGCTTTCCCGCAGCGACGGCACGAGGCCGCGGGTCTCGCAGCCGAACACGAGCCAGTCGCCCGGCTGCCACAGCATCTCGCCCAGCAGCTGGCTCCCGTGGGTGGTGAAGGCGAACATGCGCGGGTGGTCCGGCCTTTCGGTCTGCAGCAGCGCGCCCCACGAGGCGTGGCGCTGCACGTCGGCGTATTCGTGATAGTCGAGGCCGGCCCGCTGCAGCAGCCTGTCGTCCATCGAGAAGCCCAGCGGCTCCACGAGGTGAAGACGGCAGCCGGTGTTGGCGGCCAGGCGGATGACGTTGCCGGTGTTCGGCGGGATCTCGGGTTCGACCAGGACGATGTTGAACATGGTGGCGCGCATTGTCGCGAGGTCAGTCGATCGGCGTGCGCGCGAGCACCCAGACGGCGACCCCCGCTGCGCCGGCCTGCAGCAGCGTGCGGGTCATCTCGGCGGCGGTGGCTCCGGTGGTCATCACGTCGTCGACCACGGCGACCGTCCTGCCGCGCAGCTCGCCGCGGCGGGCAGGCTCGACGGCAAAGGCGCCGCGCACGTTGGCGGCGCGGCCGGCCTGTGGCAGCGACAGCTGGTGGGGTGTGTCCTTGATGCGCAGCAGCAGGTCGCAACGGGCCGGCACCGAAAGCCGCCGCGCCAGACGGCGGGCGATCTCCCAGGCCTGGTTGTGGCCGCGTTCGCGCAGCCGTGCGGCCGCCAGCGGCGTGGGCAGCAGCAGGTCGGGTGCTGGCATGCCCTGCGCTGCCACGGCCTCTTGAAGCTGATCGGCCAGCGTCGAGGCAAGGTCGAGGGCGGCGCGAAACTTGAAGGCCGCCAACAGGCCGTCCCATGGGTAGTCGTAGTCGAAGGCGGCGACGGCGCGCTCGAAGGGCGGCGGGTGGCGAACACATTGCCCGCACAGGCCGGTGCCGCCGGGCATGCGCAAGGCACACCGTGTGCAGCGCTGCACGGGCGCCGCAAATCGCTGCCGGCATGGCTGGCACACGCGCTGCGTCTGCCACGCGCGGCAGACGGCGCACTGGCTGGGCCAGCGAAAGGGCGGCGAGGCATCGGACATCGCACTAGCCTACACTGCGCCCCCGCGATGAATGCCGCCGCCCATGCTCCTTCAGCCAGCCGACCGGACGCCGCTGCGGTGGCCGCAGTGCTGCGTCGCGCTGCACGGGCAAAGGCTGCGCCATGGCTGCACGGCGAGGTGGCGCGGCGCATGGTCGACAAGCTCGACTTCATCAAGCTCACGCCGCAACGGGTGGTCGAGTGGTGGGGTTTCTCCGGCGGCGGCGGGCCGGCACTTGCGGAGCGCTATCCCCAGGCCGAGCGTGTGATCGTGGAGCCGACGGCTGCGCTTCAGCGGCGCAGCCAGGAGGTTGCGAGGCTGCCGTGGTGGTCGGCCAGGCGCTGGCAGGGCAGGGCGCCGCGGGTGCTGCTCGGTTCGGACGGGCCACCGCCCCAGGCGGCGCAGCTGCTGTGGTCGAACATGATGCTGCACTGGGCAGACGACGCGCCCGCCACCGTGGCGCGCTGGTTCGACAGCCTGGCGGTGGACGGCTTCGTGATGTTTTCGTGTTTCGGGCCGGACACGCTGAAGGAACTGCGGGCGCTGTACCGGCGCCTGGGCTGGGCGGCGCCGGGGCACGAGTTCACCGACATGCACAACATCGGCGACCTGCTGGTCGAGGCGGGTTTTGCAGACCCGGTGATGGACATGGAGCAGCTGACGCTCACCTACGCTTCTGCGGCCGCGCTGCTGGAGGACCTGCGCGGCCTGGGCGGCAATGCCAGTGGCGGACGATCGCCCGGGCTGCGCACGCCGCGCTGGCGCGGCCGTCTGGAAGCGGAGCTGCAGGCCCTGGCCGGCGCGGACGGCCGGCTGGCGATGAGCTTCGAGATCGTCTACGGACACGCCTTCAAGCCGGTCCCCAGGGTCCGGATGGCCGAGCAGGCCAGCGTGTCGCTCGAGCAGATGCGCCAGATGGTGCGCAAGCCGCGCGAACGCTGAACTGGCCGCCGGTGTTGCTGCACCGCGAATCCGGCGCCGGGGCGGGTTGGAGCGGCCTTGCGCGCTGCTATAAAATCCGTTGGTTTTGCTGACCGCGCCTGCAGCTTTTGTTGACCGCCGTCAACGAAAGGCGACGAGCAGGGGCGGCCCGCAGGGCACGGTGATTCAGGGTGAGTGGCGCTGCAGCGACCTGCCAGCCCACGTTTCCTCCGCGACTCCCACCGGTGGCTATGCTGCCGTGCTTCGGCCCGCTGACCGAGCCCGGTCAGTCGGCCCTGCGCCCGGAGCTGCGTGACGATCTGGCCCAGGAATTTCGCGCTGCGCTGCGCCTGTCGGCACAAGCCTGACGGGTGCGACGCAGCTCTGAAGAAGAAGCTTCTTGAAACTGAGACGACCACGATGAAGACGATGAAAGCACTGGGTCACAAGGCCGGTCAGCTCGCAGTGGCCTTCGGCGCGATGCTCGCGGCGAAGGCGGCCATGGCCGTCAATTCGCTGCCGGGCGGCCCTGCGGTGAACCAGCTCGATCTGCACCCGCCGGTGACCAAGATCGCGGCCGAGCAGCAGTGGCTGCACTACTTCATGCTCATCATCTGCAGCGTGATCTTCGTCGGCGTGTTCGGGGTGATGTTCTATTCCATCCTGAAGCACCGCAAGTCCAAGGGCGCCAAGCCGGCCAACTTCCACGAGTCCACCACCGTCGAAGTCATCTGGACCATCGTGCCGTTCGTCATCGTGATCCTGATGGCGCTGCCGGCCACCAAGGCCGTGGTCGCCATGAAGGACACCACCAACGCCGACCTCACCATCAAGGCCACCGGCTACCAGTGGAAGTGGGGCTACGACTACCTCAAGGGCGAGGGCGAAGGCATCGCCTTCCTGTCCACGCTCGACACCACGCAGCGCGTCATGTCCGACATGGGCAAGCCCGAAGGCGACGACTACCTCCTGCGGGTCGACAACCCGCTGGTCGTGCCGGTCAACAAGAAGGTGCGCATCGTCACCACCGCCAACGACGTGATCCACGCCTGGATGGTGCCGGCCTTCGGCGTCAAGCAGGATGCGATTCCCGGCTTCGTGCGCGACACCTGGTTCCGTGCTGAAAAGATCGGCGACTTCTACGGCCAGTGCGCCGAGCTGTGCGGCAAGGAACACGCCTACATGCCCATCCACGTGAAGGTGCTGTCCTCCGAGGACTACGCCAAGTGGGTCGAGGGCAAGAAGAAGGAAATGGCTGCCAAGGCCGACGACCCGAGCAAGGTGTGGGAACTGGCCGACCTGGCCGCTCGCGGCGAAAAGGTCTACGCCGCCAACTGCGCCGCGTGCCACCAGGCCAACGGCAAGGGTGCCGGCCCGATCAAGGCGCTCGACGGTTCACCCGTCGTGCTCGATGCCGACAAGTCCAAGCAGCTGGCCGTCGTGCTCAACGGCGCGGGCAACGGCGCCATGCCGGCCTGGAAGCAGCTGTCCGACACCGAGATCGCCGCGGTGATCACCTACACCAAGAACAACTGGTCGAACAAGACCGGCCAGATCGTGCAGCCCGCCGAAGTGCAGGCCGCCCGCAAGTAAACGCTAGCCGCATCACGAGGATCGACCATGAGTGCTGTTCTGGACCAACACGGTCACGTCGCCGGTGACCACGCGCATGACGACCATGCGCACGATCACCCGCACGGCTGGCGCCGCTGGGTGTTTGCCACCAACCACAAGGACATCGGGACGCTGTACCTGCTGTTCTCGTTCACGATGCTGATGATCGGCGGCCTGCTGGCGCTGGGCATCCGCACGGAGCTGTTCCAGCCCGGCCTGCAGTTCGTGAACCCCGAGCTCTTCAACCAGTTCACCACCATGCATGGCCTGATCATGGTGTTCGGCGCCATCATGCCGGCCTTCGTGGGCTTCGCGAACTGGATGATCCCGCTGCAGATCGGCGCGTCCGACATGGCCTTCGCGCGGATGAACAACTTCAGCTTCTGGCTGATGATCCCCGCGGCCCTCATGCTGGTGGGCTCGTTCTTCATGCCCGGCGGCGCGCCCGCCGCGGGTTGGACGCTCTACGCGCCGCTGACGCTGCAGATGGGCCCGTCGATGGACGCCGGCATCTTCGCGATGCACATCCTGGGCGCGAGCTCGATCATGGGCTCGATCAACATCATCGTGACCATCCTGAACATGCGCGCGCCCGGCATGACGCTGCTGAAGATGCCGCTGTTCGCCTGGACCTGGCTCATCACCGCCTACCTGCTGATCGCAGTGATGCCGGTGCTGGCAGGCGCCATCACGATGACGCTGACCGACCGCCATTTCGGCACCAGCTTCTTCAACCCCGCAGGCGGCGGCGACCCGGTGATGTACCAGCACATCTTCTGGTTCTTCGGCCACCCCGAGGTCTACATCATGATCCTGCCGGCGTTCGGCATCGTGAGCGCCATCGTGCCGGCCTTCGCCCGCAAGAAGCTGTTCGGCTACACCTCCATGGTGTACGCCACCGCGTCGATCGCGATCCTGTCGTTCATCGTGTGGGCCCACCACATGTTCACCACCGGCATGCCGGTGACGGGCCAGCTGTTCTTCATGTACGCGACCATGCTGATCGCCGTGCCCACGGGCGTGAAGATCTTCAACTGGATCGCCACCATGTGGAAGGGCTCGATGACCTTCGAGACGCCCATGCTGTTCTCGGTGGGCTTCATCTTCGTGTTCACGATGGGTGGCTTCACCGGCCTCATCCTGTCGATGGCGCCGGTCGACATCCAGCTGCAGGACACCTACTACGTCGTGGCGCACTTCCACTACGTGCTGGTGGCCGGCTCGCTGTATGCGCTGTTCGCCGGCTTCTATTACTGGGCGCCCAAGTGGACCGGCGTGATGTACTCCGAAACGCGCGGCAAGATCCACTTCTGGGGCTCGCTGATCGCCTTCAACGTCACGTTCTTCCCGATGCACTTCCTGGGGCTGGCCGGCATGCCGCGCCGGTATGCCGACTACCCGATGCAGTTCACCGACTTCAACGTGATCGCCACCCTCGGCGCGTTCTGGTTCGGCCTGATGCAGGTGTACTTCTTCCTCTTCGTCGTGCTGCCGGTGATGCGCGGCAAGGGCGAAAAGGCGCCGCAGAAGCCCTGGGAAGGCGCCGAAGGCCTGGAATGGGAAGTGCCTTCGCCGGCCCCGTTCCACACGTTCGAGAACCCGCCCAAGCTCGACCCGACCGCAACCCGCGTGATCGGCTGAAGCGAACAGGCCGTTCCGGAGCGAAGTACCGTGCCCATCACGCCTGAACAGAAAAAGAGCAACCTGCGCCTGGGGCTGATCCTGGCGTCGGTTGCCCTGGCGTTCTTTGTCGGCTTCATCGTGAAGCTGGCCCTGTTCAGCTGAGCCAGGTCGCGCAGGTCACGTCATGTCCAGCGAGCCGACCCGCCCCACCGCCGAGCAGGTGCGCCGCGCCGACAACCGGCGCATGGTCGGCAAGCTGCTGGTCGTGGCACTGATGATGTTCGGCTTCGGCTATGCACTGGTGCCGATGTACGACGCGATCTGCTCGGCGCTGGGCATCAACGTGCTGTCGCGCTCCGAGCGCGCACTGCCGGGCATGTCGGACGCGGCCGCCAACACGCAGGTGGACCGCACCCGCACCATCACCGTCGAGTTCGATGCCAATGCGCGCGGCCCCTGGGACTTCAAGCCCGCAGTGCGTTCGATGCAGGTGCATCCGGGCGAGCTGTCGACGGTGATGTACGAGTTCAGGAACGTGCAGAACCGCACGATGGCCGCGCAGGCCATTCCGAGCTATGCGCCCAAGCAGGCGATGCCGCACTTCAACAAGCTCGAGTGCTTCTGCTTCAGCGAATACACGCTGCAGCCGGGCGAGTCGAAGAACTGGCCGGTGGTGTTCGTGATCGACCCCAAGCTGCCGAAGGACGTGACCACCATCACGCTGTCCTACACGTTCTTCGAGGTGGGCGGCAAGGTGCCTGCCGCGCCGGCGGGCCAGGCCGCGGCGAAGCCGGCGGAGCAGGCTGGTGCGGTATGACGCAGCACGATCCGCGTCCCGGGGCCGGCCTCAAGGAGGCCGTGCAGCGCAAGGGCTCCTTCTGGCAGACCATGAAGGCGGTCGCCTGGTCGTTCTTCGGGGTGCGCAAGTCGTCGGACCATGCGCAGGACGTCAGCAAGTTGAACCCGGTGCACGTGATCATCGCGGGCATCATCGGCGCGGTGATCTTCGTCGCGGTGCTGGTGCTGCTCGTGCGCTGGGTGATCGGCAGCGGCGTGGCCGCCTGAGCGGCAACGGCATGCAGCCAATGAATCAAGAAATAGGGTACTAGGAGAAAACATGTCCGCAGCGACGCATCACGGGCACACGCCCTACTACTTCGTGCCGGGCCCCTCGCGGCACCCGGTCATGGCCGCGATCGGCCTGTTTTTCGTGATCCTCGGGGCGGGCCAGTGGATCAACGGCCACCAATGGGGGGCCTGGTCGCTGCTGTTCGGGCTGCTCTGGTGGGCATTCGTGCTGTTCCAGTGGTTCGGTGATGCCGTGCGCGAAAGCGAAGGCGGCCTCTACGGCAACCGCATCGACGTGTCGTTCCGCTGGAGCATGAGCTGGTTCATCTTCTCGGAGGTGATGTTCTTCGGCGCCTTCTTCGCCGCGCTGTTCTGGTCGCGGCTCTACACGATCCCGACGCTGGGCAGCCTCGAGAACGCCATCCTGTGGCCCGACTTCAAGGCGGTGTGGCCGAGCATGGCGCCCGGCGCCACCGCGTCGCCCGCCGGTACCGTCGAGCCCTTCACGACCATGGGCCCGTGGCCCATCCCCACCATCAACACGGCGCTGCTGCTCACCTCGGGCGTCACGCTGACCATCGCCCACCATGCGCTGCGCGCCGGCGAGCGCGCCAAGACCATCCTCTGGATGTGGGTCACCGTGCTGCTGGGCATCGTGTTCCTGGGCTTCCAGGCCTACGAGTACATGCACGCCTACCGCGACCTGAACCTGAAGCTCAGCTCGGGCATCTACGGTTCCACCTTCTTCATGCTGACCGGCTTCCACGGCTTCCACGTGTTCGTGGGCATGCTGATGATGCTGTTCATCACGCTGCGGCTGATGAAGGGGCACTTCACGCCGGAGCGGCACTTCGGCTTCGAAGGTGCAGCGTGGTACTGGCACTTCGTCGACGTCGTGTGGCTGGGGCTGTACGTCATCGTGTACTGGTTCTGACCACGGCAGCCGTCAGGCCCAGGAACAAAGAGCGCCGTCGGCGCTCTTTGTGCTTTGCGAGGCGACTCAGCGTGAGACCGGCAGGCCGGTCGGCTGGATCCAGCCGAGCTTGTAGGCCACCAGGATGAAGACGAACAGCGCGACCGACAGACCGACCCGCAGCGCCAGCGCGTGCAGCATGCGGTTGGACTTCGGTGCGCCGTCGCGTCCGTCCTTCAGCATGGCGCGGCCGGCCATGAACAGGGCGATGAGGATGCCGACGAAGGCCAGCGCGATGACGAGTTTCATGGGGCCGGATTATCCGCCCGGCGCCTTTCGAGCCTTGCGCAGGCCGGCCTTCTGATGAACGTGGACAAGCCCGAGCGCGTGCGCCGCTGGGTCGTGGCAGCAGCCACCGTTGCCGGCATGGCGGCAACGGCCGCGCTGGGCACCTGGCAGCTCGACCGCGCGGCACAGAAGCAGGCGCTGCAAGCCGCACTCGACCAGCGCAGCCAGCTGCCCGCGCTGCCCGCCGGCCAGCTGGCGCGCGATCGGGGCGAGGGCGTGGGCCAGCACTATCGCAGCGCGCGCGTGGCCGGTACCTGGCTGGCGCAGCACACCGTGTTCCTCGAGAACCGGCAGATGAACGGCCGCCCGGGCTTCTACGTCGTGACGCCGCTGCTGCTGGGGCCGGGCGATGCGCTCCTCGTGCAGCGCGGCTGGGTGCCGCGCGACATGCGGGACCGCGCGCAGGTGCCCAAGGTGCCCACGCCGCCCGGGCCGGTCGTGATCGAAGGCCGCATCGCCCCGGCACCCGCCAAGCTTTACGACTTTGCCGGCGGCGAGGCCGGGTCCATCCGGCAAAATCTCGACCCGGAGGTTTTTGCTCGCGAGATCGGAGTGCCGCTGCGCCCGGTGTCGCTGATGCAGGTTGTGCCGCCCGATCCTGATGACGGCTTGTTGCGGCAATGGTCGCGTCCCGCGGTGGACGTGCACAAGCACTACGGCTATGCCTTCCAGTGGTTTGCGCTGTGTGCCTTGATGGCAGGTTTGTATGTCTGGTTCCGAATCCTCCGCCCACGGCGTCTCGCTTCCGCCGAGCATCGATAGCGCTGCGGCACCGCAGGCGCTGAGCTTTACCGTCCACAGCCTGCCGGCGCCCGAGTTGCCCGCCGAGCGGCGCACGCGCGTCGGGCGCCTGAAGATGCTGATGGTGCTGCTCGTGTGTGCGGCGCCGGTGGTGGCGTCCTATTTCACCTACTACGTGGTTCGCCCGCAGGCGCGCAACAACTACGGCCAGCTGATCGAACCACCCCGGCCTCTGCCTTCCATGGCCGAGCTGCCCATGACGGACCTGCAGGGCCAGGCGGTGGACCCGGCCGCGCTGCGAGGGCAATGGTTGCTCGTCGTGGCGGCACAAGGGACTTGCGACGCCAACTGCGAGCAACTGCTCTACCTGCAGCGCCAGCTGCGCGAGTCGCTGGGCCGCGAGAAGGACCGTGTCGATCGCGTGTGGCTGGTGGCGGGCGAACAGCCGGTGCGGGCTGCCCTGCTGCCTGCGCTCCAGGGCGCGACCGTGCTGCACGCGCAAGCGCAGGCGCTGGGCCGCTGGCTCCAGCCCGAAGCCGGCGAGCCGGTGGGTGCCCACCTCTACCTGGTCGATCCCATGGGGCGCTGGATGATGCGCTTTCCGGCAGAGCTCGATCCCTCCAGGGCCAAGAAGGACCTCGACCGCCTGCTGCGCGCGGCGGCCTCCTGGGACAGGGCGGGCCGCGAGGCGAAGTAGGACGCAGGGCACGAGATGACCTCCTCACAAGTCCCGCTCTACAACCTCGAACCGATCTTCGAGGTGTTGCTGCTGGGCGCGCTCGTCGCACTGGTGCCGCTGGGCTGGGTGTGGCGCAAGCATCGCCACGACGGCCCGGGCGCCTGGTTGAAGGCGCTCACCTGGATGACCCTGTTCCTGACCTTCGACCTCGTGCTGTTCGGCGCCTTCACGCGGCTGACGGACTCCGGCCTGGGCTGCCCGGACTGGCCGGGCTGCTATGGCAGCGCCAGCCCCTTCGGTGCGCATGCCGAGATCAGCGCTGCTCAGAGCAGCATGCCCACCGGCCCCGTGACGCACGGCAAGGCGTGGATCGAGATGGTGCACCGCTACTTCGCCACCGGCGTGGGCGCGCTCATCACCGCGCTGATGCTCGCGAGCTGGCTGCTGCGGCGCCGTGTGGTCGCCGTGTCGCCCTGGTGGTCGACAGTCACTTTCGTGTGGGTGTGCGTGCAGGGTGCGTTCGGCGCGCTCACGGTGACGCTCAAGCTCTATCCGGCCGTCGTGACCGCACACCTGCTCGGCGGGCTGGTGCTGCTGGGGCTGCTTGCATGGCAGGCGGTGTCGTACGAGCCGCGTCCCCTGCAGGTGGGCATCAACCTGCGCCGTGCCACCGGCTTCGTGCTGCTGCTCAGCCTTTTCCAGGTGTTGCTGGGCGGCTGGGTCAGCACCAACTACGCCGTGCTCGCCTGTTCCGACTTCCCCAGGTGCCAGGGGCAGTGGTGGCCGCCCATGGACTTCGACCATGGCTTCACCATCCTGCGTGGCCTGGGAGAAGCCAGCGATGGCGGAGCGTTGCCGTTCGCCGCGCTCACCGCCATCCACGTGGCCCACCGGATCGGCGCGGTCGTGCTGCTCTGTGCGATCGGCTGGCTCGTCTGGCGCCTGCTGCACTACGCGCCCCAGGAGCCCCGCCTGCGCCGGTACGCCACCGGGCTGCTGGCGGTGGCGCTGTGGCAGGTGGCTTCCGGCATCAGCAACGTGGTGCTGGGCTGGCCGCTGCTGGCGGCGCTGGCGCATACCGGCGGCGCGGCGGCATTGATCGTCGTGCTGACGACCTTGCTGGCGCAGGCCTGGCACTGGCGCGCGCGGCTGGCGCGCCTCAGCGTTGCCGTCTCGGCTGCAGCGGCCTCACGGGCTGCGCAGTAGGCGGTCGCTTCCTAGAATCGCGTTCCAGATGTCCGATACCCTCGCCACTTCGAATCCCGCGGCCACGCCGCTGCCGTCGCGCCTGCGCCAGTTTTCGGCGCTGACCAAGCCGCGGGTCGTGCAGCTCATCGTGTTCTGCGCCGCCATCGGCATGCTGCTCGCCGTGCCGGGGTGGCCGTCGCTGCGTGAATGGCAGCTTGCGCTGGCCGCCACGGTGGGCATCTGGCTGGTGGCCAGCGCCGCTGCCGCGTTCAACTGCCTGGTCGAACAGCACATCGACGCGAAGATGCGCCGCACCGCATGGCGGCCCACCGCCAAGGGCGAGCTCACCAACACCCAGACCCTCACGTTCTCGGCGCTGCTGTGCGCGGCCGGCATGGCCGTGCTGTACCTGTGGGTGAACACGCTGACGATGTGGCTCACCTTTGCCACCTTCGTCGGCTATGCGGTGATCTACACCGTGGTGCTCAAGCCGCTCACACCCCAGAACATCGTGATCGGCGGCGCCTCGGGCGCCATGCCACCGGTGCTGGGCTGGGCCGCATTGCGCGGCGAGGTGGGGCCGGAGGCGCTGATGCTGTGCCTCATCATCTTCCTGTGGACCCCGCCGCATTTCTGGGCCCTCGCGCTCTATCGCGCCGACGACTACGCCCGCGCCGGCCTGCCGATGCTGCCGGTCACCCACGGCAACGAATTCACGCGCCTCCAGGTGCTGCTCTACACCATCGTGCTGTTCGCCGGCACCTTGCTGCCCTTCGTCTACGGCATGAGCGGCTGGATCTACCTGCTGGCGGCCGTGGCCCTCGGCGCCGGCTTCATCGGTTATGGCTGGCGCCTGTGGCGCCACTACAGCGACACGCTGGCGCGTGCCACCTTCCGCTTCTCGATCGTCCACCTGTCGCTGCTGTTCGCGGCCCTGCTGCTCGACCACTATCTCAACCCCTACCTGAAGGGCTGGACCGCATGACGCTGCTCGACCGACGTGTGTTCGCGCTGGGCGCGCTGGCGGCCCTGGCGGGCTGCAAGCCGATGGGCGGCGCCGACGGCCCGAAAGGCGCCTTCAAGGCGGTCGACATCACCGGTGCCGACTACGCCAAGGACTTTTCCCTGCCCGACGTGGACGGCAAGGTCCGCACGATCGCCGACTTCAAGGGCAAGGCGGTGCTCGTCTTCTTCGGCTTTGCACAATGCCCCGACGTCTGCCCCACGACGATGGCCGAACTGGCGCAGGTGAAAAAGCAGCTCGGCGCCGAAGGCGAGCGCATCCAGGGCGTGTTCATCACGGTGGACCCCGAGCGCGATACGCCCGAAGTGCTCAAGGGGTATGTCCGGAACTTCGATCCCAGCTTCGTCGCGTTGCGCGGCACGCCCGAGCAGACCCTGGCCACGGCCAAGGCCTTCAAGATCTTCTACGAGAAGGTGCCGGGCAAGACGCCCGGCAGCTACACGGTGAATCACACGGCGGCGTCGTACCTGTTCGACCCGCAGGGCAGGGTGCGCCTGTATGTGCGCTACGGCTCGGGGCCGGAGGCGTTGGCCGCCGACTTCAAGCAGCTGCTGCAAGGCGCCTGACCGACCTGAAACGACGACGGCTCCCGGGGGAGCCGTCGTTCCGTGTGCCGTGATGGCAGGGTGACTACGCGTACTCGGCGAGCGTCTTGCGCATCTTCTTCATTGCCGCCACCTCGATCTGGCGGATGCGTTCGGCGCTCACGCCGTACTCGGCGGCCAGCTCGTGCAGCGTCATGCCGCCCGAGCCGTCGTCGTTGACCTTCAGCCAGCGCTCCTCGACGATGCGACGGCTGCGCGGGTCGAGCACCTCGAGCGCCTGCTTGATGCCTTCGCCGGCCAGCGCGTCGCGCCGCTGCGCATCCAGCACACGGGTCGGTTCGTTCGCCTCGTCAGCCAGGTAGGCGATCGGCGTGAACGCTTCCTCGCCGTCGTCCGAGCCGCTCGGTTCCAGCGCCACGTCGCCGCCGGACAGGCGGGTCTCCATCTCGATCACTTCCTCGCGCTTCACGTTGAGTTCGCGCGCGACGATGTCGATCTCGCTGTCGGTGAGAGTGGTGCGGTGCAGGTCGTGGTCTTCGGCCTCGCCCTTGAAGCCCTGCTTCATGGAACGCAGGTTGAAGAACAGCTTGCGCTGGGCCTTGGTGGTGGCGACCTTCACCATGCGCCAGTTCTTCAGCACGTATTCGTGGATCTCGGCCTTGATCCAGTGCAGCGCGTAGCTCACCAGCCGCACGCCCTGGGTCGGGTCGAAGCGCTTCACCGCCTTCATGAGGCCGACGTTGCCTTCCTGGATCAGGTCGCCATGCGGCAAGCCATAGCCCAGGTACTGCCGCGACACCGACACCACGAGGCGCAGGTGCGACAGCACCAGCCGGCCTGCGGCTTCGAGGTCGTTGTTCTCGCGCAGGCGCCTGGCCAGCGAGAGTTCTTCTTCCTGGGTGAGCAGGGGAATGCGGTTGACCGCGGAAATGTAGGCGTCGAGGTTGCCAACCGGCGGAACCAGCGCCCACGGGTCGCGAACGGCCAGCGCGGTGGTCGCACCGGCCGGAAAACTAGCAGCGTTGATGGAAGCAACGGACATCAGGAGCCCCCTTTCGGACCAAGAATACTAGCACTCACCGAGGTCGAGTGCTAAGCGTACGGTTTGAACGGCTTCATCAAGAAAGTTCATTTCCGATTCGTGGAAACCCTGACTTCCATGGGACAGGGTGGCGCAGCCTGGAGGCTCGCCGAAGACAAGACAATCCGGCCATGCAAATACCTTCTGCTTCCACGCCGCCGGGCCGTCCGCTGGCCCTCACGATGGGCGACCCTTGCGGCATCGGGCCGGAAATCCTTGCCATGGGCTTTTGTTCCGGCGAGCTGGAAGGTGGTTTCGTGATCGGCGACGTCGCCGTGATGAGGCGGGCGGCCGGCTTCGTCGGTGGCTGGCTGCCGGTGGTGACCCTTGATTCCCCCTCTGATGTGAGCGCTTGCCCACCTCGGTGCATTCCGGTGTTGCCACCGCCCGCGCTGCCGGTTGACGTTGCGGCGGTTGCCGTGGGGCGGGTGGACGCGCGAGCCGGCGCGGCGGCGGCGGCCTGCGTCCGGCATGCCATTTCCCTGGCCCGCGCCGGCGAGGTGTCCGCCATGGTGACCGCCCCCCTGCACAAGGAGGCGCTGGCCGCGGCCGGTGAGCCCTATCCGGGCCACACCGAACTGCTGCAGGCCGAGAGCGGTGCGTCTGCCGTGCGGATGATGCTGGCCAACGATGAACTCAAGACCGTGCTGGTGAGCATCCATGTGTCGCTGCGCCGGGCCATCGACATGGTGACCCGCGAGGCAGTGCTGGACACCCTGCGCATTGCCCACCGCAGCGCGGCCGCGTGGGGGCAGCCACGGCCGCGCATCGCGGTGGCCGGGCTCAACCCCCATGCGGGCGAAGGCGGCCTGTTCGGCGACGAGGAGCTGCGTTTCATCGTGCCGGCCATCGAAGCGGCGCGTGCCGAAGGGATCGCCGCGAGCGGCCCCTACGCGCCGGACACGGTGTTCATGCGGGCGCGACGGGGCGAGTTCGACCTGGTGATCGCCCAATATCACGATCAGGGCCTGATCCCGGTGAAGTACCTGGGCGTGGAGCATGGCGTCAACGTGACGCTTGGGCTGCCTTTCGTGCGCACCAGCCCTGACCATGGCACTGCGTTCGACCTGGCCGGCACGGGCCGGGCGGACCCCGGCAGCCTCATCGCCGCCGTGCGCATGGCAAGAAAGCTGGCTGCGGGCGGCTCAGTGCTTCGTGCTTGAGGGCGTCAGGGCGGCGAGCTGCTTGCGGGCGCGCGCCGTCGCGCGCTCGATCAGCTCGGCCTGCTCGAAGGCCTTGAAGCGACCGGTCTCGCACATGCGCCCGAGCATGCGCGAGGTGAACGACACGGTCTTCTGGTGCTTCTTGCCATGCGTGAAGACGAAGAATGCGCGCCCCGGGCTGACCCAGTTCAGGCGGACCTTCTTCCAGCCCTGGTCGAGATGCATCTGGTAGGCGATGCCGGCCTGGATGTGATGGATGAGCTGTGCGCCGGAGGTCGGCGGCGGCGGGCTGTCCAGGTTGATGTCGAGCTCGGCCGGCAGCGTGTCGGGGCCCGCCATGTCGAGGTCGATGTCGACGGTACCGTCCCAGTCGATGGCGCTTTCGTCGACCAGGCCGATCTTCTGCGCCTCCTCGGGTGAAAACTGCGGGGTTGCGACATCGCCGGCCTGCAGAGGGAGCTGCGCGGAGTCGCGGGCCACGTCCTGCGGCTTGGGAATCGGCACCTTGTCGACCTGGTCGAGCTGGTGCGACAGCTGGCGCTGCGCGAAGTCGGTGAGCGGCTGGCCTTTCAGAGACTCGGCATGCGCAGGCAGGAGCTTGGAAAAGAAGTCCTTCTTGGCCGCCTCGGGCCAGCGGATCATCGCCAGGCCCTCGTTGAGGTCCTTCATCAGCTGAGGCAGCTTGACGAGGAACTCCTTGCGCAACTGCGGCGTGCCCTTGGGCTGCACGCTGAACACCAGGTCGCGCGGCACGCGCTTCATGCGTTCGACCAGCGGCGAGCCCGCGCCCTCCCGGGTGGCCGCCATCACCTGCACCTGGCTCCACACCTGCGCCACGAAGTCGCGCACGAAGTCGTGCAGGGCCAGCGGCGCGAGGTTCACCTGCAGCTCGCGCATGTAGCGCTGCTGGATGCGCAGCTCGGTTTCCTTGTTGTCGAGCAGCGCGGCAGCTTGCGCGTGCTCGGGGTTGTCCTTGGCGGTCTGGCTGGCGATCAGCGTTTCGAGTTCGCCCAGCTTCGACTCGTACAGCTCCATCTGGTCGAAGTCGCCTTCGACGATCTGCTGCACCAGCGTGCGGACCTTGGCCAGGAATTCCCGGCCGGGGCCGTCGTCGAAGTCGTCGTAGGCCGCCGCGAGCGACGCGATGCGGTTGACGAAGCGCCGCACCGGATGCTTGCGCGAACTGAAGAAGCCGACGTCCTTGAGTGCCACGCGCAGCACCGGCAGCTGCAGCCGCGCGATCTGGCGCGCCATCGCCGGCGCCACCTTCGGGTCGGACAGCACCTGGTCGAACAGCGCCCCGACCACGTCGATCACCATGTGGTCGAGCGCGCCGGTGGAAGCGCGCATCAGCTCGTCTCGGTGCTGCCGGATCAGGTTGGCCGCCATCAGGCCGGTCAACGCCCCCAGCCCCGACGACGGGCCTGCAGCGCCCAGCGCTCCGGGGCTGGAGCCGCCGTAGTCGCCGCCGCCGGTGACCGCGAAGCTGCGTCCCGAGGATGCGCCGGAGGTGCTCGACGGCGCGCCGCCGGCGCCTGAGACGCCGCCGCTTGCAGGCCAGCCCAGCTCGCCCGGCCCGCTGGTCAGGAAGGCCAGGCGCCGGATCACGTCGACCAGCTGCGCGTCGGAGCTGCGGGTCCCGGACGCGCCCCCGAGCCCACCATGGCCGCCGGTGCCGCCCAGTGCGCCATGGAGGCTGTTGCGGGCCCCGGCCGGGGCCCCCGGCACCATGCCTGTGCCGCCACGGCTGCCGGCCATCCCGGCCAGCAGCCCTGCCATCGACGCTGCCGCGTCGGGGCCGAGCGCACCATGTCCGCTGCCGGTGGGGGCGCCACCCATTTCGCCGAAGCCCGACGGCACGGCCATGCCGAACATGGCGCTCAAGGCCTTGGCGGCCTGCACTTCGTCCTTGGGCGGAACGGCCTTGTAGGCGGACTTCTCGCGCAGCACCTCGCGCGGCAATTCGTTGCCGGGGCCTTCGACCTGCTTCACGGCCAGCCCGACGGGCTGCACACCCCTTTGACGCAAGTCTTCGACGATGCCCTGGTAGCAAGTCCGCATCGCCTGCGCCAGGGCGCGACTCAACTCACGGGCCAGCAGCTTGCGTGACTCCGGCTGGTCGGAGGTGGTCTCGATGGCGCGGAACAGCGCCTTGCCCACCAGTTCGGGCCGCAGCGGATTGCGCTCCTGGTCGGCCCGGCCCAGGCCCATCAGCGAGCCCATGTAGGCCGCGAGTTCGCGCAGCACCCACTCGCACTCGTGCTCGACTTCCATGCCCAGGCGTTCGGCCGAGACGCGCTCCTCGACTTCATCGTCGCCGACCAGGCTCAGCGATTCCCAGTCGGTGGCAGCGAAGTTGCGGTCGGGCGAGGGCGGCAGCACCTCCTTCATGACCTTGTCCCGCAGCACGTTGCCGAACGTGAGGTTGAAGGTGGGCAGCTTGCGGCGCAGGTCGAACTGCGCGGTCATGTAGGCCTGCCGTTGCGCGTTGCTGGTGGCCGACATGGCCGCGAGCCCGAGCGCATCCGCGACGCGGTCCGCCACGGTCTGTGCGGTCGTCTGGATACGCGTCAGGGCCGCTTGCAGGGCGGGCTGGAGTCGAGGGTCGGTCACAGGCTGTTCACGTGCAGACAAGCCGGGCGGGAAAAGCGGGCACGGCAAATGCTACCGCCACCCGGCCAAGTATGGACCGAAACAGCGGTGCTTCCCCTCGTCTTGTGACCACAACGCCCAACATCGTTCCCGGCTGGTCGGGTGTCCCTCCAGCTCTTCGACACGCCTCCGGCGCCGCTATTTCTTCAATGCGTCGCGGATCTCACGCAGCAGCACGATGTCTTCGGGCGGGGCAGCGGGAGCGGCGGCAGGCGGCGGCGCTTCGCGCTTGAGCCGGTTGATCTGCTTGACCATCACGAAGATGATCAAGGCGAGGATGACGAAGTACACGAGCGTGGTGAGGAAGCTGCCGTAGGCGAACACCGCTCCGGCCTTCTTGGCCTCCGCCAGCGGCAGCCCGGCCGGCTGGCCGGCCAGGGCCAGGTAGTAGTTCGAGAAGTCCAGCCCCCCTGTCACCCGGCCGACCAGGGGCATGATCAGGTCGTTGACCACGGAGTCGACGATCTTGCCGAAGGCGCCGCCGATGATCACGCCCACGGCAAGATCGATCACGTTGCCCTTGACGGCAAACTCCTTGAACTCGGTCATGAATCCCATCGGCGCCTCCGTTGTCCGGTTCGGTTCGTGTTGCGGCGGCAGTATTCCCGAGCCTCGCGGCAAGTCAAGCTGCGGGCGATCCGGGCGGTTCGCGTGTTGCACGTGGCCGCCATCAGACGTTTGCGGGTACGTCGCCTTTCGGCGCGAGTTACGGGTCCGCTAGAATCGCGGGTTGCCCCCGAATCCGAACTCGAAACTCGAGGATTTTCATGAGCGATAACAAAGGTGAGAGCCCCGTCGACAAAGGCCGCCGCACCTGGGTAGCCATTGCTTGCGCTGCGGGCGGTGTGGGTGGTGTGGCCACCGCCGTTCCCTTCGTCAGAACCTTCGAGCCCTCGGAGCGGGCACGTGCAGCGGGCGCCCCGGTCGAAGTCGACATCAGTGCGCTGAAGCCTGGAGAAAAGCTCACGGTCGAATGGCGCGGCAAGCCGGTGTGGATCGTCAAGCGCACGCCGGAGCAGCTCGAATCGCTCAAGAAGACCGACCCCCTCGTGGCAGACCCGAAGTCGGAGCGCAAGGCCGACGAGGTCACGCCCATGAAGAACACCCGCAACGAGTGGCGCTCCATCAAGCCGGAGGTGCTGGTGGTGGTGGGCATCTGCTCCCATCTGGGCTGCTCGCCCGTCGACAAGTTCGCCACCGGCGCACAGCCCTCGCTGCCCGACGACTGGGCCGGCGGCTTCCTGTGCCCCTGCCACGGCTCCACCTTCGACCTGGCCGGCCGCGTCTACAAGAACAAGCCCGCGCCGGACAACCTCGAAGTCCCGCCCTACAAGTTTCTGTCCGACAGCCGCCTGCTGATCGGCGAAGGCGACGTGGCGTAACGCGCAGCGAGGTCCAAGATGGCTGAATTCAAAGAAATCTCCCCCGATGCGCCGGCCGCCGTGCGGCTGATGAACTGGGTCGACAACCGGTTCCCGGCCACCAAGCTCTGGAACGAGCACGCCGCCGAGTACTACGCGCCGAAGAACTTCAACTTCTGGTACTTCTTCGGCTCGCTGGCGATGCTGGTGCTGGTGATCCAGATCGTCACCGGCATCTTCCTCGTGATGAACTACAAGCCCGATGCGAACCTCGCGTTCGCCTCGGTCGAGTACATCATGCGCGACGTGCCCTGGGGCTGGCTGGTGCGCTACATGCATTCCACCGGCGCCAGCGCCTTCTTCGTGGTGGTGTACCTGCACATGTTCCGCGGCCTCATCTACGGCAGCTACCGCAAGCCGCGCGAGCTGGTGTGGATCTTCGGCTGCGCGATCTTCCTGTGCCTGATGGCCGAAGCCTTCATGGGCTACCTGCTGCCCTGGGGCCAGATGTCCTACTGGGGCGCACAGGTGATCATCAACCTGTTCGCCGCCGTGCCGTTCGTGGGCCCCGACCTCGCCATCCTGATCCGCGGCGACTACGTGGTGGGCGACGCCACGCTGAACCGCTTCTTCAGCTTCCACGTCATCGCGGTGCCGCTGGTGCTGCTGGGCCTGGTGGTGGCGCACATCATCGCGCTGCACGAAGTGGGCTCCAACAACCCCGACGGCGTCGAGATCAAGGCCAAGAAGGACGCACAGGGCCGTCCGCTCGACGGCATCCCGTTCCACCCGTACTACACGGTGCACGACATCATGGGCACGGTGGTGTTCCTGTTCGTGTTCAGCGCGGTGGTGTTCTTCGCGCCCGAGTTCGGCGGCTACTTCCTCGAATACAACAATTTCATCCCGGCCGACCCGCTGAAGACGCCCGCGCACATCGCACCGGTGTGGTACTTCACGCCGTACTACTCGATGCTGCGCGCCACCACCGACCAGATGGTCTACGTGCTGGTCGTCCTGCTTGCGCTTGGCGCGGTGCTCGGCATCCTGCGTGGCGGCTTCTCCGCCCGGGGCAAGCTCGCCGTCGCCGCCGGTGCAGTGCTCGCAGCCGCGGCGCTGCTCACCTTCGAGGCCAAGTTCTGGGGCGTGGTGGTGATGGGCGGCGCGGTCGTGATCCTGTTCTTCCTGCCCTGGCTCGACCGCAGCCCGGTCAAGTCGATCCGGTATCGCCCCGACTGGCACAAGTACATGTACGGCCTGTTCGTCATCTTCTTCGTGGTGCTGGGCTACCTCGGGATCCAGCCGCCTTCGCCTGTGGGCGAGCGTCTTTCCCAGGTGGGGACGCTGGCGTACTTCGGCTTCTTCCTGCTCATGCCCTGGTGGAGCCGCATGGGCACGTTCAAGCCCGTGCCGGAGCGCGTGACCTTTCACGCTCACTGAGTGACAGAACGACCAGCCTAGAAAGACCCCCAAGATGAAAAAGCTGATCGCTTCCCTGCTGGCCACGCTGGCATTGCTTTCCGGGGCGCAGGCCGCCGAAGGCGGCATCGCGTGGGACAAGTTCCCGACCGAGAAGATGTCGGACGTGGCGGCGCTGCAGAACGGTGCCAAGCTGTTCGTCAACTACTGCCTCAACTGCCATGCCGCCGCCTTCATGCGCTACAACCGCATGCAGGACATCGGCCTGACCGAAGACCAGATCGAGTCGAACCTGATGTTCGCCACCGAAAAGGTCGGCGAGACCATGCAGGTGGCGCTCAATCCGAAACACGCCAAGGAATGGTTCGGCGCAGTACCGCCCGACCTGACCGTGATCGCGCGTTCGCGCGCCGGCCACGGTGGCACCGGGGCCGACTACCTGTACACCTACCTGCGCACCTACTTCCGCGACGAGACCAAGGCCACCGGCTGGGACAACCTCGCGTTCCCCAACGTGGGCATGCCCCACGCGCTGTGGGAACTGCAAGGCCAGCGCGTCGCCAAGTACGTGGAGGCCAAGGACCCGCACGACCCGAGCAAGACCGTGCATCGCTTTGCCGGCTTCGAGCAGGTGACGCCGGGCAAGCTGTCTCCGCAGGCCTACGATTCCGCAGTGGCCGACCTGGTGGCGTATCTTCAGTGGATGGGCGAGCCGGCACAGAACCAGCGCGTGCGCGTCGGCGTGTGGGTGCTGCTGTTCCTGGCTGCCTTTTTCGTGATTGCGTGGCGCCTGAACGCTGCGTACTGGAAAGACGTGAAGTGACGTGTTGAATCGGTGCCGCGACCGACTCGTTCGGCGCAGCGCCCTGTCGGAGTGGGACGCGCCCCTGCCGCCCACTCCGTTTGTGTTTTTCGAGAACCTGTTTTTTTTGCTGGGAGCACACCGCCATGATGGTGCTTTACTCCGGAACCACCTGCCCCTACTCGCACCGCTGCCGCTTCGTGCTGTTCGAGAAGGGCATGGATTTCGAGATCCGCGACGTCGACCTCTTCGCCAAGCCGGAAGACATCGCGCTGATGAACCCGTACAACGAGGTGCCGATCCTGGTCGAGCGCGACCTCATCCTGTACGAGTCGCACATCATCAACGAGTACATCGACGAGCGCTTCCCGCACCCGCAGCTGATGCCGGGCGACCCGGTGGCTCGTGCCCGCGTGCGCCTGTTCCTCTTCAATTTCGAGAAGGAACTGTTCGCCCACGTGAACCTGCTCGAAAGCCGCGGCGTCAAGGCCACCGACAAGCAGCTCGAGAAGGCGCGTTCGCAGATCCGCGATCGCCTCACCCAGCTCGCGCCCATCTTCCTGAAGAACAAGTACATGCTGGGCGACGACTTCTCGATGCTCGACGTGGCGATCGCGCCGCTGCTGTGGCGCCTCGACTACTACGGCATCGACCTGTCGAAGAACGCGGCGCCGCTGCTGAAGTACGCCGAGCGCATCTTCTCGCGCCCGGCCTACATCGAGGCGCTCACGCCTTCTGAAAAGGTGATGCGCAAGTAAGCCTCATGGTGGTGCGATGACCGGTCCTGCAGCCCCTGAAGCCCAAGGCACGTCCACCCGGCCGTACCTGATCCGCGCGCTGCACGACTGGTGCACCGACAACGGATTCACACCCTATCTGGCGGTGTACGTCGACCGTTCGGTGCAGGTGCCGCTGGAGTACGTGAAGAACAACGAGATCGTGCTCAACGTGAGCTTCGAGGCCACCAGCGGCCTGCAGCTCGGCAACGACCAGGTCTCGTTCAAGGCGCGCTTCGGCGGGGTGGCGCGGGAAATCATCGTCCCGATCGACCACGTGATCGCCATCTATGCACGCGAGAACGGCCAGGGCATGGCCTTCCCGGTGCCCACCGATGCCGCGGCCGCCGCCGAAGACGACCCCCAGGGAGCGGCTGCAGGCGTTCCGGGCGCGGCCGGGGAACGGGGCCTGCGGCTTGCCGTCCCGGCAGACGACGAAGAGGCCGGATCGGCAGGCGATGAGCCGCCGCCGGAGCCTCCGGCGCCCGCGGCGGGCAACGGCCGGCCGTCGCTCAAGCGCGTGAAGTAACAAGAGGTGATTCAGAGCAGGCTCCGCAGCCGCGCCTAGAATCGCCCCCTGCGGCGCACAAGCGGCGCCCGCAAGCGCACGGCGCATCGAAGTGCGTGAACAAGTTGGCGCCAGGCGCCTCCTGCCGGCTTAGCTCAGTTGGTAGAGCAACCGCCTTGTAAGCGGTAGGTCATCCGTTCGAGTCGGATAGCCGGCACCAAGCTTTACACATTGCCGTTTCCGCTTGATTGAACATGGATGCGGATGGCGGTAACCTGCCAGCCCCGCTGACGCAGCGTGGCTTCGAGCCGCGGTTGCAACTGTCGCAACTTGGCTGCCACGGCAGCATTGCGCGCCATCAGCGTCCAGCCCAGGTCGTCGACCGGGCCGGCGCTCACGTAGGGGGTCAGCGCGGCGGGCAAGCAGGTTCGCACGGCATCGAGTCGTGCCTTGGAGTCGGCCAGCCGCTGCTGCAGCCGCTCCAGTGGACCGCTTCGTTGGAGGGCGTCCCGGATCGGCAGCGCGTCAGGTACCGAGCGGTGCATGGTCATGGTGTGAGGAGTGTAGAGCGATGCAGGTAATGATCACCCACGGGCGCATGGCCCGCACGCGCGTGCTGCAGTTCAGCGCCCTGCAGGTGGCCGTGCTCGGCCTGCTGCTCGGCACGCTGCTGATGCTGCTGTCCGGCGCCGTCTACCACTTCATCTTCCTGAAGGCCGCCCGCGAGGGCTGGCCCGTGGTGAGCCAGGTCGTCCGGCTGGTGGTCCGCGACGAAATCGCGCAGCGCGACCGCTTCATGCGGGAAAACCTCGACGCCATGGCCCAGCGGGTGGGCGAAATGCAGGCCAAGCTGGTGAAGCTCGAGGTGATGGGCGAGCGCGTCTCGGGGCTCGCGGGCCTGAAGCCCGAAGACCTGCGCGCCACCGACGAAAAGGAGCCCGGTCGCGGCGCGCCCGCCGGCCGTGGCGGCGCTCCCGCCGGCAGCAAGCCCGTGGGCGCCACCGGGCAGGGCGGCCCCTATGTGCCGGCACCTCATTCGCCCTCGCTGGAGCAGCTCAACCAGGCCATGGCGCAACTGGACGAGCAGACCGAGCACCACAGCGACATGTTCACCATGATCGAGTCGCGCCTGTTCGAGAACCGGCTGCGCGCGCTCATGGTCCCGAGCTCGGCTCCCGTAGAAGGGCCGGTGGGTTCGGGCTTCGGCTTCCGCACCGACCCGTTCACCGGCCGTGGCGCACTGCATACCGGGCTCGACTTTCCTGCCGACGTGGGCACCCCCATCCAGGCCGCGGCCGGCGGCGTCGTCGTCGCCTCGGAGTCGCACCCGCAGTACGGCAGCATGGTCGAGGTCGATCATGGCAACAGCCTCGTCACGCGCTATGCGCATGCTTCGAAGCTGCTCGTGAAGACGGGTGACATCGTCAAGCGCGGGCAGGCCATCGCCCTCGTCGGCTCCACCGGCCGCTCGACCGGCCCGCACCTGCACTTCGAAGTGCTGGTGGAGGGCGTGCCCCAGAACCCGAGCAAGTTCCTGGCGGGCAACCGCGCGGGCGCATCCACCGCCGTGGCGTCCGGCTCGCGATCCCAACCCGCCGCCGCTCGCTGACGCGCGGCTGCTCCGGCCTCGCGGCACCTGGTCGCGAGGCACCCCGGTGCTAGAATTTTTCGCTTTGCGGCGGCTGCCGCAAGCGGTTGCACGCCGTGCTTGCAAACCGGCGGCCAGGCCCCAGTTGGCAGGGGCACCAAGCGGGCAGCCGGTGCGCTCCGCCTGGTCCGCCGTCAGCCGGCGGCCCCTCGCCCACAACCCTCCTCGAAGCATGTTGCCCAATCTTCTCACTCAAATTTTCGGCAGCCGCAACGACCGCCTGCTGAAGCAGTACCGGCGTGTGGTCGAGAAGGTCAACTCGCTCGAACCCCAGTTCGAAAAGCTCTCCGACGACGAGCTGCGCGGCCAGACCCAGCAGTTCCGGGACCGCATCTCCAAGGGTGCCTCCCTGGACGACCTCCTGCCCGAGGCGTTCGCGGTCGTGCGTGAAGCCAGCAAGCGCGTGCTGAAGATGCGCCACTTCGACGTGCAGCTGATCGGCGGCATGGCGCTGCACAACGGCAAGATCGCGGAAATGCGCACCGGCGAAGGCAAGACGCTGACCGCCACCTTGCCGGTGTACCTGAACGCGCTCGCCGGCAAGGGCGTGCACGTGGTCACGGTGAACGACTACCTCGCGCGCCGCGACGCCGAATGGATGGGGCGGCTGTACAACTTCCTCGGGCTTTCCGTGGGCGTGAACCTGCCCCAGATGCCGCGGGAGGAAAAGCAGGCTGCCTACGCCGCCGACGTGACCTACGGCACGAACAACGAGTTCGGCTTCGACTACCTGCGCGACAACATGGTCT
>CAMLNA010000049.1 GCA_946481025.1 uncultured Rivibacter sp.
GCGGCAGCAGCATGCGCGACTTGATCTCGATCAGCATGGCCGCCATCAGCAGGTATTCGGCGGCGAGTTCGAGGTTGCGCTTGCGGATCTGTTCGACGTAGTCCAGGTACTGGCGCGTCACGTCGGCCAGCGGGATGTCGAGGATGTTGAAGTTCTGCTTGCGGATGAGGTAGAGCAGCAGGTCGAGCGGGCCCTCGAAGGTCTCGAGGAAGACCTCCAGCGCGTCGGGAGGGATGTAGAGGTCGGTTGGCAGGGCGAACAGCGGCTCGCCGTAGAGCTTGGCCACGGCCACATGGTCCACCACCACGGGCAGGCCGTCCGTATCCGCGCGTGTCTGCTGCTCTGGCGACTCGGGCGCCAGGACCTCATCGGTCATGCTCAGTCGGCCTTGGTCTGGTAGACGTAAGGCTGCTGCGGCACGCGGGCGGCGCGGTATTCGGCCTGGGCACGGTGGTCGATGGGCTTGTCCCACAGCAGCCCGCGGCCTTCGCGCTGGCGGGCTTCCAGCTGCGGGTCCTTGGCCTTCAGGTTGTCGATGAACTGGGTGACGTCGGACTTGTAGGGTTTCCAGAACAGCGGCATCGTAGGACTCGGTCTAGGCGGGGGAAGCCGCGCATTTTAGCGGGGTGGGATGACGACACCCCGGCCGGCGGGTACGCCGGCCACCCCTCCGAGAGGGGGCGGGCCTTGCTTGGGGCGGCCCGGCGCGGCGGCCCGGATGACGACACCCCGGCCGGCGGGTACGCCGGCCACCCCTCCGAGAGGGGGCGGGCCTTGCTTGGGGCGGCCCGGCGCGGCGGCCCGGATGACGACACCCCGGCCGGCGGGTACGCCGGCGCCCTGCAGGCCGCGCCGGCCGCAAGCGGCCAGCCCTTCACCAGGCACCAACAGTCCCCCGGACTGTTGGTGTCCGGGTTCAGCCCCTCCGAGAGGGGGGCCTTGCTTGGGGCGGCCCGGCGCAGCGGCCCGGGGTCGGCACCCCGGCCGGCGGCCCTGCGCTTCAGCGCGGCTCGATCTGCCGGACCGACAGCGCGCCGGCCAGGAAGGCATGGGGCTGGCCGACCAGCCACTTGGCCAGCTCGTCGAGCCGCTTGCTGCCGATTTCCAGCGCGTTGAACTGGGCCACCACCGAGCCCAGCCCGTCGAGGTTCTGGATGGTGAACTCGAGTGTGCCGTTGTCGTGGTCGGGCACCACGCGGGCGCCGGCAGCGATGTCGGCGTCGAACTCGTAGCGCATCTCGATCAGCTTGCCGGTCTCGGGGTTGCGCACCGTCTCCGGGCGGCACACGACACCGCTTTGCGCGATGCGGTCCTCGAGCCTTTCGATGTCGGTCGGGAAGTTCTTCATCATCGACAGGCGCTGGCCGGTGCTCAGTACGCAAAGCAGCGCGATGTGGTCGGTGACGTCCTGGCCGCGCAGGCGCTTGCGCCGCACGTCGGTGCGGAAATCACTGAATTTGAGGCCCTCGAAGACCGTCTTGGTGTCGAAGGCGTAGCGTGCGCGTGCCGGCGGGTTGATGACGTTGAGCTGCTTGACGAGGTCCACCCAGTACTGGAACACGTTCTTGCAGGCCGACTCGACCAGCATGCCGTTGCGTTCGAGTGCGGCGGTGTCGGTGTTCTGCCGGGCCTGCAGGTCGCCGGCCTGGCGCTTGAGATCGTCTAGGAAGCCCACGGTGCTGAATTCGGGAGAGAGCGAACGCGCGCGAGGATAGCGCAACGATGCGTCGCGATGCGATCATGGGCGCCCCCCCGGAAGGGTGGAAACCGGCAGGAAGTGAAGTTTTGCAGGAGATCGAGCTCAAGTTCCAGGTGAGTCCCCGGCTGCGGACGGCCGTGCAGGCCGAGGTGGCGCAGGGCAGCGGCAGCGTGCGGGAGCGCTTGCGCGCGGCCTACTACGACACCGCCGACCGGTGCCTGGCCCAAGCCGGGCTCGCGCTGCGGCTGCGCCAGGAAGGCCGCGGCTGGGTGCAGACGCTCAAGGGCGCCGGCGACCACGCGATGGTGCGGCTGGAGCACGAGGTGCCGCTGGGCAGTGCACGGGGGCCGGTGCCGGTGGTCGACCCGTCGCGCCACGACGGCACGCCGGCCGGCGCGCTGCTGGCCTCGGTGCTGGGTGACGAGGGTGCCGGCGGCCTCACCGAGCTCTACCGCACCGACGTGCTGCGTACGCGCCGCCGCTTGCGCACCCGCGGCGGCACGGTGGAACTGGCGTTCGATGCCGGCGAGATCCGTGCCGGCAGGCGCCTCTGGCCGGTCTGCGAACTGGAGATCGAACTGGTCGGCGGTTCCCCGGCCGCGGTGATCGAAGTGGCGCGCCGCTGGGTGCGCCGCCACGGCGTGTGGCTGGACGTGCGGACCAAGGCCGAACGCGGCGACCGGCTGGCCCGTGGCGTCGATGCCGGCGAGCCCGTCAAGGCCACGCCGCTCGCGCTGACCGCGGGGGCGACGGTGGAGGCGGCCTGGCGCGCCATGCTGGGAAACTGCCTGGCGCAGGTGCTGCCCAATGCCAGCGAAGTCGCCGGCGGGGCGGCCCGTCCGGAGCATCTGCACCAGCTGCGCGTGGGCCTGCGCAGGCTGCGCTCGGGGTTGCGCCTTTTCGAGGGCTGGATCGACCCGGCGCCCGAGCCGGGTGTGGTGGAGGCGGTGTCGCGGCTGTTTTCGAGCCTGGGCGATGCCCGGGACGCCGACGTGCAGGCAGCCCTGATGCCCGAGCTGCAGGCGGCCGGTGCGCCCCCCCTGCCGGCGCTGCGGGGCGGCAAGGGGGTCGACCCGGTCGAGCTGCTGCGCGAGCCGGACACCACGCTGCTGTGGCTGGACTTGCTGGCCTGGCTGGTGGCACCGACGCCCGCCGACGAGCAACGCGACGCGCCGCCGCGGCTGATCAGGCCGCTGGCGGCGCGCCGCCTCAAGCGCTGGCACGGTCAGGTGGCCGAGGCGGCAGCCCGGTTCGACAGCCTGGCCGACGAGGAGCGGCACCGGTTGCGCAAGCAGGTCAAGCGGCTGCGCTACTCGATCGAGTTCGCGGGGGCGCTGTTCCCGGCCAGGCGGGTCGAACGCTACCTGCAGCGGCTGCGGCCGGCGCAGGAAAGCCTGGGGCATTTCAACGACGTCGTGGTCGCCCAGGCAGGCTGGCGCGAGCGGGCGGACGACGACCCGCGCGCCTGGTTCGCGGTGGGCTGGCTGGCCGCGCAGCGGGGGGCGGTGCTGGCTGAATGCCGGACCACGCTGGCGCCGCTGCTGGACGTGCCGAAATTCTGGAAATAGGCCTCATCCGGCGGGTTCGACGCCGTGGCGCGAGTCGCCCCCGGCCGCAGACGGGCGCAGCAGCTCCAGCGCCTCGTCGAGCGTGCCGCAGATGTTGTCCACACCCAGCTGCACGTCGAGCTCGGAGCGCTTCACCAGCGACGCAGGCTGCGGGTTCATCTCGCACAGCATGAGCGCCACGTGGCGCCTTGCCAGCACCTTGCGCAGCTGCTCCAGGGCGTCGATGCCGCTGGTGTCCATCGAGATGAGGCGGTGCATTTCCAGCACGACGGCGCGCGTGCCGTGCGGTACCCCGTCGGCCATGGCTTCCACCTTGGCCACCGCGCCGAAGAACAGCGCCCCGTAAAGCTTGAACACCACGACGCCGGGCGGCATGCCCTGCACGGCCACCGGCTCGGCGCGGAACAGGGTGCTCATGCGCTGGATGAAGAACACGCAGGCCAGCACCAGCCCCACCTGCACCGCCACGGTGAGGTCGAAGATGACCGTGAGGGCGAAGGTGCCGACCAGGATGGTGCGGTACTGCAGGCTGAAGTGCCGCAGCCGCCGGAATTCGTGCCATTCGCCCATGTTCCAGGCCACGAACAGCAGGATGCCGGCGAGCACCGCCAGCGGTACGTGTGCCGCCAGCGGAGCGGCCACCAGCACGACGAGCAGCAGCGTGGCCGCGTGCACGATGCCGGCCACCGGGCTGGTGGCGCCCGCGCGCGCGTTGGTCACGGTGCGGGCAATGGTGCCGGTGGCGGGAATGCCGCCGAAGAACGGCACCACGAAGTTGGCCACCCCCTGGGCCATGAGTTCCTGGTTGGGGTCGTGCTTCGCGTGCTCGGTCACGTTGTCGGCGACGCGTGCGCACAGCAGCGACTCGATGGCGCCCAGCAGCGCGATGGTGACCGTGGGGATGAACAGCTGCTTGGCGCTGTCCCAGGTGAAGGGCGGCAGGCTGAGCGCGGGCAGCGCCTGGGGGATGCCGCCGAAACGGGTGCCGATGGTTTCGACCGGCAGCTCGAGCAGCGCCGCTGCCACGGTGAGCGACACCAGCGCGACCATCGGGCCCGGCACCCGCGCGGCGGTGCGCAGCGTGCGACCTTCGAGCAGGTGGGGCGGCAGCAATGAGCCGGTGGAAAACAGCCGCGGCCACAGGAACAGCCCCATCACGCACACCGCGCCCAGCGCAAGGGCATGCAGGTTCACGCCGTCCAGGTGCGAAGCGATCGCCTGGATCTGCATGAAGAAGTCGCCGGGCATTCTGGCGATCGGCAGGCCCAGCAGGTCCTTGACCTGCGACAGCGCGATCAGCACCGCGATGCCGTTGGTGAAGCCGATCACGATGGACACCGGGATGTAGCGCACGAGGGTGCCGAGCCTGAACAGCCCCAGGAGGAACAGCAGGACGCCGGCGAAGGCAGTGGAGATGAGCAGGTTCGTGAGGCCGTAGCGCTCGACGATGCCGTAGACGATGACGATGAAGGCGCCGGCCGGCCCGCCGATCTGCACCTGCGAGCCGCCCAGCGCCGAGATCAGGAAGCCCGCGACGATGGCAGTGATGAGGCCCTGCTCGGGCTTGACGCCCGAGGCAATGCCGAAGGCCATGGCCAGCGGCAGCGCGACGATGCCCACGGTGAGGCCGGCGCCCAGGTCGGCGAGGAAGCGCCGGCGGTCGTAGCCGGCGAGCGCGTCAAGCAGGCGCGGCCGGAACTTGTGCAGGACCGGCGACATGCTTCCTACCCCCGGCCGGCCGACGTCAGCGCCTGGTGTTGCGCCGTGACCGGACGCCGGCGGGCGCCGGCGTTTCGGCCGTGCCGCTGGGCACGTACGACACGCCGTGCTGGGCCAGGTACTCGCGGATCAGCTGCCGCACCACCTGCGACGGAGTCAGGTCCTGCTGGGCGCACAGGCCCTCGAAGGCGGCCTTCTTCGCCGGATCGATCAGCAGCGTGAGCCGGGCGGTTTTCAGTTCCATGTGCCTCGCATGTTAATGTCATGTGCGTTACGATCCCATCGTAGAGACATGAAATTCGCTTGGCAAGCGCAGCGAGTTTCATGCCCGCCTGCCATCCGGTTCCGTTGCCAGCCTTCGCCGATGCCGACTGCCTTCCTCCACGGGCTCACGCACAAGGTCAGGACGCGCCGCACCAATCGCCAGCTCGGCGGCGTGCTGGCCTTCGTGGCAGGCGCCGTCAATGCCGGCGGCTTCCTGGCCGTGCAGCGCTATACCTCGCACATGACGGGCATCGTGTCCGCCATCGCCGACGATCTCGTACTGGGGCAGCTGGCCCTGGCCATGGCGGGGGTGTCTTCCCTGCTGGCCTTCATGGCGGGCGCCGCCGTGACGGCGCTGCTGACGCACTGGGCGCGCCGCCGGCAGATGGGCGGAGAGTTCGCGTTGCCGCTCATGCTGGAGGCGTGCCTGCTGCTCGTGTTCGGCCTGCTGGGCGGCAACCTGGAGCTGATCGTCGACGTCTTCGTGCCGTCGACGGTGCTGCTGCTGTGTTTCATCATGGGCCTGCAGAACGCCGTGGTGACGAAGATCTCGCAGGCGGAGATCCGCACGACGCACATGACCGGCGTCATCACCGACCTGGGCATCGAACTGGGGCGCCTCGTCTACTGGAACCGCACGCGCGAGGCGGACGACCAGCACTTCGTGCGGGCCAACCGCGACAAGCTCAGGGTGCACGGCATGATCCTGGGCCTGTTTTTCGGGGGAGGCATCGTCGGAGCGTTGGCTTTCAAGCGCCTCGGCTTTTCCGCGACGGTGCCGATCGCGGCGCTGCTCACCGCGATGGCCTGGCCGCCGCTGCTGCAGGACCTGCGTGCGTGGATGGCCGCCTCGGACGGAGGCAGCACCCGCTGAGCGTGGGCGTCGTCAGCGCACGCGCAGGCCCGGCGTCGCGCCCGGCCAGGGTTCCAGCACATAGAGCCCCGGGTTGGCCTTTTCGTCGGCATGGCTCGCCGCAAGGACCATGCCCTCGCTGACGCCGAACTTCATCTTGCGGGGCGCCAGGTTGGCCACCATCACGGTGAACTTGCCGATCAGTTCTTCGGGCTTGTAGGCCGACTTGATGCCCGAGAACACGTTGCGCGTCTTGGGTTCGCCGACGTCGAGCGTCAGGCGCAGCAGCTTGTCGGAGCCTTCGACGTGCTCGGCGTTGACGATCTTGGCGATACGCAGGTCGATCTTGCCGAAGTCGTCGATCGTGATGACCGGCGCGATGTCTTCGCCGCCGGGCTTTTCGGCTTCGACGGCGACCGGCTCGAACAGCGCATCGAGCAGTTTCGGGTCGACCCGCTGCATCAGGTGCCTGTATTCGCCGATGCCGTGCGCGCCCAGGCGTTCGCTCGCGTGCTCGAAAGTGAGCGGCGGCACCTTCAGGAAGGCCTCGACCTGCGCGGCGAGTGCCGGCAGCACCGGCTTCAGGTAGATGGTGAGCAGGCGGAAAGCCTCGATGCACACGGTGCACACGTCGTGCAGGCGGGCGTCCTGGCCCTGCTGCTTGGCCAGCTCCCAGGGCTTGTTCTGGTCGACGTATTCGTTCACCCGGTCGGCCAGCAGCATGATCTCGCGCAGCGCCTTGCCGTATTCGCGGTCTTCGTACAGCTCGCGCACGGTGTCGCGCCCGGCGCGCAGGTGGGCCAGCAGCGTTTCGCCGTCGGCGGCGATGGCGCCGCTCAGCTCGCCGCCGAAGCGCTTGCTGATGAAGCCGGCCGCGCGGGAGGCGATGTTGATGTACTTGCCGACCAGGTCGGAATTGACCCGCGCGACGAAGTCGTCGGGGTTGAAGTCGATGTCCTCGACCTTGTTGTTGAGCTTGGCGGCGATGTAGTAGCGCAGCCATTCGGCGTTCAGGCCCAGCTGCAGGTACTTCAGGGGCGAGATGCCGGTGCCGCGGCTCTTGCTCATCTTTTCGCCGCTCACGGTGATGAAGCCGTGCACGAACACGTTGTCGGGCACCTTGCGGCCGCTGAAATGCAGCATCGCCGGCCAGAACAGCGTGTGGAAATAGGTGATGTCCTTGCCGATGAAGTGCACCTGCTCGACGGACGGGTCGGCGATGAACTCGTCGAAGCTGCGCGCCTCGCCGCATTTCGCCTTGGGGCCGCCGCCCTTTGCGCTTTTCTCGAAGTAGTTCTTCAGCGAGGCCAGGTAGCCGATCGGCGCATCGAGCCACACGTAGAAGTACTTGCCCGGCGCGTCGGGGATCTCGATGCCGAAGTACGGGGCGTCACGGCTGATGTCCCAGTCGGCCAGGCCGCCATGGCCCAGCTCGTCGGTGGTGAACCACTCCTTGATCTTGTTGAGCACCTCGGGCTGCAGCCGGCCCGGCTCCTGCGTCCACTGCTGCAGGAACTCGACGCAGCGCGGCGACGACAGCTGGAAGAAATGGTGCTCGCTGGTCTTCATGACCGGCGTGGCGCCGGTCAGCGTGGAGTAGGGGTTCTTCAGCTCGGTGGGCAGGTACACCGCGCCGCACACCTCGCAGGAGTCGCCGTACTGGTCTTTCGCGCCGCACTTCGGGCACTCGCCCTTGATGTAGCGGTCGGGCAGGAACATGTTCTTCAACGGATCGAAGAACTGCTCGATGTTGCGGGTGAAGATGAGGCCGTTCTTGCGCAGCGCGAGGTAGATGCCCTGTGCCAGCTCGGTGTTCTCGGGACTGTCGGTCGAATGCCAGTTGTCGAAGCTGATGTGGAAGCCGTCGAGGTACTGGGGGCGGCCGGCGGCGATGTCCGCCACGAACGCCTGCGGCGTCTTGCCCGCCTTTTCGGCCGCGATCATGATCGGCGCGCCGTGCGCATCGTCGGCGGCCACGAAGTGGACCTGGTGGCCCTGCATGCGCTGGAACCGCACCCAGATGTCGGCCTGGATGTATTCCATCATGTGGCCGATGTGGAAGGCGGCGTTGGCGTAGGGCAGGGCGGTGGTGACGAAGAGCTTGCGGGTCATGGTCTTGATGCCTGGGGCGGCATTGGCGAGCCGGTGAGGGGGAGCCACCGATTCTAGGAGCCCGGGCGGCAGCAGGGGCAAGGCGCGCGCTAGACTGGCCGCACCCGCCTGCCGTGATCGGCAATCCCCATTCCCCACCGCGTTTGCTCCCATGGCCCTGACCGAACAAGCCGTTCTCGACGCGCTGAAAAGCGTCACCGATCCCAACACCGGCCGCGACTTCGTGAGCGGGCGGCAGGTCAAGGGCCTGAAGCTCGACGGCGGCGACGTCTCGTTCGAGCTGGAACTGGGCTACCCCGCCCGCAGCCAGCACGACGCGCTGCGCGCGCAGGTGATCGCCGCGGCACGCAGCGTGCCGGGCGTCGCGAACGTGAGCGTGAACATCACGTCGCGGGTGATCTCCCACGCCGTGCAGCGTGGTGTGCAGCTGCTGCCGGGCGTGAAGAACATCGTCGCGGTGGCCTCGGGCAAGGGCGGCGTGGGCAAGAGCACCACCGCGGTGAACCTGGCCCTCGCGCTGGCCGCCGAAGGCGCCAGCGTGGGCGTGCTCGATGCCGACATCTACGGCCCCAGCCAGCCCATGATGCTGGGCGTCGAGGGCCGCCCCGAGAGCGCCGACGGCAAGACGATGGAGCCGCTGTACGGCCACGGCGTGCAGGTCATGTCCATCGGTTTCATGATCGAGCCCGACAACGCCATGATCTGGCGCGGACCCATGGCCACGCAGGCGCTCGAGCAGCTGCTGCGCCAGACCAACTGGAAAGAGCTCGACTACCTGATCGTCGACATGCCGCCGGGCACCGGCGACATTGCACTCACGCTGAGCCAGCGCGTGCCGCTCACCGGCGCGGTCATCGTCACCACGCCGCAGGACATCGCGCTGCTCGATGCGAAGAAGGGGCTGAAGATGTTCGAGAAGGTGGGCGTGCCCATCCTCGGCGTGGTGGAGAACATGGCGGTGCACGTGTGCTCGAACTGCGGCCACGTCGAGCACATCTTCGGTGCCGACGGCGGCAGGAAGATGGCGGCTCAGTACGGCGTGGACTACCTGGGCGCGCTGCCGCTGGCGCTCTCGATCCGCGAGCAGGCCGACTCCGGCCGGCCCACGCTGGTGGCCGAGCCCGACGGCGAGATCGCGGGCCTCTACACGAGCGTGGCGCGCAAGGTGGCGGTGAAGATCGCCGAGAAAGCCAAGGACTATTCGTCCAGGTTCCCGACGATCTCGATCTCGAAGAACACCTGAGTCCGAGTCAGCGAACTCAGCGCTTGCCGCCGCCTGCGGCGGCCTTGGGCCGGGCGGCCGGCGCGGCCACCGCTTCGGGCAACCGGGCGCCCCCCGCCACCAGCCCCGGCGTCGCGATGCACTTCAGGCTGCGCGGCGCCAGCGCATAGGTGGTGGTGCCCGGCAGCGCCTGTTCGCGCGCCGCGGCCAGGATCTGCGACTTGGCGTTTTCGCAGGCCAGCCCGGAGCTGAACGAGGCGATGAGGTAAGGGTTGAGGCCGTACGCGGTCATGACGAAGGCGAAAAGCGACACCACCTGGGTTCTCCCGAACGAAATGTTTGTTGAAGGCCCACACCATAGCGGATGCGCGCGGCACCGGGCCGGCGGTTCAGTGTGCGGTTGTGCCGGCCGGGCTCGCAAACGGATCGATCGGCAGCCACAGCGGCGGCAGCTTCACTTCCACGCCGTCGCGCGCCCCGTGCTCACGCAGGGCGGCCCAGGTGGCACCGAAATCGTCGAACAGCAGCGGCATCGCGAGCAGCGGCGCGTCGAGCGGCCGCCAGAAGTCGTCCCAGTGGATGGGGATCACGCGCCTGGCGCCCGGCAGGAGGACCGTTTCACGCCAGTAGCCGTCGATGTACTGCGGGCTCTTCTTGCCCAGCGTGCCGACGCCCAGCAGCACCGTATCGGCGCGCCTGCCCTGCAGCAGCCCGGGCACGTAGCCGGCGCTGCCTTGCACCAGCAGGCTGCGGCCGTCGTGCTCCACGAGCAGCGACCACACCGCGCCCTCCTTGTAGGTGCTGGCGTGGGCCGGCGGCACGACCGGCTCGGTCATGTGTTCGGAAGGAGCGTCGGCGGCGGTCCACGGCGTGGGGCTGTGGCGCGATTCCAGGAAGGTGAGCCTGAAGCGGCCGAGCTGCACCACGTCGCCGTGTTTCACTTCCCGCATCCGCTCGGGCGGGAGCCCGAGGCCGCGCCCGACCATCAGGGTGGAGGACGAGCCGACCAGCAGCGCCCCGGTGCGCTGGGCCACCACCGGCGCGTCCATCGCGTGGTCGTAGTGCGAATGCAGCGGCACGACGGCGGCCAGGCGCTGCACGTTCAGCTTGCGCAGCGCCTTGTCGATCTCGCTCCGATCGGGTTCGAGCCGGCTGAATGCCACGGCGAGCTTGCCCTGGCGCGAGAAGAAGCCATCGCTCATCCAGGCGGTTTCGCCATCGTCGAACAGCAGGGTCGCGACGCCGACGAAACGCACCCGCAGGCCGCCCGGCCCGGCGGGGGCGGCCGGCATCCAGGCCGCCGGTTCGGCCGGCAGGGCAGGGTGCCGCTGCGCCTGCACCAGCACCCAGGCAAGCAGCGCCGCGAGCGGCAGCGCCAGCAACAGCGCCGCGCGGCGCAGCAGCCTCATCGGTCGGGCGGAGCGATCAATGCAGCCGGCCGGGCATCGTGGCCGCGAGGTCGCGCAGCATCGTCGGGCCGGCGCGGCGCTCGATCTCGTCCAGCATGGGCTTGTTCCAGCCGGCGGCGAACAGCCACTCGGCCACCACGAACATCGGCCCGACCATCAGGCCGATGAGGTCGTCGACGAAGGCCGGCTTGCGCCCCTCGTAGTAGTGGCCGATGAACTGGATCACCCAGCCCGCGAGGAAGGCGCCGACGCCCCAGCCCAGCCAGGCGGCGGTGCTGCCGGCCGCGGCCTGGTGCGCCAGCGTGAACAGCACGCCCGTGACCACGGAGGTGGCCAGGCCGAGGACCAGGCTGCCGCGGGTCAGGTACCAGATCGCGCCCAGCACGAACACCACCCAGGCCGGCGTGATCGCCAGCCCGCCCAGGTCGAATTGCGGCCGCGCGAGCAGCACGCCGAGGCCGAACACGATCATCGGGATGCCGACGAAGTGGGTGGCGATGTTGCGGCGGTCGCGGTGATAGGCCGCGTACTGGCTCAGCAGGTCGGTGGCGTTGCGCATGTCTTGTCTCCTTGCTCTGTGCCGTTGATCCTAGTGTGACGCGTTCTTGCCGACTGTCAAAATCCCGACAGTCCCTGTTGCGCGGCGCGGCCCGGCTCGCCTCGGCCGCTCCACAGCCGAAAACTACAATCCGGCCTCCTTCCTTCTTCCACAGGGCCGCCGCCCAGCGCGCGCCCGAGGCGCCAGCAGATGAGCATCAAGTCCGACAAGTGGATCCGCCGCATGGCCGAGCAGCACGGCATGATCGAGCCGTTCGAGCCCAACCAGGTGCGCTATGCGACCGATGGCCACAAGATCGTGAGCTACGGCACCTCGAGCTACGGCTACGACATCCGCTGCGCGCCCGAGTTCAAGGTGTTCACCAACATCCACAGCACCGTGGTGGACCCGAAGAACTTCGACGAGAAGAGCTTCGTCGACATCAACGCCGACGTCTGCATCATCCCGCCCAACAGCTTCGCGCTGGCGCGCACGGTCGAGTACTTCCGCATCCCGCGCAACGTGCTGACCATCTGCCTGGGCAAGAGCACCTACGCCCGCTGCGGGATCATCGTCAACGTCACGCCCTTCGAGCCCGAGTGGGAAGGCTATGTGACGCTCGAGTTCAGCAACACCACGCCGCTGCCCGCGAAGATCTATGCAGGCGAGGGCTGTGCGCAGGTGCTGTTCTTCGAGAGCGACGAGGTCTGCGAGACGAGCTACAAGGACCGCGGCGGCAAATATCAGGGGCAGCGTGGCGTCACGCTGCCCAAGACCTGAGCGAGCCGTCCCGAGCGATGCCCCTGGCCTTGGCCTACAGCATGTAGTCGCCGCTGGCCTCGGGCTGGAACAGCACCTCCAGCACGTCGGCCGCCGCCTCGGCACCGTCGGGCAGCTGCCAGCGTGCCGTGGCGCCCGGCCGCAGGCCCAGCAGTCCGGCACCCACCGGGGACAGCACCGACACCGAGCCGTCTGCCGGCGCAGCGTCGTCCGGGTAGCGCAGCGTGAACTTGCGCCGCTGCCGTGTGGCCGGATCGGCCACCAGCACCTGCGAGTTCATCGTCACCACGTCGGGCGGGATCTCGCGCGAGGGCAGCAGGTCGGCGGCATCGAGCACCGCTTCGATGGCTGCGGCATGCGCGATGCGCGGCTGGCCGGTGGCCGGGTCGCGCTGCACCAGGGCACTCAGGCGTGCGTGGTCCCGCTGCGTGAGCAGACGTTCTTCGGCGACGGGCTTCTGCCGCCGTGGCATCGTCGTGATGGGGGTGGCGATCGGAGTCATGCGGGCCATCTTAGGGACGGGACCAAGTCCCCTCGCTCCGGTGCGACTCCGTGTGGGCGGGCCCTTGTCGGACAGGCTCCGACAAAGCTTGTCGGCCTGCGCGAAGCGCGAGCGTAGGCGCGGCGCTGAATGTGAGCATTGGCGTTGTTTTCGGGTCTTTTTCACCCTTGCCGCGGCGGCGATGCGCCTATCGTTCGCCCATGGACCTGCCGATAACCGGTTCAAGTCCTTCAAGGAGTAAAAAGATGATTCCGCAGCCCCAGGTCATCGAGCACTGCGACGAGATCCCCCCCGAGTTCACGCGCACATCATTTGCCGACCTCTTCGACCGTCCGGACCCCACTGCGGCGGACGCCGAAGTGCGGGCGCTGGTGCAGCAGCTGCTCGAGCCGCAGGGCAGGCCGGGTGGCGAAACGGCTCACTGACAGAAAGCGGCTGCCGTCATGAACACCCAACGCCGTCAAGACCGCAGCGACCCGGTGGGCAGCGGCTGGCGGGATCCCACGGCCGATGGCCACCAGATCGTCCACCTGGTCGATTTCAAGTGGTTGATGGCCGGGCTGGGCTGGTGGGTGGACCTGAACCGCCTCCAGCGCGATGCAGCCTATGCCGCCGAGTGCTACTCGCGCGCCGCGACCAGCTCGTGCGAGCCGCTGCGCCGCTCCGCGGCCACCCTGATGCAGCTGCTGCCGCTGCTGCGCCACTGAACCGGCGCGCCTCGCGTCATCGATTGCCGGGACTGCGGGCTTTCCCCTTGGTCGCGCGCAATCGCAGCGCTACCATGGCCCACGAGGCCACCGCGGCCCGGGAGTAGATCGATGCGCTGGCAAGGGCACCGCGAGAGCGACAACGTCGAGGACCGCCGCGCTTCGGGGGGGCGCATGGGCGGCCTGCCGATCGGCGGCCGCGGCATCGGGATCGGCGCCATCGTGATCGCCCTCCTGGGCGGCTGGATGTTCGGCATCGACCCGCTCACGATCCTCGGGCTCCTCGGCGGCGGCTCCCCGGCTTCCATCGAAAGCGGGCCAGCGCAGCGGCCGCCCGCCGACGACATGGAGGCGAAGTTCATCTCCACCGTGCTGGCCGACACCGAGGATGTGTGGACCACGGTGTTCCGGCAGGCCGGTGCCACCTACCGCGTGCCGAAGCTGGTGCTGTTCCGCGGCGCCACGACCACGGCCTGCGGGCAAGGGCAATCCGCCATGGGGCCGTTCTACTGCCCGGCCGACGAAAAGGTCTACATCGACCTGTCGTTCTACGAGACGCTCAAGTCGAAGCTCGGCGCGCCGGGCGACTTCGCGCAGGCCTACGTGGTGGCGCACGAGGTGGGCCACCACGTGCAGAAGATCATGGGGCTCACGCAAAAGGTCGACGAGATGCGCCAGCGCGTGGGCCAGGCGCAGGGCAATGCCTTGAGCGTGCGGCTGGAGCTGCAGGCCGACTGCTTCGCCGGCTTGTGGACCCATCATTCGCAGCGCGGCAAGGGCTGGCTGGAACAGGGCGACATCGAGGAGGCGCTGAACGCGGCCGCGCAGATCGGCGACGACACGCTGCAGCGCCGCTCGCAGGGCCAGGTGGTGCCCGAGAGCTTCACGCATGGCACGAGCGCGCAGCGCAAGGCCTGGTTCCAGCGCGGCCTGCAAGGCGGCAGCATCGCCCAGTGCAACACCTTCGAGGCGCAATCACCGTGAGCTAGGCACAACCCATGCGCACGCCGGTCCGTCCGGCCGCCCTGGTGGCGGCCTACTTCGACAACCTCGCACCCGAGGAGCGCGAGACCGCACAGGGCCTGCGCGATGCCGTGATGTCCGCCGCGCCGCAGCTCACGCAGGCGGTGAAGTGGGGCAACCTCACCTTCCAGCTCGACGGGCTCAGCCTCATGTCCATCGTGCTGCACAAGAGCCACGCGCACCTGCAGTTCTTCAACGGCGCCGAGCTGGCCGTGCAGTACACCGCGCTCGAAGGCACCGGCAAGGGCATGCGGCACCTGAAGTGCCGCTACCGGCAGCCCATCGATGCCGAAGTCGTGGGCGATCTGGTCCGGGCCTCGGTGGAAGCCGCTTCCTAGGCGGCTACTGGAAGAGGGAAAGCATCCGCTCCAGCGCCATCGTGAAGGGCGCCTGCATCATCGGCAGCGTGAGCGTCATGCCGACCAGGCCGACCGACAGCGTGATGGGAAAGCCCACCGCGAAGATCTGCATCTGCGGCGCCACCCGCGAGATCACGCCCAGCACCAAGTTCACGAACAGCAGCATCGCGATGATGGGCAGCGCGATCCACAGCCCCAGGCTGAAGACCTCGGCGCCCCATACCTGCGGCTGCAGGGTGGTCAGGAAGGCGAGCGGTTCGGAGCCGATGGGAAAGGACTCGAAGCTCTTCACCACCGCCACGGTGAGCAGCAGGTGGCCGTTGATGACGACGAACAGCCAGGCGGCCATGGTGCCGAAGAAGCGCGCCGACGCGGTGCTGGTGCCGCCGGTGGTGGGGTCGAAGAAGGCGGCGTAGTTCAGGCCCATCTGCAGGCCGATCAGCTCGCCGGCGAACTCGATCGCGGCGAACACGATGCGCGCCGCAAAGCCCAGTGCAGCCCCCACCAGCACCTGCTGCAGCAGCGCGTTCAGCGCCTGGTGCGAGTCCAGGGCGATGGTGGGCGCGACCGGCAGCGTGGCCTGCGCGGTGAGCGCCACGAAGAACGCCAGCGCGATCTTCACCCGCACCGGGATGTTGCGCATCGACAGCACCGGCGCCGTCATGAACAGCGCCAGGATGCGGATGAAGGGCCAGAAGACGGGCGACAGCCACGCCATCAGCTGGGCTTCGGTGAAGGTCAGCATGGTGACTGGTCAGGAGTCACTCAGGCTATCCCACGACGGTGGGAATGGCCTGAATGGTGCGCTGCAGGTACTCGACCAGCGAACTGATCATCCAGGGCCCCGCGATGGCCAGCACGATCACGGCGGCCACCAGTTTGGGCACGAACGACAGCGTGGCCTCGTGGATCTGCGTGGCCGCCTGGAAGATGCTGACCACCAGGCCCACCACCAGCACCACCAGCAGCAGCGGGGCCGAGATGGTGAGCAGCATCATCAGGCCTTCCTGGCCGAGGGTGAGGACTTGTTGGGATTCCATTTCAGTTGTCCATGGCGCGTTGGCAGCACCGCCGACGCATGAAAGGGGATTCGACAGCCTTCACCGCGGTGAATTGAAGTTTCATCCTGGTTCCTGGCAGGCGCTACGTCGCGAAGCTCGCGGCGAGCGAGCCGAGGAGCAGGTTCCAGCCGTCGGCCAGCACGAACAGCATCAGCTTGAAGGGCAGGGCCACCAGCACGGGCGACAGCATCATCATCCCCAGGCTCATCAGCACGCTGGCCACGATCATGTCGATGATCAGGAACGGGATGAAGATGAGAAAGCCGATCTGGAAGGCGCTTTTCAGCTCGCTGGTCACGAAGGCGGGGACCAGCACGCGAAACGGCATGTCGGGCGCCTTCACCGAGGGGTCCACCTTGGCCAGCTTTGCAAACAGCTCCATGTCGCTCTGGCGCGTCTGCTTCAGCATGAACTCGCGCATCGGCTTCTCGCCGCGAGAGAGCGCCTCGTCGAAGCTGATCTGGTTGGCGGTGAAGGGCTTGTAGGCGTCGTTGTAGACCCGGTCGATGGTCGGGCCCATCACAAACAGCGTGAGGAACAGGGACAGCCCGATGACCACCTGGTTGGGCGGCGCGGCCTGCGTGCCCAGCGCCTGGCGCAACAGGCTCAGCACGATCACGATGCGCGTGAAGCCGGTCATCATGAGCAGCACCGCCGGCAGGAAGCTCAAGGCGGTGAAGAACAGCAGCGTCTGGATCGGCACCGAGTAGCTGGTGCCGCCCGCGCCCTGGCCCACCAGCAGCGGGAGCGTTGCGGTGCCGCCGCCGGCCTGCTGCGCTAAAGCCGCGCAAGGAATGGCCGAAATCAGCGATACGGCTGCGAGAGCGATGCCACGGCGGTGGCGAGCGAGAGAAAGCATGGCGTCAGCGCTGTGCATCGTCCGGGCGCTTGTGCTGCAGCTTCTGCAGCAGCGCCGCGAACGGCACGGGAGGTTGGTTCGGTGCGGCGGGCAATTCCTGCGGCGCCATCGTGTGCAGCGTCGTGATGCTTTGCGGCGTGACGCCCAGCACCAGCCATTGGCGGGCCTCGCCCGTGCCCACTTCGACGGTGACGATGCGCTGGCTCGGCGACAGCTGCATGGAAGAAACGGTGCGCGTCGCGCTGCCGGTGCCGCCGGCGCCGATGGATGCGCCGTACGGCGAGCGCTTGAGCAGCCACAGCGCGAGCGGGATCATCGCGATGATCGCGATGAACCAGAGGATCGAGAGTCCGGTGGGGGCCACGTGCCTTACATCCCGCGGCTCAGGCGCCGCATGCGTTCGGAAGGGGTCACGATGTCGGTGAGGCGGATGCCGAACTTGTCGTTCACCACCACCACCTCGCCCTGCGCGATGAGATAGCCGTTGACCAGCACGTCCATCGGTTCGCCGGCCATGGCGTCGAGTTCGACCACCGAGCCTTGCGCGAGCTGCAGGATGTGCTTGATCGGGATCCTCGTGCGGCCCAGCTCCACGGTGAGCTGCACCGGGATGTCCAGGATCATGTTGATGTCGTTGCCGGCCGTGTTGCCGGTGGTGGGCGCGAAGTTCGTGAACGCCGCGGGCGCCACCGTCTCGGCCTCGGCCAGCACCTCGCCGCTCATGCCGCCGCCGCTCGCGTCCTTCTGCTGGGCGAGCGCCGCGGCCCATTCGTCGGCCATTGCGTCCTGTTCGGCGGTATTGGGGTCAGACATTGGTATCTCCTAACCAGCTCATGTTCGAGTTCGTGAGCATCTGTTCGATCTTCAGCGCGTACTTGCCGTTCGACGTGCCGTACTGGCAGTTGAAGATGGGCACGCCGTCGACCTTCGCGTCGATCACCTTGTTCAGGTCGAGCTCGAGGAAGTCGCCCGGCTTCAGCGCGAGCAGCTGCTCGACGGTCGCGTGCGCGTGCGCGAGTTCGGCCACCACCTGCACCTCGGCCGACTGGATCTGCTGCTTGAGCAGCTTGACCCAGCGGCGGTCGGGTTCGGCGGAGTCGCCCTGCACGGTGGAATACAGCACGTCGCGGATGGGCTCCAGCGTCGCGTAGGGAATGCAGAAGTGGATCGTCCCGGTCGTGTCGCCGATCTCGAGCGTGAACGAGGTCGACACCACGATCTCGCTGGGCGCTGCGATGTTGGCGAACTGCGGCTGCATCTCCGAGCGCTGGTATTGCAGTTCCAGCGGGTACACGCCGTGCCAGGCCTTCTTGTATTCGGTTTCGATCACCTCGACCAGCCGCGTGATGATGCGCGACTCGGTGGGCGAGAAGTCGCGCCCTTCGATGCGCGTGTGGAACTTGCCGAGCCCGCCGAACAGCGAGTCGATCACCGCGAACACCAGCGTCGGGTCGCACACCACCAGGCCCGAGCCCCGCAGCGGCTTCACCGACACGATGTTGAAGTTGGTCGGCACCACGATCTCGCGCAGGAAGGCGCTGTACTTCTGCACCTTGATGGCGCCCACCGACACCTCGGGCGTCTTGCGGATGAAGTTGAACAGGCCGATGCGGATGTTGCGGGAGAAGCGCTCGTTGATGATCTCCAGCGTGGGCATGCGCCCGCGCACGATGCGCTCCTGGCTCGCCAGGTCGTAGTCCCGGATGCCGCCGCTTTGCACCTCCTCCGGCTCGAGCTTCTGGCTCTCGCCGGTGATGCCCTGCAGCAGCGCATCGACTTCGTCTTGCGAAAGGATTTGTTGATTCATCGTGACAGCTCCCGGGGCTCGTGCGGCGCGTTCAGCGCCCGCACGCCGAGCGGACGCCGCAGATCCGGCTTTGCCGGTCTGCTGGCGTGCCTTGAAGGGGAGCGCCGAAGGCGCTACGGGGGTGGGCCATGTCTACTGGATGATGAAGTTGGCGAAGTGCACGTGGCGCACCGGGTTGTGCACGGCGGGCTTCTTCTTGCGCTTCTTCTTCGGCCTGGCCTCGGCTTCCTCGTCGCCGCCGGAGGCCTTGGCTGCCGGTTCCTCTTCCTCGTCGATCTCGATGCCCAGCGGGCGCACCGCCTCGCGCTGGATCTCCGCGGCCAGCTTCTCCTTGCCGGCGCGCTCGAGCAGCTCGGCCGAGGTCTTGTGCGCCAGGATCATCAGCACGCCGTTGCGGATGGCGGGCATGTAGGTCTTCATCTGGTCGGCGAACTTCGCGTCCTCGACTTCGAGGGTGATGCTCACCTGCGCATAGCGCTCCTGGTCGCGGTCGGCCAGGTTCACCGTGAAGGGCTCGAGCGGCAGGAAGGTCGGCACGTGGCCGGGGTCGTGCTTGGCCGACTTCTTCGGCGCCTCCACCTCGGCAGTGTCTTCGTCGTCGCTCTCCTCGGCAGCCGCGGCGGCGGCCTTCTGCTTGAGCAGGTAGAGGGCGCCGCCGCCGGCCACGGCCAGCAGCAGCACGGCCACGCCGAGCAGCAGCATCAGCTTGCCCGAAAAGAGCTTCTTCTTGGCAGGCTCGGCGCCTGCGTCGGGGGCGGCGGCTTTGGCAGCAGCAGCGGACATCGGGTTTGCTCCTTGGATGGACCGGCCGCCCGAGTGCGCACACGCGCACAAGGCAGCCGAAGCTTCTTGGAGTGATTATTCGAGTCCGGCCCTCTCGCTAAGCCTCGATAAAGGGCGGAAAACAGGCCTTGCTTGGGAGCGGTCCGGGCGCGCCGCCCGGGGCCGCTCAGGCGTACAGGTCGAGCATGCCGCGGTGTGCCACCCGGCGGGCAGGCGGCGCCGAAGCAGCGGTGCCGTCCGGCCCACCGGCTTCGCCCCGGTCGCCGCCGCGCTGCGACGCAGGCGATGCACCGTCGTGCCGGGAGCCGCCGGCCGGGGGGCGGCCGTGTTCGAACACGCCGCCGCCGGCCAGCGTGAGGCCGGCCTCGTGCAGCGCGGCCGCCAGCATCGGCAGGCTCGATTCGATGAGTTCGCGGGTGGCGCCGGCCGCAGCGGCGAAATCCACCTGGGCCTGGCTGCCGTCCACGGCGATCTGCACCGAGATCGGCCCCATCTCGGCCGGGTTGAGATGCAGCTCGGCCTGTTGCACGCCGTCCTTCACCAGCACGCTCACCTGCGTGGCCAGCACGTCGGGGAAGTCGGCATCGGTGGCCGGCGTGGGCATGTCGATCGCCGCGGGTGCGGCGGTGTCGGCGCTGCCGCCGATGCCGGGCGAGGGCGCCGTGAGGTTGTTCACGGCAGCCAGGGCATCGGCGTTCGGCCTGGCTGCCGCCGGGCCGGCGCCCTCGATGCGGGCCGGTGTGGCGGCGGCCGCCGGGTCGGACGGATTCGCCTGCGCCTCGGCGGGCAGCTCGAAGCGTTCGCCCGCGGCGGAAGCGGCCTCGGCAGCTTCGGCGCCTGCGGCAGCGGTGCCGCGGCGCAGGCCGGCCGCATGGCGCTGCTGTTGCGAGGCTGCGCCGGACAACGCGTGATCGCCGCCGGCGGCCGCATCCAGCGTGTCTTGCGCCGATGCACCACCTGCGTCCGGTGCCGGCGGCAGCTGCAGGGCGGCCGGGTTCAGGCTGGCCAGCCATTCGGCCAACGGCGTGACGGCACCCTGCTGCTTCTCGTCGGCCGCAGCGCGCGCCTGGTCTTCGCCTTCGACGGCGGGTGCTTCTTCACCGGCCGCCGGCCTGGCGGCCTGGACGCTGCCGCTGCGCGCGGCCTGCTGGCGGGCCTGCTGGGCACGCTGCTCCGCGGCCCGGTCGTGAACGCGTTCACGTTCGCGGCGCTCGTTGAGGGCGCGCGACTGCTGCTGCGAAGCAGCGTTGCCCGCGGGCTGCTGCGGCGTCTGCGGCGGCGCGGCCTCGGGCCGGGGCGCCGCAGGTGCCTGCGCCGCTTGCAAACGTGCGCCGCCCATCAGGCTGGCGAAGTCCATGCCGGCTGCCGGTGCTGCCGCGTTGGCCGCACGCGCTTCGGCAGCCGCCGCGGGGTGGGCTGCGGGCAGCAGGCTGGACAGCGCTCGGGTGTTGGTGTTCATCGGTTCGCTCAGGCGGGCAGGATGCCGCCGGGCAGCGGCTGGTTGCTCAGGCTGCTCAAGCGCGTCCAGGCGGCGCGCGAAGCCTGTTCGTCGGTGAGCTTCTGCTCGCGGCGCCCGGCCGCGAGCGCCAGTTCCTGCTGCCGGCGCTCGATCAGCTTGCGCACGGCGGCCGTGCGCAGCTCCAGCGCGCGCAGCGTGTCGCGTGCGGCGGCCAGCGTGGCGGCGGCCATGGCCACCTGGTGGTGCTGCTGGTCCACCGCGAACTGCAGGCGGCCCATGAAGCCCTGGTAGCACTGCACGATTTCCTTCGCGCCGGCCTGGCGGAACTGCGTGTTCCAGCGCTGCTCGTATTCGCTGCGGTAGTGCAGCAGCTGCTCGGCCTGGCGCTGCGCACCGTCGAGCACCTGCTGTGCGCGCAACTGCTCGGCCAGCGCCTGGTCGCGTTCGCGTTCGGTCTGCTCGAGCACGAGGACGAGGGCGTGGATCGCTTGGGTACTGCTGCTCATGGGAGGTCCTGTCAGGGGCTTGGTTAGCGCGCGGCGGCCAGTTGCCGCAGCTGCAGCACGCTGAGGTCCAGCGGCGCTGGGTCGTGCATGTCCTGCCGCAGCAGGGCGAGCATGTCGTGGTGGCTGCGCACGGCGGTGTCGAGTTCGGCGTCGTGGCCCGGCGCATAGGCGCCCAGCTGGATCAGGTCGCGCGCCTTGTTGTAGCGCGACCAGAGCTGGCGGAAGCGGCGCGCGGCGTCGAGGTGCTCCGCCGGCGCCACGTTGTGCATGACCCGCGAGGCGGAGCGCTCGATGTCGATGGCCGGGTAGTGGCCGCTTTCGGCCAGCTCGCGCGACAGCACGATGTGACCGTCGAGGATGGCGCGTGCCGCATCGGCGATCGGGTCCTGCTGGTCGTCGCCCTCGGACAGCACGGTGTAGAACGCGGTGATCGAACCGCAGCCGTTCAGGCCGTTGCCCGAACGCTCCACCAGCTGCGGCAGCTTGGCAAAACACGAAGGCGGGTAGCCCTTGGTGGCCGGCGGCTCGCCGATGGCCAGCGCGATCTCCCGCTGGGCCATCGCATAACGGGTGAGCGAGTCCATCAGCAGCAGCACGTGCTGGCCGCGGTCGCGGAAGTGCTCGGCGATCGCGGTGGCGTAGCTCGCGCCCTGCATGCGGGTGAGCGGCGGGGCATCGGCCGGCGCGGCCACCACCACCGCACGGGCCAGCCCTTCCTCGCCCAGGATGTCCTCGATGAATTCCTTCACTTCGCGGCCGCGTTCGCCGATCAGGCCGACCACGATCACGTCGGCGGCGGTGTACTTGGCCATCATGCCCAGCAGCACCGACTTGCCGACGCCGGAACCGGCGAACAGCCCGATGCGCTGGCCGCGGCCCACGGTGAGCATCGCGTTGATGGCGCGCACGCCGGTGTCCAGCGGCTCGCGCACCGGGTCGCGGTCCATCGCGTTGATGGGGCGGCGCACCAGCGGTTCGTTGTGCGCGTGCGAGAGGGGGCCGAGCCGGTCCATCGGCTGGCCGTGCGAATCGATCACGCGGCCCAGCAGGCCGTCGCCGATGGGCAGGTGGCGGGTGCGGTCTTCGCTGCGGCGCCAGGGGTGGCTGGGCTGGCCCAGCACGGGCGCGGCCACCGGCGTGGAGCGCGGCACCACGCGGGCGCCGCTGGCCAGGCCGTGCACTTCGCCGGTGGGCATGAGGTAGGCGCGGTCGCCCGCGAAGCCCACGACCTCGGCCAGCACCGGCGGCTGGCCTTCCATGCGCACCTCGCACACCGAGCCCACCGGCACGCGGATGCCGGCGGCCTCGAGCACCAGGCCGGCCACCCGCACCAGCGTGCCCTGGGTCTCCAGCGGCAGCGGCGAGCTGGCGAAGTTGTGCAGGTCGTCGAGGTAGCGAAGCCACTTTTCAGCGGGAGCGTTCATTCATCGTCTCCGGCCGGGTTCATGTCGTCGGAGCCGGTCCATTCCGAATCGCGGCCCATCGCCCCGGCTGCACGCTGCCAGCGGGCTTCCACCGTGGCGTCGATCACGCCGATGTCCGATTCGACGATGCAGCCGCCGCGGGTGATCTGCGCGTCGGGCACCAGCCGCGCGCCGCGCGACTCGATCAGCTCGTGCACGCCCTGCACGACCAGGGCGTGGTCGTCAGGGTGCACCCGCAGGGTGATGTGCCTGGCCGACATCAGCAGCGCGGTGAGCGCTTCCTGGGCCACGTCCACGACGAGTTGCGGGCGCTGCAAGAGTTCGCTGCGCACCACCTGGCGCGCCAGCGACAGCGCCACGCCGGCCAGGCGCTGCGCGAGGTTGTTCTCGAGCCCGCCGAGCTGCTGCTGGAAGGCCGAGGCGATGTGGGCCACCTGGGCCGTCACCTGCGCCGCATAGCTCTGCTTGAAACCTTCGAGGGCGACGAGGCCGTCGCGGTAGCCGTCCTGGTAGCCGGCCTGGCGGGCGGCATGCACCTGGGCCGCGATCTCCTCGGCGGTGGGCGGCACCGGCTCGGCCTCGGCATGGGCCGCGGCTGCGGCGCCTTCGCTGCCCGGCAGCACACCGGGGTTCCAGGCCGCGAAGGTGTGCAGTTCCTCGCGCGGGATGAAGCGCGCGTAGCTCGCCTTCGGGTCCGCGTTGGGCGGCGGCACCTGGCGGGGGCCCTTTTTAGAGGAACTGGTCATCACCGCCGCCTCCCAGCACGATCTGTCCTTCGTCGGCCAGTCGGCGGACGATCTTCAGCATTTCCTTCTGCTCGGCCTCCACCTCGGACACGCGCACCGGGCCGCGCGACTCGAGGTCCTCGCGCAGCGTTTCGGCGGCGCGGGTGGACATGTTGCGGAAGATCTTCTCGCGCAGCTCGGGCGTGGCTCCCTTGAGCGCGATGATGAGCGACTCGCTCTGCACTTCCTTCAGCAGCGACTGGATGCCGCGGTCGTCGACCTTGTTCAGGTCGTCGAACACGAACATGTTGTCCATGATCTTCTGGGCCAGCTCGTTGTCCATCTCGCGCACGTAGTCGAGGATGGAGGTCTCGATGCTGCTGCCCATCAGGTTGATGATCTCGGCCGCCGGCTTCACGCCGCCCAGCGAAGCCTTCTTCAGCTTGTCGCCGCCGGCCAGCACCTTGCTCATCACCTCGTTCAGGTCCTTCAGCGCCGAAGGCTGGATGCCGTCCAGCGTGGCGATGCGCACCATCACCTCGTTGCGCTGGCGGTCGGTGAAGTGCTTGAGCACGTCCGAACTCTGGTCGTAGTCCAGGTGCACCAGGATGGCGGCGACGATCTGCGGGTGCTCGTTGCGCAGCAGCTCGGCCACCGAGCCCGGGTCCATCCACTTGAGGCTTTCGATGCCGGTGACGTCGCTGCCCTGCAGGATCCGGTCGATCAGCAGGTTGGCCTTGTCGTCGCCGAGCGCGCGGCGCAGCACCTGCTTCACGTATTCGTCGGTGTCGGTCACCAGCATGCTCTGCTCCGCGGCGTCCGAAGAGAAGCGCGTGAGCACCTGGTCCACGCGCTCGCGCGGCACGGTCTTCAGCTTGGCGATCGTCTCGCCCAGGCGCTGCACTTCCTTCGGGGCGAGATGCTTGAATACCTCGGCGGCGTCTTCCTCGCCGAGCGACATCAGCAGGATCGCGGAGTCTTCGAGTCCCTGGTCGTCCATGTTCTTGGTTCCTGTGAGCCGCTTGCCGGGCTCAGGCTTCCTTGCTCACCCAGGTGCGCACGATGGCGGCCACCGCACCCGGGTTCTCTTTCGCGAAGGAACGAGCGTCCTCCAGGCGGCGGTCCGACTGCGGCGCTTCCAGCGCGGGCAGGACCTGCGGGTCGTTGCCCAGCGTCTGCGCGTCGTCGATCACCGCATCGAGCATCGGCGCAGGGCGCGAGCTTTCCACCGCCTTGAGGGCCGGCCGGATGGCGCCGAACACCACGATCAGCGCCAGCAGCGTCAGCGCGCCGGGAATGGCCATGGTGCGCAGCAGGTCGATCGTCTCGGGCTGCTTCCACAGCGGCACATCGACGGGCGTGACCTTCTCGACCTTGAACGGCGCGTTGATCACCTTGACCGAGTCGCCGCGATCCTGGCTGAAGCCGATGGTCTCGCGCACCAGCGAGGTGAGCTTGTCGAGTTCCTCGGCCGACAGCGGCACGGTGGTCGTCTTGCCCTTGGCGTCGGTGTTGGTGCGGTGGTTCACCACCACCGCGGCATTCAGGCGCTTCACCGTGCCGGTGGCGTTGCGCGTCACGCGCACGGTCTTGTCGACTTCGTAGTTGGTCACCGAGTCCGCGCGGGACGGGCCGGCGGCCGCGGCGTTGCCGCCTTGCGCCGCCTGCAGCGGCTGGGCCGCGCCGTTGATGGGGGCGGTGGCCGGCACCGGCGGCTGGTTCGAGGCCGCGCCGGGCACGCCGCTGGGCTGTGCATTGGCGCCGCCGGTGGAGCTGGAGGTCTGCTGGCTGCGCACCGTGGCCTGGTCGGCGGCGGAGCCCTGGTTCGGCTTGAACTCCTCGGAGGTTGACTCGGTCTGCGAGAAGTCCACCTCGGCGGTGACCTGGGCCCGCAGGTTGTCGCGGCCGACCACCGGCTCCAGGATGTCGAGGATGCGCTTGGTGTGCATCGCCTCGATCTGGTTCACGTACTGCAGCTGCTGGGCGTCGAGCCCGCCGTTGGCGGCTGCATCGGTCGGGCCGGAAATCAGCGCGCCGGTCTGGTCGAGCACGCTCACCGCCTTGGGGTTGAGCTCGGGCACGCTCGAAGACACCAGGTGCACGATGCCGGCCACCTGCGCGCGGTCCAGCGTGCGGCCCGGGTGCAGCGTGAGCATCACCGAGGCGCTGGGCTTCTGCTGCTCGCGAAAGAAGCCGTTCTGGTTGGGCAGGGCCAGGTGCACGCGGGCCGACTGCACGGCGGCCAGCGCCATGATCGAGCGGGTGAGCTCGCCTTCGAGGCCGCGCTGGAAGGTGAGGCGTTCCTGGAACTGCGTGATGCCGAAGCGGGCGTTGTCCATCAGCTCGAAGCCGGTGACCGAGCCCTTGGGCAGGCCGGCCGAGGCGAGCTTCAGGCGCACGTCGTGCACCTTGTCGGCGGGCACCAGGATGGCCGCGCCGCCGTCGGCGTGCTTGTAGGGCACGTTCATCTGCGACAGCTGCGCGAGGATGGCGCCGCCGTCCTTGTCGGACAGGTTGGCGTACAGCACCTTGTAGTCACCCTGGCTGGACATCATGGCCATGGCCGCCACGATGGCGACCAGTGCCGCGAGGCCCGCGCCCAGCAGGAACTTGCGCTTGGCCGGCAGGGCCATCAGGCGTTCGCCGAAGCCGGGGTTCGCATTCACGACGGGGCGTGCCGCGGCGGCCGGGGCCATGGCGGCGGGGATCGGTTGGGCGACGACGGTGTCCATGTTCGACTTGTTCCCTCAATGCGCGCGGCTCGGCACGAGCCTGCACAACTTGAGCGGATTATTCGGACACGCTCCGAAACAAATGCCGCGAACAGCCCGGAAAACGACGCCCAGTTCGCCCCATCGGTTTGACGGCGGGCCGGTAGCATCCGTGCCATCCCAATCTGCCGGGACCACAGGTACACCGCCATGGATGTGAGACTCAAACCCTTCGACTTCGCGCAAGCGGCCGCCCGTGCGGGCATGCCGCAGGTGGCGAAAGCCGTGAAGGAAAGCACACAGGCGGCCCAGGCGACCGGCTTCCAGCAGAGCTTCGCGCAGGCGCTGCGCTCGGTGAGCGAGGCCCAGAACGAAGCCACCCGCATGCAGCGCGAGGTTCAGCTCGACAACCCGACCGTGAGCCTGGAAGAGACCATGGTCGCGATGCAGAAGGCACAGATCGGCTTCCAGTCGGCCCTGCAGGTGAGGAACCGGATGGTGCAGGCCTACAGTGAAATCATGAACATGCAGGTGTGATGGGCGGGAGGCTGCCTTACAATTGTTCGAAAAGTAAGGAGCCACCATGTCCGAGTCCACCATCACCGCCAAGGGCCAGACCACAGTGCCGGCACAGGTGCGAGAGCAGCTGGGCGCCGGTCCTGGCACGCGTCTCGTGTGGCACGTCATGCCCGACGGCGCCGTCGTCGTGCGGGCGAAGACCAAGTCCATTCTCGACCTCGCCGGCATGCTGAAGGCCCCGAAGGGGAAGCATGTGGCCGTGGAAGACATGAACGCCTGGCGCTGACCATGGCGGCGCTCGAGACCAACATCCTGGTCCGCTACCTCGTCCAGGACGACGCGGCGCAGCTTGCGTCAGCCGGTCGTCTGATCCGCCAATGCGTGAAGCGCGGCGAGACGCTCTACATTCCCGTTTCCGTCTCGCTGGAACTGGAACGGGTGCTTCGATCGAACTTCAGTTTCGGCAAGGACGCCGTGATCCGGACGCTCTCCACGTTGCTGTCGGCCGTGGAGCGGTCGTTCGAATCGGAAGCGGCGCTCGAGTACGCGCTCGCGCTCTACGGCAAGGGGGCGGCCGACTACTCCGATTGCGTGCACGCCGCCTTGGCTGCCCAGGCGGGTGAACAGCCGTTGTGGACGTTCGACAAGGCCGCGTCGAAAGTGGATGGGGCCCGCCTGCTGGCCTAGGTAGGAGCCGCCGCGCAGCGCGGCAAGGCTTGCCGTCAGCAGCTGGGTCGCAAGTGATCCGGGGCGGCGTGCAGGTAGTACCCCTGCAGCCCTTGCACGAAGGCCTCCCGGGCTTCGACCGCCA
>CAMLNA010000050.1 GCA_946481025.1 uncultured Rivibacter sp.
CGCCGTCAGGCACAAGCTGCGGACCTATCTGGACAATCTCTGATTGGCCGGATAGGCCACCGCCGCAGGCGGTGGTGGGCGATTGCGCAGCAAGCGCACCGGGCTTGCGCCGTCAGGCACAAGCTGCGGACCTATCTGGACAATCTCTGATTGGCCGGATAGACCACCGCCGCAGGCGGTAGGCCAAGCACCAGGCCAATCTCTAGTGGCCTGCAATCACCTGGGAAAGCCCGGCAAAGCCGGGCTTTTTCTTTGTTGCCTTTCACATTGCAGGACTAAACTGCGTGTGATTTCACGAATCACGATGACCAGCACCGTCGTCCGCACCGTCCTGTTCGCCGACCTGCGTGGCAGCACTTCGCTGTACGAGACGCTGGGCAACGCCGAAGCCGCCTCCGTGGTGACGCAGAGCGTGGCCTTGCTGGCGCAGATCGTGGTGAGCTGCCAGGGGCACGTCATCAAGACGCTCGGCGACGGCCTGATGGCGGTGTTCGAGCGCGCGCAGGAGGCGGTCACCGCGGCCGATGAGATGCACGAGTCGCTCGAGCGCATCGTGAGCCTGCCAGGCTCGCCCGGCCGAGCGCCGGCGATGAAGCTGCAGGTGGCTGTGGCCCATGGCGAGATCATCGAGGTCGACAACGACTGCTTCGGCGACGCCGTGAACGTGGCGGCACGGCTGCTCGACGCCGCCGGCGACAACGAGACCCTGGTCACCGGCAGCGTGCTCGACCACCTCGACCGCACGCAGCACGAACGCTTTCGCCACCTCAACCGGATGCAGCTGCGCGGTCGTCAGGAGCCCGTGGAGGTGCTGCGCATGGAAGGCCGCCGCTTCAGCGACGCCATCTCCACCGCCTTCCAGGACTCCCCGCCGTCCTATGTGCCCGACGGCATCCGTCTCGTCGGCCAGAACCTCAACCGGGTGTTCGCCGGGACGAGCCTGCCCGTCATCCTGGGGCGCAGCCCCGAAGCCACCTACTGCATCGACGACACCCGCGTGTCGCGCTCGCATGCCCGCATCGAGTGGCACGGCGGCAATTTCCAGCTCACCGACCTCAGCTACAACGGCACCTACGTGCGCTACGGCAGCCAGGCGGAAGTCGTGACGCTCAAGCGCGGCACCTGCGTGCTGCACGGCAGCGGCATCATCTGCCTGGGCGCATCCCCCAGTGACACCACGGCGCCGATGGTCCGCTTCGAGGTGCTGTCGTTCTCGGACACCGAGCCGCAGTTCCCCTGAATCCCGCCTGCCTCTCAGGCTTCCAGCAGGTCCGCCAAGCTCAGCAGTTCGGCCACCACGTGCGTGGCCTGCGGTTCGTGCGCGTGGCTGGCCCCTGCCCGGCGCACCCAGGCCGCAGGCTGGCCGGCGTTGAGTGCGCCGTCCACGTCGAGGTGCGGGTCGTCGCCCACGTGCAGCACCGCATGCGCCGGCTCGCCCAGCCGGCGGCAGGCTTCACCGAAGATGCGCGCATCGGGCTTGCCGACGCCGAACTCGCGCGCACCGACGCAGCCGCTGAAGTACTGCGCCAGCCCCACCCGCGTCAGGTCGGCGTTGCCGTTGGTCAGGGCCAGCAGCGGGTAGCGGCGCGCCAGGCGCTCCAGGGCCGGCAGCACGTCGTCGAAAAGCTCGACCTTCTGCCGTTCGTCAAAGAAGTACTCGAAGGCCGGCACCGCGAGCGCCGGGTCGTCGCCAGCCGCCAGCAAGGCCTGCTTCAGGCTTTCGAGACGCATCGCGCTGAAGTCGTGCGCCAGGTCCGGGCGGTCGAGCCCCACCCGGTCGCGCAGCGCACGCAGCGCGGCGACGTCGTGCCGCTGCGCCGTGGCGGGAGCGTGCTCGGCCAGCCAGCCATGCAGCTGCCGCTCCGCCCGTTCGATGGTCGGCCAGATGGGCCACAGGGTGTCGTCCAGGTCGATGGACAGCGCGCGAATCGCACGAGGCATGGGGTACTGCAGAGCAACATGAGATAGACCCCAGAGTGTCGCTCAGCTCCATTACAGTCGGACATCCTTCGGCGGCCGAGCCTCTCGCGCACCGACCCGCATGTCTTCAGACCCGCAGCCATCCGACAAGCTCCAGCGACTGCGTGTGCTGGAGCAGCTGCGCGTGCTGGACACGCGGGACGAGCCGGCCTACGACGCCATCGTTCGCCTGGCCGCCGACCTCACCGGCTGCCCGATCGCGCTGGTGAGCCTGGTGGACGACAACCGGGTCTGGTTCAAGGCGCGGGTTGGGGCCGCGGTCCACGAAGTGGCCAGCGACGCGGCATTCTGCGCGCAGGCCATCGCTGCCGACGACGTGTTCGTGGTGCTGGATGCCGCCACCGATCCGCGGTTCGCCGCCCACCCCACGGTGGCGGGAGCGCCCCGCCTGCGCTTCTATGCCGGCGCGCCCATCCGCGTGGCCGGCTGCCGCATCGGCACCGTGAGCGTCATGTCGCCCGAGGTGCGCGGCCTTTCGGAGCGCGACCGCCGCGCCCTGCTAGACCTGGCCGTCGCCGTCGGCTCCCTGCTCGAAGCACGCCTGCGTGAACAACGCTCCCGTCAGCAGGAAGAAAGCGTGCGGCAGGCCGCCGCCGCGCTCTCGGCGCAGCAGGCACGTTCGCACGAAATGCAGGTGCAGCTCGGCGCCATGCTGGCGGCCGTGCCCGACCTGTGGTTCCTGATGGACCGCGAGGGCCGCTACCTGCAATGCAGCGCCCCGGCCCACCCGATGCTGCCGCTGCCCTTCGAGCAGATGCAGGGCCGGCGCCTTCAGGACGTGCTGCCCCAGCACCTGGCCGGCATCATCGCCCGCGCCATCTCCGCGGCACTGCAGGCCGAACAGGTCCAGCGCATCGAGTACGAACGCGTCACGCCTGATGGCGTTCTTCGGCACCTGGAAGTGCGCATCTCGCCGATGCAGGACGGCCGCACGCTGCACTTGTTGCGCGACCTGACGGACCTGCGCACCCTCGAACGCGACGTGCTGGTCATGCAGCGGGTGCTCGAAGCCGACGCCTCCCTGCCGATCACCGTGGCCGACGCCTCCCTGCCCGACCAGCCGCTGATCTACGTGAACCCGGCATTCGAGCGCCTGTCGGGCTACCGGCGCGACGAGGTCATCGGCCACAACTGCCGCTTCCTCAATGCGGGCCATCGCGACCAGCCGGCACTCGACGAGCTGCGCCAGGCACTTGCGGACGGACGCTCCAGCACGGTGCTGCTGCGCAACGCGCGCAAGGATGGCAGTGCCTTCATCAACGAACTGCACGTGGCCCCCATCCGTGACGCGGCGGGCCGCGTCACGCACTTCATCGGCGTGCATACCGACGTGACCGAGCGCACCCGCGCCGCCGAGAAGCTGCAGGTGAGCGAGGAGCTGTACCGCTCGGTGGCCGGCGCGATCAGCGACGGGCTGCTGGTGGTGACGCAGGACCACGGCGTGGCCGCCGTCAACCCGGCCGGCTGCCGCATCCTCGGCATGCGCCAGGCCGAGGTCGTGGGCCCGCCGCACGCCCCGCCGCTCCATCTGCTCGACGAGCAGATGACGCCCCTGCCGTCGAACGCCCACCCGGTGTGGGCCGTCCTGGCGGGTGGTCCGCCGCTGCTGGACCGGGTGTTCGCACTGCGCCGCCCCGATGGCGACCTGCGGTGGCTCAGCGTGAGCTGCCAGCCGCTGAGGCTGACGCCGGGCGACCTGCCGTTTTCGGTGGTGGTGACCTTTCGCGACATCACCGAGCAGCGCAGGGCCGAACAGGCGCTGTCCGTCAGCGAGGAGCGCTGGAAATTCGCGCTCGAGGGCAGCGGCGACGGGGTGTGGGACTACGACGGCGACAGCAACGCCGCCTTCTACTCGCGGCGCTGGAAAGAGATGCTCGGCTACGCCGAACACGAGATCGGCACCTCGCTGTCCGAATGGCGCGATCGGGTGCACCCCGACGACAAGCTGCGCGTGCTGGAGGAGATCCGCCGCTACCGCGCCGGCGAGATCCCTGCCTACGAGATCGAGTACCGCTTGCGCCATCGCAACGGGCACGACATGTGGATCCTCGACCGCGGCAAGATCGTCGCCCGGCGCCCGGACGGCTCGCCGCTGCGGGTGGTGGGCACGCACCGCGACGTGACGCGCCAGAAGCTCACGGAGGAGGCCTTGCGCGACAAGCAGGCGGCCGAACTGGCCAACCGCGCGAAGACCGAGTTCCTGTCACGCATGAGCCACGAGATGCGCACGCCGCTGAATGCCGTGATCGGCTTCGCGCAGCTGCTCAAGCTGCAGCAAAGCCCCAGCGTGAGCAACCGGCCCACCTACGCCGACCACATCCTGCAGGCCGGGCAGCACCTGCTGGCGCTCGTCAACGACGTGCTCGACCTGCAGCAGGTCGAGGAAGGCCGGGTGTCGCTCAACATCGCGCCGGTGGCGCTGGCCGAGGTGGCGGCGCGGTGCACCGAGCTGCTGGCGCCCATGGCGCAGGCACGCGGCGTGACGTGCATCAACGCCGTCACCGAAGCGCAAGCGCAGCGGCGCGTGTGGGCCGACAAGCAGCGGCTTCGCCAGGTGCTGCTCAACGTCGCGTCCAACGCGATCAAGTACAACCGTCCCGGCGGCCAGATGCGCATCGCGGTGGAGGCGGCCGGCGACGAACGCCTCGCCCTGCTGGTCGAGGACAACGGCTACGGCATGACCAGCGAGCAGATGAGCCGCCTGTTCCAGCCCTTCGAACGACTGGGCCGCGAGACTTCGGCCATCGAAGGCACGGGGCTGGGCCTCATCATCGCGCGCGGCCTCATCCAGGAAATGGGTGGTAGCCTCGCCGTGGCCAGCCGCCCCGGCGCCGGGACGCAGGTGCGCATCGAACTGCCGTCGCCGGTCGATGCGCGCCGCAGCGAACACGACCTGTTCGCCCCTTCCGTGCATGGCCTCCCGCTCGACCAAGAACAAAAGGAACCTGACCGCATGCGCATGCTTTATGTCGAGGACAACCGCATCAACGCCCTGCTCTTCGAGGAGACCCTCAAGCTGCGCGGCCACATCGAGCTGCGCGTGGCCGAGGACGGCGAAGAAGCCCACGCCATTGCCAGCGAATGGCGGCCGGACGTGCTGGTGCTCGACGCCCACCTGCCCGGGCTCACCGGCTTCGAGGTGCTGCAGCAGCTGCGCCGGCTGCCCGGCCTGGCCGACGTGCCGGCCTTCATGTGCTCGGCCGACGCCATGCCCGAAGACGTGCAGCGTGCGCTCGCGGCCGGCTTCATCGGCTACTGGACCAAGCCGATCGACGTGCACAAGGTGATGGCCGACCTCGACGTGCTGCAGCAGTCCTGATGAAGTTCCGACCCGAACCCCCGCACCAGCATGGCCAGGCCGCACGCACCGGCGTGCTGCTCGTCAACCTGGGCACGCCCGACGCGCCCACCGCCCCGGCGGTGCGCCGCTACCTGGCCGAATTCCTGGGCGACCCTCGCGTGGTCGAGATTCCCGCGCTGGTCTGGAAGCCCATCCTCCACGGCATCATCCTGCGCACCCGGCCGGCCAAGTCGGCCGCCAAGTACGCCACCATCTGGACCCCGGAGGGCTCACCGCTCGCGGTGTGGACGGCGAAGCAGGCGGCCCTGCTGCGCGGCTACCTCGGCGAACGCGGCCATCGTGTGCTGGTGCGCCATGCCATGCGCTACGGCCAGCCCGGCATCGCTTCGCAGCTCGATGCCTTGAAGGCCGAAGGTGCCGAACGCGTGCTGGTGCTGCCGCTGTACCCGCAGTATTCGGGCACCACGACGGCCAGCGTGTTCGACGCGGTGCAGGCCTGGGCCCGCAGCACGCGCCGGCTGCCCGAGCTGCGTTTCGTGAACCGCTACCACGACGAGCCGCTGTACATCGAGGCGCTCGCCAGGCGCCTGCTCAACCACTGGATGGCCCACGGCCGGCCCGAGCGCCTGGTGCTGAGCTTTCACGGCGTGCCGCGGCGCACGCTGGAGCTTGGCGACCCCTACCACTGCGAATGCCGCAAGACCGCGCGGCTGCTGGCCGCCCGCCTGGGGCTTTCGGACCGGGAGGTCGTGGTCACCTTCCAGAGCCGCTTCGGCAAGGCCGAGTGGCTCAAGCCCTACACAGAACCCACGCTGGCCGAGCTCGCCCGCAGCGGCGTGAAGCGGGTCGACGTGGCCTGCCCCGGCTTCACGAGCGACTGCCTCGAGACCCTGGAGGAGATCGCGCAGGAGGCGCGCGAGGCCTTCCTGCATGCGGGGGGCCAGGAGTTCCACTACGTGCCTTGCCTGAACGACCAGCCGGAGTGGATCGCGGCGCTGTGTCACATCGCGATGCGGCACATGGCCGGCTGGCCGACCCAGCCGGTGCCGGGCGACGAGGCCGCGCTCGAGCAGCAACGCGGGCGCGCGCTGGCGCTGGGCGCCCAGCGCTGAGCTCAGGCCGGTGAGCCGGTACCGGCGCCTGTGCTGCTGTCGCGATGGCGCGTCGCGCGCCGGCCTTCGGGCACCTGAACCAGGTGCACCAGCACCTGCTCGCGCTTGGCGTGCTGGTTGCTCAGCGCTGCGTACTTGTCGTAGAGCGCGTCCATCTCGGCCTGCAGCGCCTCGCGCTCGGCCTCGGTGAGCCACAGGCGCGCCCAGTAGTAGATGAAATCGTCGCGCAGCGCCGAGCCGGGCTTGGGCATGATGGTCGAGAACACGCCGCTCGTGCCGGTGGCCGTGATGCACAGCTCCAGCTCGGACGACTGCCGCTCCAGAGACTCGGCCAGCGCGGTGAGCGCGTGCTGCTTCCAGCGCGAATGGAAGTTCTCGAACACGTCTTCGTAGCTGGCCAGCGGAGCGTTCATGAGGCCCACGCGCAGCTTGTCGGCCACGCAACGGTAGAAGCGCACCTTGTGCCGCGGCCGTTTCTCGACGTGCACCTCGCGGATCAGCCCCACTTCGAGCAGGCGGTCGATCCAGTAGCTCATCGCGCTTTTCTTGATGCCCAGCTCGCCAGCCGCTCCGGCCAGGTCATTGGCCTTGCCGAGGAACGGCTTCAGGTACAGGCGCTTCTTCGGATACCACAGCACGTCGATGGCGTCGGGCTGCTCGACCCGCTGTTCGTCCATCGCTGCCCAGGCGCTCGGTTCTTCGTTCGGCACGTCGTCTTCTCGTTCCCTGGGGTCAACCTCGACCGACTTCGCCCACCGTTCAGATTCAACGCTGTGATTTGAACCGTGGGCGCCCTAGCCTTCTGCCGCTTCACCAAGACCGGCAGGAAGGAAAGGATTGTCATGACGATCAGCAACTCGAAGGCATGGCTCGCCGCCCTAGTTGTAGGGATGGCCCTGGTAACAGCATGTGGCGGGGGTGGAGGGGGCGAAGGTGGCGACGGCGGCGGCACCACGCCCCCGCCCGATGGCGGCAATCCGCCGGTCGCCGGCGAATTCCAGCCCGGGCGCCTGTGGCACGACAACTACGCGCTCGACTTCCGCAGCGGCACGCAGATCGCGTCGGCCGCCGGCGCTCCGGTGCAGGTCACCTCCCAGCTGCTGGCCCGGCCCTGGCCCGATGGCACCCAGTACGCCACCTCCGACTGGAACGTCTACGACGACTACACCGACATCGTCGTCACCGAGACCGCCAGCTCCCAGGTGCGCTACACCACGCGCGTGGACGGCTACTTCCGGGACATCCGGCCGTCACCCGCCAGCAAGGACATGATCATCGGCACCTGGGGCGAAGACTCCATCTCGGACGCCACCGACGTGTTCGTCGACCTGGCCAGCATGAAGGTGCTGGCCAGCATGGACGCCGCCAGCGGCTCGCTCAACTGGCTGCCCGACGGCCGATACATCCACATCACGCCGGCCGGCGGCATCACGGTGGGCACCGTCGGCGGCGCATCGCAGCCGTACGGGCAGCTCACGCTGCCGGCGGCCCACGAGGTGGCGTACGTGTGGGTCAACCGCCAGGGCACGCAGATGGCGCTGCGGCTGCTGCATGCCGAGGGTGGCAGCACCGAGTCCGACATCTGGGTGTCCGCCCTCGACGGCAGCGGCCTGGGCCGCCTCACCATCACCAAGATGAGCCACCTGGCACGCTGGTCGCCCGACGGCACCCGCATCGCCTTCGACGTGGACACCGGGCACTTCTGCACCGGCGTGGGCTGCATGGGCACGTGCGAGGTCTGGCATGCCGCAGCCACCGACCGCAACGTGCGGGCCCTGCCGGCGGTGGGCGACGCGCTGCGCTTTCGCGTGAAGGACCGATCCGGCAGCGAGCAGCGGCTGGGCTGCGACCTGCTCGGCTGGACCGACTAGGGCCCCTCAGCCTTCGGCCTGCAGCTTGGCGCCGCGCCGCTTGAACAGCTTCATGAGGCGCGGCAGCACCACCAGCCCCACCACGATGGCCAGCAGCGTGGCCGACAAGGGCCTCTCGACGAACACCGACCACCGGCCCTCGCCGATGGACAGCGCATTGCGCATCTGCGCCTCGGCCAGCGGCCCGAGGATCATGCCCACCACCACCGGTGCGGTGGGGAAGTCGAAGCGGCGCATCAGCACACCCAGCACGCCCACGCCGAACATCATGAAGAGGTCGAAGGCGCTCTGGCGCATGCCGTACACGCCCACGGTGGCGAAGATCAGGATGCCGGCGTACAGCTGCGGCTTGGGGATCTTGAGCAGCTTGACCCACAGCCCCACCATCGGCAGGTTGAGCACCAGCAGCATGATGTTGCCGATGTACAGCGACGCGATCATGGCCCACACCAGCGCCGAAGAGGTCTGGAAGAGCTGCGGCCCCGCCTGGATGCCGTAGTTCTGCAGGGCGCTGAGCAGGATGGCGGCCGTGACCGAGGTCGGGATGCCCAGCGTCAGCAGCGGCACCAGCGTGGCGGTCACCGCCGCGTTGTTGGCGGCCTCGGGCCCGGCCACGCCTTCGATGGCGCCGGTGGTGCCGAACTCTTCAGGGTGCTTGGACAGCTTGCGCTCGGCGGCGTAGCTCAGGAAGGTCGGGATTTCCGAGCCGCCGGCCGGAATGGTGCCGAACGGGAAGCCGAGGAAGGTGCCACGCAGCCAGGCCGGCCACGAGCGTCGCCATTCGGTGCGCGTCATGTGCACCCGGTTCATGCGGTTCAGCTCGGAGCTGCTGCGGCCTTCGTACAGCGCGTTGTAGAGCGTCTCGCCGACGGCGAACAGGCCCACGGCCACCAGCACGACCTCGATGCCGTCCATGAATTCGGGGATGCCCTCGGCATAGCGCACCTGCGCCGTGATCTGGTCGATGCCCACCAGCCCGATGGCCAGGCCGATGAACAGCGCCGTCATGCCGCGCAGCGTGCTCTTGCCCAGCACCGCACTCACCGTCACGAAGGCCAGCAGCATGAGGCAGAAATACTCGGGCGGCCCGAGCTTCACGGCGAACTCGGCCACGAAGGGCGCGAACAGCGTGACGAGCACCGTGGCAATGGTGCCGGCCACGAAGGAGCCGATCGCCGAGGTGGCCAGGGCCGCGCCGGCGCGGCCGTTCTTGGCCATCTTGAAGCCTTCGAGCGCGGTCACCATCGTCCCGGTCTCGCCGGGCGTGTTGAGCAGGATCGAGGTGGTGGAGCCGCCGTACATCGCGCCGTAGTAGATGCCGGCAAAGAAGATCATCGAGGCCGTGGGTTCGACCTGCGACGTGATGGGCAGCAGCATGGCCACGGTGACCGCCGGGCCGAGGCCGGGCAGCACGCCGATGGCCGTGCCGATGGCACAGCCGACGAAGGCCCACAGGAGGTTGATGGGTGTGGCCGCCGTGGCGAAGCCGCCGAGGAGCTGGGTCCAGAGTTCCATACTGCAGCTTCCTTTACAGCCAGCCGGTGCCGGTGAGACCCGGCAGATTGATCGCGAGCAACTTGGTGAACAGCCAGAACACCGGCGCGGAGATCGCGATGCCGGTGGCGAGATCGATCACGCTCTGGCGCAAGCCGCCTGCGGGCTTGCCCTCGGCCCCACGCAGGCCACGCACGGCCAGGGCGAAGCACAGGGCGCAGGCCAGCACGAAGCCGATGGTCGTGATGAGCGCCGCATTGGCCAGCACACCGGCCGACACCCAGGCGAGCGCCACCCAGTCTCCCCGCACCGACCCCGAAGGCGGCTCCATCTCGCGGAAGCCGCCGGTCCGTGACTCCCACACCAGCATCACCCCGCAGACCACGAGCGCGATCGACACGATCCAGGGCAGGAAGTTGGGACCCACGCCGGCATAGCCGGCAGCCGAGGGGATGGACCATGCGCCCCACCCCAGCAGGACACCGATGACGAGCACACCGACACCGACCAGGGTCTGATGAAAGGGCGAGGCCGCCTGAGGTTCAGACATACGTGTTTCTCGGATCAAGAAAAGCAAAAAGGGGCTGACACGAAGTCAGCCCCGCGGCGCGAAGGCCGCCTCAGACCATGCCGGCCTTCACCATCGTGGCGCGCAGCGTGGCGAACTCGCGATCGACGAATTCGGCGAACTGCGGGCCGACCATCCAGGCGGAAGTCCAGCCGTTCTTTTCCATCGACTCGGCCCAGGACTTGGTCTTGGTCGCCTTGAGGATGGCGTCGCCCAGCGCCTTGGCCTGCTCCGGCGTGATGCCGGGGGCGCCGTACACGCCGCGCCAGTTGCCGAGCTCGACGTTGATGCCCTGCTCCTTCAGCGTGGGCACGTTGATGCCCTTCAGCCGCGCAGCCGAGGTCACGGCGATGGCGCGCATCTTGCCGCTTTCGATGTACTGCGCGAACTCGCTGTAGCCGCTGCCGCCCACGGTGATGTTGCCGCCCAGGATGGCCGCGGTGGCTTCGCCGCCCCCACGGAACGGCACGTAGTTGATCTTGGCAGCGTCGACGCCCACCTCACGGGCGATCATGGCCGCGGCGATGTGCTCGGTGGAGCCGCGCGAGCCGCCGCCCCACTTCACGCTGCCGGGGTCCTTTTTCATCTGCTCGACCACGTCCTTCATGGTCTTGAGCGGCGAATCGGCCGGCACCACGAACACGTTGTATTCGCTGGTCAGGCGCGCGATGGGCGTGGCCTGGGTGAGCGACACCGGCGGCTTGCCGGTGATGATGCCGCCCAGCATCACGGCGCCCATCACCATGATGGCGTTCGGATCGCCCTTGCTGGCGTTGACGAACTGCGCCAGGCCGATGGCGCCGGCGGCGCCGCCCTTGTTCTCGAAGGTCACCGAGGATGCCGCGCCGGCCTCCTGCAGGGCCTTGCCCAGCGCGCGGCCGGTGGTGTCCCAGCCGCCGCCGGGGTTGGCCGGGATCATCATCTTGATGCTGGCGTTCGCCCGGGCCGACATCGGCAGGGTGCCCGCGGCGGCCAGGGCCACCATGGACTTCAGGAATGTGTCTCGACGCATGTTTGTCTCCTGTGTGTGGATACAGCCCCTGCATGTTCGGCACTCTGCCTGTCAGTCGGCTGTCGGGCGAGTAGGGGCAAATGCTAATGTGTCGGGGTTCGAGAGGCCCCCATGAAGCTGCTGCTGATAGAAGACGATCCCACCATGCAAGCCACGCTGCAGCGCGCCTTCGAGCGTCGCGGCATGCAGGTCGTGGCCTGCGGCGACGGCACCCGGGCGCTCGACCGCTGGCGTGCCAGCACGCCCGACGTCGTGGTGCTCGACCTCAGCCTGCCCGGCATGGACGGCCTGCAGGTGCTGCAGCAGGCGCGCACCCAGGGCCACAAGACGCCGGTGCTCATCCTCACCGCGCGCGGCACGGTCGGCGACCGCGTCCTGGGCCTCAACACCGGCGCCGACGACTACCTGCCCAAGCCCTTCGACCTGGACGAACTGGAAGCGCGGGTGAAGGCGCTGGCGCGCCGGGTCGGCTCGCCCGCGGAGGCGCGCCGCGAGTTCTGCGGCATGAGCTGCGACGAGGAAAGCGGCGCCATCTACTTCAAGGACGAGGTGATGGAGCTGCCGCCGCGCGAGGCGGCGCTGCTGCGCGCGCTGCTGGCGCGACCCGGCCATGCGGTGGCCAAGGAACGCCTGTTCGAGCTGGTGTTCCCCGGCGAACACGAGGTGCAGTACGAGGCGATCGAGGTGGTGGTGTACCGCCTGCGCAAGAAGCTCGCGGACACCGGGGCGCAGCTGGTCACGCTGCGCGGGCTGGGCTACCTGCTGAAGGCGCAGGCGTCGACATGACCGCCCCGCCCGCGGGGCCGCCGCGCCGGTCCATGACCCTGCGGGGCCGGTTGATGCTCGGCATCCTGGTGCCGGTGGCGGTGTTCATCTTCATCAACACGGTAAGCCTGTACCGCCAGGCGCTGGAAGCCGCCGACACCGCCTACGACCGCACGCTGCTGGCGTCGGCCAAGTCGCTCGGCGAGCTGCTCGAAGTCACCGGCAGCGGCTCCAGCGTCCAGCTGCGGGCCACGGTGCTGTACTCGGCGCTCGAAGCCTTCGAGGCCGACAACCGCAGCCGCATCTACTACAAGGTCACCGGCTTCTCGGGCGAGATGGTCTCGGGCTTCGAGGACCTGCCGGCATGGAAGGGCAGCCTGCCGCGCAAGGGGCCCTATGCCGCGCTGGTGGACTTCTACGATGACGAGTACCGGGGCCAGCCGGTGCGCATGGCGGTGCTGCTGCAGCCGGTGGCCGGCATCGAGGGCCAGGGCATGGCCACCATCCAGGTGGCCGAGACGCTGGAGCTGCGGCGCACGCTCGCACGCCAGGTCCTCATCGACACCTTGTGGCGACAGGCGGCACTGGTGGCGGTGATCGCGCTGGTGGTGGTGGTGGTGGTGCAACGGGCCACGCAGCCGGTGCGCCGGCTGAGTGCCGACCTCGCCACCCGCCGCGAAGGCGACCTGGCGCCGATCGACTCCCCCGACGCCCCGCGCGAGCTGCAGCCGCTGGTGGAAGCCACCAACGACGTGATGACGCGCCTGCGCCACCTGCTCGCCCACCAGAAGCGTTTCGTGCGCGACGCCTCGCACCAGCTGCGCACCCCGCTGGCGGTGCTGAAGACGCAGGTGCAGTCGGCCTTGCGCGGCGACGTCGACCCCACCCAGGCCCTGCACGAGATCAACACCACCGTGGACCGCGCCACCACGCTGGCCAACCAGATGCTGGCCCTGGCGAAGGTGGAACAGCTGCGCCAGCAGGGCGACGCGCCGGTCGTCGACTGGGCCGACATCACGCGTGCCGTGGCGCTCGACCTTTCGGCGCTCATTGCCGACCACCAGCTCGACTTCGACATCGAGACGCAGCCGGCCCCCGTGCGCTCGCACGAATGGGCGCTGCGCGAGCTCACCCGCAACCTGCTGCACAACGCCATCAAGCACACGCCGCAGCAGGGCCGGCTGTCGATGCGGCTGGTGAGCGACCCGCGCTATGCCGCGCTCACCATCGCCGACAGCGGCCCCGGCATTTCGCCCGAGCAGCAGCAACGGCTGTTCCAGCCGTTCGCGGCCGGCGACCTGCGCAGCGGTTCGGGGCTGGGCCTGGCCATCTGCGAAGACATCGTGCGTTCGCTGGGCGGCAGCATCTCGCTCGAGAACCGCCAAAACCACGGCCGCGTGTCGGGCCTGGACGCGGTGGTGCGCATTCCGCTGGAACAAAATCCGGCCTGATGAGCCACGACAAGACCGCCCCCGCCGCCCGCATGCGCCTGGACAAATGGCTCTGGGCCGCAAGATTCTTCAAGACCCGCAGCATCGCGGTCGAGGCCATCGACAAGGGCCGGGTGCTGGTGGGCGACCAGCCCGCCAAGCGCTCGCGCGACCTGCACGTGGGCGACGTGCTGAGCGTGCGCCAGGGCAGCGGCACCGAGCTGCCGCGCGTGGTGGTGGTCAAGGCGCTGAGCGAGGTGCGCGGGCCGGCGCCCGTGGCGCAGGCGCTCTACGAAGAGACGGCCGAGAGCATTGCCGCCCGTGAAGCGGCCGCCGAGCGCCGCCGCTACGCCGCCGAGCCGGCGCAGGCCATCGAGCAGGGCCGCCCCACCAAGCGCGACCGCCGTCAGCTGGCCGACTGGGACCGCTGGAGCGCTTCGCTCGACGAGTAAGCCTGCGGGTCGGCGCGGCGCCTGGCACGCGCCTCCAGCCGCAGCAGGATCGCCAGGATGGCCAGCGCCAGCAGCGTGCTCACGATGGCGGTCATCTCGCGGCCCATGCCCGCCGCAACGCCGATGGCCGCAGTGGTCCAGATGCTCGCGGCGGTGGTGAGGCCGCGCACCAGCCGCCCGTCGCTGAGCTTGATGATGGCGCCGGCACCGAGGAAGCCGACGCCCGAGACCACGCCCTGCAGCACACGCGTGAGGTCGGCGCTCGACACGCCGGCCTCCAGCGGCACCAGCACGAACAGCGCTGCGCCGAGCGCCACCAGCATGTGGGTGCGCAGGCCGGCGGCGCTGTCGCGCATTTCGCGTTCATAGCCGAGCACGGCGCCCAGCAGCACGGCCATGAGAAGACGCAGGCAGACCCGGGTGGCCTGCTCGACGTCGCCCATGTCGGAGAACTCCAACTGCAGCGTGGTCCAGATGCGGCTGAACGTGTCCATGCAGAAAAGCCGTGAGCCCCTGTCCCGGCTTCACTGTAAGCAGCACCGGTGGAGCCGCCGGCCGGACTGCACGGCATGTTGCCGCCGGACGGCTCCTACAGGGCCGTGCAGGCCGGGTGCGCGCCTACCGGCACTGCACGATCTCGGCCTGCACGCCGCCGTTCACGATGCCGGCGGTCACCGAGACGTCCTGCCCGTTGCTCAAGGTCGTGCGGCAGGCCGGAGGCCGGAAGTCGGTGGCGTTCGAGTAACCCACGGTGACACCACGCACCTCGAAGGTCTGCGCGACGGCATCGTGGCCGGAGATCGCCCCGTTGAGCTGGACTTCGGCATCGCCGGCCTGCTTGTTGCGGATCTTCACGTGCGCCGCATCGAAGCTGCCGTCATCGGCAAAGCTGCCGCGCACCTGCACGTACTGCCCGTTTGCCAGCGCGGTGTTCGCCGGCGTCACGATCGCATTGGCATGCCGCACCACCACGCCGTTGAGCTCGAAGCTGCTGCCGGTGAGGTTGCCGACCACACCGCCAATCCAGGCGTCGACGCCCGGGTTCTCGGCGTGCTTGATGCGCACGCGGTTCGCCGTCAGCGTCTGCTGGCCGCTGTTGGCATCGGTGACCACGTTCTGGCCGAACACCACGACCGCCTGTCCGTTCGCCAGCATGCGGCTGGCCGGCACCACGTTGGCGGTGGCGGCGTCCACCCGCAGCTGCCCCAGCTTGAACACGGAGCCGGTGGCACCCGTGCCCAGTTCGCTCACCACGCCAGCGACGCGCAGGTACGCCGGCAATGCCGCCAGCTTTTCGATGCGCGAGGCCTGCACATAGCTCGCACCTGCGCCATCGCGACGGATCGGCCCGTGGATCTCCACCGCGTCGCCCGGCTGCACCTCGGCCAGGCTGGCATAGCCGACCAGCAGCGTGGCCGGCCCGGCGTTCGGGTCACTGTTCACCTTGATGGTCTGCGACAGCACCGTCAGCGTGTCGGGGAGCGTCACGGCACTCACGGGGCCCACGACCTGTGCTTCGACACGGATGACCTCGGCCACGGTGGTGCCCGACAGGCTCATCTCCACTTGCTGCCCGAGCTTGACGGTGGCCGGCACCACCCCCCCTGGTCCGTGATCGACCTGGACCGTGGCCCGCGAGTCGTCGAACGCAGTGCCATCGACGATCACGCTGCCGAAGCCGGTGACCGAGCCTTCCGAGTAGCCCACCGGACTGCCGGTGCCGCCCGAGCCGACGCCGCCGCCGCAGCCGGCCAGCCAGGCCGCCAGCGACAGGGCCGCGAGGGCCGACTTGATGTAAAGCGTCATTTCGATCTCCCAACGGACGGCTTGGCGCTCTCGTCGGCACCGCCTTCTCGCATCGATTCAAAGTAGTAGTAGACGCCGAAGCGCATGCGCATGGCCGCCAGCAGCGGGTCGAGAGACTCGTCATGCTGCACCTTCCGAGTGGCTTCGGCCACCATGCGCTCGAAATCGCCTTTCCACAGCTCGCGGGCCAGCGTGCCCAGCGCTTCGACCGAGGCCATGCTCAGGCCGTCGGCGAAGACGCTCTGCTCGAGGAACTTGTGGGCCGGACGGGTGAGGTTGTGCACCGCCGCGGCCAGGTGATCCGCGGTGTTGGCCGCCAGCAGCGCGGCGGCCTCGGCCTGGCCGGCCACCGGGACGAAGGTCTCTGCCTGCAGCACCACCTCGTCGCCCTGCAGCGTCCCCAGCCCCAGGCGGACCAGTTCTTCAAGCAGCGTGCGCGGATGCACGTCGGTGCAGACCTCCCGTGCCAGCGCCTCGAAGCTCGGCGCCGGACCGGCGCGCTGGAGACGGCGGGGCCGGCCGTCGGACTCGCGAAACCGCGGGTCGCTGACCCAGCGGGTGAACAGCTGCGAAACAGGCGTGGGGCTCAGCGCGGCAGCCGCGTCGGGGCCCTGGGTACCGCCCGCCAGTTGCCGCACGTCCTTGCGATGCACGCCGGACATCACGCTCAACGCAGAATCGGTGACCTTCGCGCCGCCCTCGGTCAGCTCTGCCCGAGCTACTTCGACGAACAGCGGCTTGAGCGCCGTCGCGAGCGCGCCGTAGCGCACGCCGCTGCGCAGCAGCCAGCGCACCAGCGGCACCATCACTGCCAAGGCATGCTGCAGGGCCTGTTCGGCCTGCGCGTCCTGGGGGGAGGCCGGTGCTGCAGGGTCGGAGTGCGGCGGGGACGAATCGGTCATTGGGTGCCCAAAAGGTGGCTGGGATTATTTCCCACCCTTTGGCCTATTACAAAGCTTGACATCGCCCAAGTTGGCGGCAAGTGGTCAGCAGTCGTGAGGAATTTGTGAAAAATTTCTTGGGAAACCCTCTTGAATGCACGGGCAAGGCCCTCAGGTAGCGCCCGATCGAAATGGATGCCGGACATGTCAGACGCACAAAATCCCCAAACGAATCAACAAGTTGCACCCGGAGCAGAAGGACAGGAGAACGCCGCGCCGCAAGCTGCGCCGGCTGATCGCCTGGCCGAACTCGAGGCCAAACATGCCGAGGTGGCAGACGCCTACCTGCGCGCCAAGGCCGAGGTCGAGAACATGCGCCGCCGCGCCGACGAGGAAGTCGCCAAGGCTCGCAAGTTTGCCGTGGAAAGCTTCGCGGAGAGCCTGTTGCCGGTGAAGGACAGCCTGGAGGCCGCGCTGGCCATCCAGAACGCCACCAACGAGCAGCTGCTCGAAGGCACCCATGCCACGTTGCGCCAACTCGGCGCCGCGCTCGAGCGCAACAAGGTGGTCGAGGTCAACCCGCCGGCCGGCACGAAGTTCGACCCGCACCAGCACCAGGCCATCAGCATGGTGCCCGCCGAGCAGGAGGCCAACACGGTGGTGGCCGTGCTGCAGAAGGGCTACCTGATCGCCGACCGTGTGCTGCGCCCCGCCCTCGTGACGGTGGCCGCCCCGAAGTGAGCCCCTCGCCGGGTTGATGTGGAGCAAGAGATTTCCACAGCTTCCAGCGCTTGAAATACCGACAGTTATTCACAACTAGACGACAACCAAATCCGGTCTCAAGGAGTACAGAACATGGGCAAGATCATTGGCATCGACCTGGGCACCACGAACTCGTGCGTGGCCATCATGGAAGGCAACAACACCAAGGTCATCGAGAACAGCGAGGGCGCGCGCACCACGCCTTCGATCGTGGCCTACCAGGAAGACGGCGAGATCCTCGTCGGCGCCTCCGCCAAGCGCCAGGCCGTCACCAACCCCAGGCACACGTTCTACGCGGTGAAGCGCCTGATCGGCCGCAAGTTCACCGAGAAGGAAGTGCAGAAGGACATCGACCTGATGCCCTACAAGATCGTCGCGGCCGACAACGGCGATGCATGGGTCGAGGAACGCGGCAAGAAGCTCGCGCCGCCCCAGGTGAGCGCCGAAGTGCTGCGCAAGATGAAGAAGACCGCCGAGGACTACCTCGGCGAAGAAGTGACCGAGGCCGTGATCACGGTGCCCGCCTACTTCAACGACTCGCAGCGTCAGGCCACCAAGGATGCCGGCCGCATCGCCGGTCTCGAGGTCAAGCGCATCATCAACGAGCCCACTGCTGCGGCGCTGGCCTTCGGCCTCGACAAGCACGGCAAGGGCGACCGCAAGATCGCGGTGTTCGACCTGGGCGGCGGCACGTTCGACATCTCGATCATCGAGATCGCCGACGTGGACGGCGAGAAGCAGTTCGAAGTGCTGTCGACCAACGGCGACACCTTCCTGGGTGGCGAGGACTTCGACCAGCGCATCATCGACTACATCATCAGCGAGTTCAAAAAGGAACAGGGCGTCGACCTGTCGAAGGACGTGCTCGCGCTGCAGCGACTGAAGGAAGCCGCAGAGAAGGCCAAGATCGAGCTGTCGAACAGCACGCAGACCGACATCAACCTGCCCTACATCACCGCCGATGCGTCGGGTCCGAAGCACCTGAACCTCAAGCTCACGCGCGCCAAGCTCGAAGCACTGGTCGAGGACCTGATCGAGCGCACGATGAAGCCGTGCGAGATCGCCATCAAGGACGCCGGCGTGCGCGTGGGCGAGATCGACGACGTGATCCTGGTGGGCGGCCAGACCCGCATGCCCAAGGTGCAGGAGAAGGTCAAGGAGTTCTTCGGCAAGGAGCCGCGCAAGGACGTCAACCCTGACGAAGCCGTCGCCGTGGGCGCTGCCATCCAGGGCCAGGTGCTGGGCGGCGAGCGCAAGGACGTGCTGCTGCTCGACGTGACCCCGCTGTCGCTGGGCATCGAGACGCTGGGCGGCGTGATGACCAAGATGATCACGAAGAACACCACGATCCCGACGAAGTTCTCGCAGACCTTCTCGACCGCCGACGACAACCAGCCGGCCGTGACGATCAAGGTGTTCCAGGGCGAGCGCGAGATGGCCTCGGGCAACAAGCTGCTGGGCGAGTTCAACCTCGAAGGCATCCCGCCGGCACCCCGCGGCACGCCGCAGATCGAAGTGACCTTCGACATCGACGCCAACGGCATCCTGCACGTGGGCGCCAAGGACAAGGCCACCGGCAAGGAAAACAAGATCACCATCAAGGCGAACTCGGGCCTGAGCGAAGACGAGATCCAGAACATGGTGAAGGACGCCGAGCTCAACGCGGCTGAAGACAAGAAGAAGCTCGAGCTGGTGCAGGCCAAGAACCAGGCCGACGCCATGGTGCACAGCGTGCGCAAGAGCCTCACCGAATACGGCGAGAAGCTCGAGGCTGCCGAGAAGGAAAAGATCGAAGCCGCGATCAAGGACGTGGAAGAAGCCCTGAAGGGCGACGACAAGGCCGCGATCGAAGGCAAGACCGAAGCGCTGATGGCCGCAAGCCAGAAGCTCGGCGAGAAGATGTACGCCGACATGCAGGCTGCCCAAGGCGCGGCCGGTGCAGCGGCCGGCGCGGCGCCGGGCGGCGACGAAGCCCCGAAGTCCGAGGCCAAGCCGGCCGACGACAACGTGGTCGACGCCGAGTTCAAGGAAGTGAAGGACAAGAAGTAAACGAACGCTTGAGCCCACCGTTGTGAGCCACCCCCGTGAGCACCCATGCGCACGGGGGGTTTGCGTTTAGAGGGCAACCCACATGGCAAAGCGTGACTACTACGAGATCCTCGGCGTCGCCAAGAACGCGAGTGACGAGGACATCAAGAAGGCTTATCGCAAGCTGGCGATGAAGCATCACCCTGACCGTAACCAGGGTGACGATGCGAAAAAGGCGGAAGAGAAGTTCAAGGAGGCCAAAGAGGCCTACGAGATGCTCTCCGACGCGAAGAAGCGAGCGGCCTACGACCAGTACGGCCATGCAGGCGTGGACCCGAACATGGGGGCCGGCGGTTTCCGCGGCGGGCCCGAGGGCTTCGGCGGCTTCGCAGAAGCCTTCGGCGACATCTTCGGAGACATCTTCGGCGGTGCCCAGGGCGGCGGCCGCCGCGGCGGTGGCGGCGGTCCGCAGGTCTATCGCGGCAGCGACCTGTCGTACGCGATGGAGATCACGCTCGAGGAAGCCGCCAACGGCAAGGAAACGCAGATCCGCATCCCGAGCTGGAGCGAATGCGAGACCTGCCACGGCTCCGGGGCCAAGCCCGGCACCAGCGCCAAGACCTGCCCGAGCTGCCACGGCTCGGGCACGGTGCACCTGCGGCAAGGCTTCTTCTCGATCCAGCAGACCTGCCCGCATTGCCACGGCAGCGGCAAGATCATTCCGGAGCCCTGCACCACCTGCAACGGCCAGGGCCGCGTGAAGCAGAACAAGACGCTGGAGGTGAAGATCCCCGCCGGCATCAACGAAGGCATGCGCATCCGCTCGGCCGGCAACGGCGAGCCGGGCATGAACGGCGGGCCGCCCGGGGACCTCTACATCGAGATCCGCATCCGGCAGCACGACATCTTCGAGCGCGACGGCGACGACCTGCATTGCACGGTGCCGGTCAGCATCACGCTGGCAGCGCTGGGCGGCCCGATCGAGGTGCCGACGCTTTCAGGCAAGGCCGAGATCGACCTGCCCGAGGGCACGCAGCACGGCAAGACGTTCCGGCTGCGAGGCAAGGGCATCAAGGGTGTGCGCTCCACCTACCCCGGCGACCTGTATTGCCATGTGGCGGTGGAGACGCCGGTCAAGCTCACCGAACACCAGCGCAAGCTGATGAAGGAGCTCGACGAATCGCTCAAGAAGGGTGGCGAACGCCACTCGCCCAATGCCAAGAGCTGGACGGACCGGGTGAAAGACCTGTTCAAGTAGTCGGCAAGTTCTACCGACCGCTCCTCCCCCCAAAGGGCGCCCTGCAAGGCGCCCTTTTTCGTGAAAGCTTGCTTGCCTTTTCGCCCGAAACGGCCGATACAGCGCAACGGGCATTTCATTTGCCGATCGCTACCAGAGCCCTCCGCAGAGCGGGCAGGCATCGACAGCACAGCACACAGGGAGGACGCATGCCACCGCAATCGCCGCCGCTCATCGCTCCACAGCCATCGGCCTTCGCCGGAAGGAGGTGTCATGCGCCTGCTTGACGCCGACATCCAGCGCTCCAGCGCCCTCGTGGTCGATCCGAACCCGACGTCGCGCAGCATCCTCGCGGCGATGTTGCGCGACTGCGGCGTCGGCAACATCACCCAGACCAGCAAGGTGCCCGACGCCAGGCGCCTGCTCGAGGCCAGGCGCTTCGACATCGTGCTGTGCGAATACCACTTCGAGGGCGATCCGATGACCGGCCAGGACCTGATGGCCGACCTGCGGCTCGCGCAGCTGCTGCCGCTGTCCACTGTCGTCGTGATGATTTCCGGCGAGTCCGTCTACGGCAAGGTGGCCGAGGCCGCCGAGGCAGCGCTGGATGCCTACATCATCAAGCCGCACACCGAGCAGGCCCTGCTCGACCGGCTGGTGCAGGCGCGGCAGCGCAAGCGGGCCCTGAAGGAGATCATCGACAAGGTCGAGCAGAACCAGCTGATCGACGCTGCCGAGCTGTGCCAGGTGCGTTTCGACACCCGCGGCGCCGCCTGGCTGCAGGCGGCCCGCATCGGCGCCGAGCTGTGGCTCAAGGTCGGCAAGCCGCATGCGTCGCAGGTCATGTTCGAGGCGATCCTGCGCAGCGGCGCACTGCCCTGGGCAAGGCTGGGCATCGCGCGTTCGCAATACGAGGCGGGCGCCGTGCTGCAGTCGCGCCGCACGCTCGAAAGCCTGCTCGGCGAACAACCCGGCTATGCCGACGCCTACGACGTGATGGGCCGCGTGCTGCTCGACCAGAACGAGCCGGAGCAGGCGGTGGATTCGTTGCGCCGCGCCTGCACCATCACGCCCGGCTGCGTGGCGCGGCTGGTGAAGTTCGGGCTGCTGGCCTTCTACTACGGCGAGCCGAGCGAGGCCTCCGACGCGCTGCAGCGCGCCGCCCGACTGGGCCTGACCTCGCGCACCTACGACCTGCAGGGCCTGGTGTTGCTGGCCGCGCTGCAGTTCGACCGCTCGGACACCCGGGGGCTCACCCATTCGCTCGAGGCGATGTCCAAGGCCCGGGAGCAGCAACGCCAGAGCGCGCGGCTGAGAAGGTTCGAAACGGTGATCAGCGTGTTCAAGGCCCAGGTGGAACGGCGTGTGCCGGACGCGGTGCTGCAGACCCGCGCGATGCTCAACGAGCTGCAGGACCCCGACTTCGAGTTCGAGGCCGCCTGCAACCTGATGATGATGATCGCGCGCATGTACCGCAGCGAAGTGCGGCTCGACGACGTCGACCATTTCCTGTCGATCCTGGCGCGGCGCTTCGCCGTCTCGCACACCACGGCCGAGCTGCTGGTGCGCGCGACGCTCGGCCAGTCGATGTTCGAGCAGATCGTGCGCAACGAGTACGCGAGGATCTGCACCCAGGCCGAAGAGGCCGTCTCGCACACCGTGAGCGGCCAGCCGCGCGAAGCCGTGCTGCAGCTGCTGGCCGCAGCCGAGCAGTCGCTCAACGCCAAGCTCATCGACCTGGCGCTGCACACACTGGACCGCCACCACAAGTCGATCAAGGATGCGCTGGCCCTGCAGCAGCGTGCCAAGGCCTTGCACGAGCGCTACCGCAGCTACGGCACGCAGGTGCACCTCACCAAGTCGGACGACCCGCGCACCCTCACCGCAGCAGCCAAGGCGACCCCGGCGGCCTGAGCCGGTTCAGAACAGCGCCCCCTGTCCCGGCGGCTCGGGCGGCCTGAAGCGGCTGCTGTCGAGTTCGTAGCGGGTACTCTTGCGACCGTGGCGCGCCCGGGCCTTTTCGATGCGCTGGCGAATCAGCGCCGACCACAGGCCGTCGCCCTTCATGCGCGAAGCGAAGTCGGCGTCGTAGTCCTTGCCGTGCCGCATGTCGCGGATGCGCGCCATCACCCGCTCGGCCCGCTGCGGAAAGTGCTGGGCCAGCCACTGGTGGAACAGCGGCGCCACCTCCCAGGGCAGGCGCACCACCGTCCAGTGGATCGAACTGGCGCCGGCTTCGCAGGCCGCATCGACGATGCGTTCGATCTCGGGCTCGTTGATGAACGGGATGATGGGGGCCACGTTCACGCCCACCGGAATGCCCGCCTCGCTGAGCCGGCGCACGGTCTGCAGGCGCCGGTGCGGCGCCGCCGCGCGCGGCTCCATGATGCGGGAGAGCTCCGAGTCGAGCGACGTGATGCTCACGAACACCGCCGCCTGCGAACGCTGCGATGCCGGCGCGATGAGGTCGATGTCGCGCTCGACGCCCGAGGACTTGGTGACGATGGTGAACGGATGCTCGCACTGCACCAGCAGCTCCAGCACGGCGCGGGTGAGGCCCAGCTTGCGCTCGATGGGCTGGTAGCAGTCGGTGGCGGCGCCCAGGTTGATGGCGCTGGGCACGTAGGAGCGCTTGCGCAGCTCATCGGCCAGCCGCTCGGCGGCATTCACCTTGGCGACGATCTTGGTTTCGAAATCGAGGCCGGGCGAAAGGTTGAGGTAGCTGTGCGTGGGCCGGGCGTAGCAGTAGATGCAGCCGTGCTCGCAGCCGCGATACGGGTTGACCGAATGCTCGAAGGGAATGTCCGGCGACTCGTTGCTCGAGATGATGGACTTGACCCGCTCTTCGATGATCTGGGTGGCCGGCGGCAGGTGCTCTTCGGCCACGAGCTGGTCTTCGGTGCCCCAGCCGTCGTCGAAGGCCTCGCGCTCGTCGAGCGAGAAGCGGTGCGGCATGGCCCAGGTCATGCCGCGGCCCTTCACCGCCTCGACGGGGTGGACCGGCTGCTTGACGATGGGCGGGAACTTCGAGCGGGGCATACTGTATTTTTATACAGTATGCCCCGCTCGTTCAAGGCAAGCGAAGCGATCGGCCGGTCGCCTCGATAGGGCCCCGCGGGCCCGGCCGCCTTCAGTGGCCGCAGATCTGCCGCTTGGCCGTCAGGTATTCGTTGCGCAGGCGTTCGATCAGCATGCGCGCCGGCAGCACTTCCTTGACCGAGCCGATGCCCTGCCCGCAACCCCAGATGTCCTTCCAGGCCTTCTTGGCGCCGCCTTCGCCGCCGAAGTTCATCTGGCTCGGGTCGCTCACCGGCAGGTTGTCCGGGTCCAGCCCCGAGGCGCGGATGGAGCCGCGCAGGTAGTTGCCGTGCACGCCGGTGAAGAGGTTCGAGTAGACGATGTCCTCGCTGGAGCTCTCGGTGATCATCTGCTTGTAGCCCTCCACCGCCCTCGCCTCCTCGGTCGCGATGAAGGCCGAGCCGATGTAGGCGAAGTCCGCCCCCATGGCCTGCGCGGCCAGCACCGCGCGGCCGTTGGCGATGGCGCCCGACAGCGCCAGCGGCCCGTCGAACCACTCGCGGATCTCCTGGACCAGCGCGAACGGGCTGGTGGTGCCGGCATGGCCGCCAGCCCCGGCCGCCACCGCGATCAGGCCGTCGGCGCCCTTCTCGATGGCCTTGCGCGCGAACTTGTTGTTGATGATGTCGTGCAGCACCACGCCGCCGTAGCTGTGCACCGCATCGTTCACGTCGGTGCGCGCGCCCAGCGAGGTGATCACCACCGGCACCTTGTACTTCACGCACAGCGCGAGGTCGTGCTCGAGCCGGTCGTTGCTCTTGTGCACGATCTGGTTGATGGCGAACGGCGCCGCCGGCTTGTCCGGGTGGGCACGGTTGTGCGCGGCCAGCGTCTCGGTGATCTCGGCCAGCCATTCGTCGAGCTGCTCGGCCGGCCGCGCATTGAGCGCGGGCATGGAGCCGATCACGCCGGCCTTGCATTGCTCGATGACGAGCTTCGGGTTGCTGATGATGAACAGCGGCGAGCCGATGATGGGCAGCGGCAGGTTCTGCAGGACGGGAGGCAGGGGCACGTCAATCTCCAGGGATCAGAAGGCTTCGGGTGCGAGCGCGGTCACGCTCTGCGCGCCATCGACGATGGCGTCGCGCTGGCCGGGCACGCGGGAGAGGATGTGATCCGCGTAGAACCGCGCGGTGGTGACCTTGGCCTGCATGAAAGCCTTGTCCTCGCCGGCGGCGAGCTTGTCTTCGGCCACCAGCAGCGCACGGGCCATCTGCCAGCCGGCCATCAGGTTGCCCGCCAGCAGCAGGTAGGGCACCGAGCCGGCGAAGGCGGCATTCGGGTTGGCCTTGGCCTGGCCGGCGATGAAGTCGACCACCTGCTCGAAGGCTTCGCGGGCGGCTTTCAGGCGCTTGTGCACGGCACGCGCGGCCTCGCTGCCGCGATCGGCCAGTTGCGTCTCGGTGGCCGCGACCTGCCGGGCGATCGCCCTGGCGGTGGCACCGCCATCGCGTGCCGTCTTGCGACCCACGAGGTCATTGGCCTGGATCGCCGTCGTGCCTTCGTAGATGGTCAGGATCTTGGCGTCGCGGTAGTACTGCGCCGCGCCGGTTTCCTCGATGAAACCCATGCCGCCGTGCACCTGCACGCCCAGGCTCGTGACCTCCAGGCTCATCTCGGTGCTGTAGCCCTTCACCAGCGGCACCATGAACTCGTAGAAGGCCTGGTTCTGCTTGCGCACCTCGGCATCGGGGTGGGCATGCGCGGCGTCGTACGCAGCCGCGGCCGTGATCGCCATCGCGCGGCAGCCCTCGGTGAGTGCGCGCATCGTCATCAGCATGCGCTTCACGTCCGGGTGGTGAATGATGGGCGCCGAGCCCGGCAGCGAGCCGTCGACCGGGCGCGACTGCACGCGGTCCTTCGCGTACTGCACCGCCTTCTGGTAGGCCCGCTCGGCCACCGCGATGCCCTGCACGCCCACCGCGTAGCGGGCGGCGTTCATCATGATGAACATGTACTCGAGGCCGCGATTCTCCTGGCCCACCAGGTAGCCGATCGCGCCGCCCTGGTCGCCGAACTGCAGCACCGCCGTGGGGCTGGCCTTGATGCCCAGCTTGTGCTCGATGCTCACGCACTGCACGTCGTTGCGCCGGCCCAGCGAGCCGTCGGCCTCGACCATGAACTTGGGCACGATGAACAGCGAGATGCCCTTCACGCCCTCGGGCGCACCCGTCACCCGCGCGAGCACGAGGTGGACGATGTTGCCCGCCATGTCGTGTTCACCGTAGGTGATGAAGATCTTGGTGCCGAAGATCCTGTAGCTGCCGTCGCCCTGGGGCTCGGCGCGCGTGCGCACCAGCGCGAGGTCCGAACCGGCCTGCGGCTCGGTGAGGTTCATCGTGCCGGTCCACTCGCCCGAGATCATCTTCGGGATGTAGGTCTGCTGCTGCTCGGGCGTGCCTGCGGTCAGCAGCGCCTCGATGGCGCCATCGGTCAGCAGCGGGCACAAGGCAAAGCTGAGGTTCGCGCTGTTGAGCATTTCCACGCAGGCCGCGCCGATGGTCTTGGGCAGTCCCTGGCCGCCGAAGTCGCCGGGGTGCTGCAGGCCCTGCCAGCCGCCTTCGGAGAACTGCCTGAACGCATCCTTGAACCCGGGCGTCGTGAAGACCTGGCCATCCTTCCAGTAGCTCGGGTTCCGGTCGCCTTCGAAGTTGAGCGGCGCGACCACGCCCTCGTTGAACTTCGCGCACTCCTCGAGCACGGCCTGTGCGGTCTCGATGCCGGCCTCCTCGAAGCCCGGCAACTGGGCCACTTGCTCCAGCCCGGCGAGCGCCTGCATGTCGAACAGCATGTCCTTCAGGGGGGCTTGGTAGGTCATCACGGTCTCCTGGGTTCAAAAAAAAGCGCCTGGACTGTTGCCAGTCGCGGCGCTTGGGTCTTGTCGTTTTCGGAAAACTCAGCCGAGCTCTTTGACGAGTGCCGGCACCGCCTCGAACAGATCGGCCTCCAGGCCGTAGTCGGCCACGCTGAAGATCGGCGCTTCGGGGTCCTTGTTGATCGCCACGATCACCTTGGAGTCCTTCATGCCGGCCAGGTGCTGGATGGCCCCGCTGATGCCGGCGGCGATGTACAGCTGCGGCGCGACGATCTTGCCGGTCTGGCCGACCTGCCAGTCGTTGGGCGCGTAGCCCGCGTCCACCGCGGCGCGGCTGGCGCCCAAGGCGGCGCCCAGCTTGTCGGCCAGCGGCGTGAGCACTTCGTTGAACTTGTCGCTGCTGCCCATCGCCCGGCCACCCGAGACGATGATCTTGGCCGCGGTGAGTTCGGGGCGGTCGCTCTTGGTGACCTCGCGGCCCACGAAGCTCGACTTGCCGCTGTCGGCCACGGCCGCAATGCTTTCCACGCTGGCGCTGCCGCCCTGCGCCGCTGCCGGGTCGAAGCCGGTGGTGCGCACCGTGACGACCTTCACCTTGTCGGCGCTCTGCACGGTGGCGATGGCGTTGCCGGCGTAGATGGGGCGCTCGAAGGTATCGGCGCTCACCACCTTGGTGACGTCGCTCAGCTGCGCCACGTCGAGCTTGGCCGCCACGCGCGGGGCCACGTTCTTGCCGTG